>NZ_JAHZOE010000046.1:0-10219 GCF_019448545.1 Anoxybacillus sp. ST4 | reverse complement strand
GTCTTCTGTTGGCAGGCGAAACGATCGATCGAGTTCTTTCCGCTACCTAGGGCATTTTCTATGACCGAAATGCCCTATTTGTGCTGGGCTTTTTTATACACTAGCACTGGGGTGAATAGTTACTTTTGACCTATGTGTCCCAATGACGAAAGTACTAAGTAGCAAAAAGCCCATTTGAAGCGTCTAGAATACTAAAAGAAATGTGCGTTACAACCGCTAATCCGATCAGTCATCCACTTGTTCATCCCCCTCGTTTCCCATTTATTTTCTACATATACACACCTTTCGTTTTTTATTTTCTATACATACAAGTGTCCATAAATCGACAACATAATAAATAGCATAACTTGAGAAAGGAAGAGCAACCATGAAACTACACGGATTTAACAACTTAACAAAATCGCTTAGTTTTAATATGTACGATATTTGTTATACAAAGAGCGCAAGTGAGCGGGAAGCTTACATTGCATATATTGACGAAGTGTATAATGCGGAGCGGTTGACGAACATTTTAAAAGACGTGTCGGATATGATTGGAGCGCACATTTTAAATATCGCCAAACAAGATTACGTTCCTCAAGGGGCAAGTGTGACGATGCTTATATCGGAAAGCCCGATCGAAGTGCCAAAAGAAGAACCGCCTGTACCACAAGCGGTCGTTTGTGCCCTTGATAAAAGTCATATTACAGTGCATACATATCCAGAGTATCATCCGAACGATGGAATTAGTACGTTCCGGGCTGATATTGATGTCGCAACGTGCGGGGAAATTTCACCATTGAAAGCACTTGATTATTTAATTCGCTCATTTGAAACCGATATTATGATCATTGATTATCGCGTGCGCGGATTTACGCGCGACATTTCGGGGAAAAAGCTATTTATTGATCACGATATTACATCGATTCAAAACTACATTCCTGACGACATTCGCAAACAGTACGATATGATTGATGTGAACGTGTATCAAGAACATATTTTCCATACGAAATGTAAATTGCGCGAGTTTGATTTAGATAGCTATTTGTTTGAGCTATCAAAAGATCAACTGACAAAAGAAGAAGCGGACGCTATTACACAAAAATTGCGCATCGAAATGGATGAAATTTTTTACGGAAAAAATATGACGCTACCTAACTAATGTCGATCCAAATGCAATGGTATGTTGCGCGAATAAGCCCTTGTTCCGAAAAACGTTGTTCATATTCATGCATCATTGTTTTAAATATAGACGGCCTTTGGCAATATCGCCCTGTTGTGCTATTGGTTGCACCAATATGGCGAAGGGATAAGAAAAAGTCGCGTACCGACGGAAAATATTCTACTTCCATGCGCTCATCCCCCCGAGCATAAGCGTGCATGTGAAGCCAATCGAAAAACGTCGGAAACGATGGGCCGATACGAACTGGCTCATGAATATGTTGGCTCGCTAAAGCGTAAGCAAATGATGTGTGTAGCTCGTAAAACGTTCGGTTTCCGAATGTGGAGAAAAGCAGTTGACCGCCTTCGTTCCGCTGATTAACAAGTTTAGCAATCGTTCGTTTCGGCTGGACGAACCATTGAAACGTCGCGTTAGAAATGATGATATCATACATTTCGTCGATCGGTGCTTCTTCCACATCTGCACATAACCACGTAATCGGTGCGTCGCCAAGCCTTTGTTTCGCCATTTGAATCATACCTGGGGCGATATCGACAGCTGTTAGCTTCGCATGCGGATAAGCGTTGTGCAACAATTTTGTCAAATATCCTGTGCCGCATCCGATTTCTAAAATCGTTTTTGGTGGACGAGCAATGCGCGCCATTAATTCATGCGCCATCTTTTTTTGTACGTTCGCAAATTGATCGTACGTCTTTGCCCGTTCGCTAAATCGCTTTTGCATCAATTGTTTGTCAATCATTTCTTCCACCGCCTAACCACGTTTGAATCATATGAGCGCACGCATGCGGCTGTGTGATATGAGGAGCGTGTCCAACATTTGGCATAAGCATGAACGTACAATGGTTTGTTCGTTCATCTATGTATTGAGCAGCTTGCGGTGGACAAATGCGGTCGCGTTCCCCGTGAATAAGTAACAGCGGCACGCGAATGCGTTGCAGCTGGTTGCGTACATCTGTTGCAAGCAAGTAGTCTAGTCCAAGCAACAAATCTGGAATATGATGATGCATATACGGAAATGGCTCTGCATCTTCCTTCCCCCATAACATGTCAATAAACGATTGGATCGTTTTGTTTGGTTGGCGTATGAGTTGCGCCTTCATCCGTTCCACAATGCGCGCATGCCACCCCGCATCATAATGTTCTGTCGTCGTAAAGCGGCTCGTACCGCCGATGCATACAAGATGAGTAACATACGGATGCGTCGCAAGCTGCAAAGCAACGAGCGACCCAAGCGACCAACCAATAACGAGCGAAGGGGCGGTTAATGCTTCTTCTGCCTTCGTTAAAAAATGATGAACATCGCGCATGCTTTCCCATTCAACGATCGTGACATCCTTTAGCTGAAGCGCCGCGATAAGCGGAGAAAACACATCGCCTTTCATCCCCCAGCCAGGCAACATCAAGACGTTCATGAGATCAACCCCATTTCTTTTCCGACCGCACAAATATGATCAAGTGCCCAATCGATTTGTTCGTTTGTCATCGTCGCCATAAGGGAAAAGCGAATGCGTGCTGTACCTTCTGGAACCGTTGGGGGACGAATCGCAACCGCGGCAATGCCACGTTCACGCAAGCGCGCACTAAATGCGAGCGCCTTCTCGTTCTCACCAACAATGACCGGTACAATGTGCGTCGTGCTTTCACCAATATGAAATCCGGCCTGTTGAAGACGCGTGCGGAAACGATCGCTTAACGCACGTAAATGGTAACGCCGCATTGGCTCTTTTTGTACAACGTCAATCGCGGCATAAATGGCGCCGAGCACACTTGGAGGTAATGCTGTTGTAAAAATGAATGGACGCATCGTATTGATGAAATAATCAATCAAGACGCGTGTTCCCGTTACATATGCCCCATATACGCCAAGCGCTTTGCTGAATGTTCCCATGTGCACGTCAATATGTTGTGCTAGTTGAAGTTCATATGCCATTCCTTCCCCGTTTTCCCCATATATTCCGCTCGCATGCGCTTCGTCAACAACGAGTAAAGCACCGTACGCCTCTTTTAACGAGACGAGTTCGCGCAACGGTGCAACGTCTCCGTCCATGCTGAAAATCGTATCGGTAACAATTATCTTTCGTTTATGTCCTTCTGCTTTTTTTAATAAAGTTTCTAAATGATCGACGTCAGCATGGCGATAGCGCTTCACTTCCGCCCGACTTAATACAGCACCGTCAACGATGCTCGCATGATTCCATTTATCGCTAAAAATCACTGTATCTCGCCCAGCTAAGGCAGACAAAATGCCGACGTTAGCAGCATATCCGCTATTGACGATGAGTGCAGCTTCACATCCTTTCCAGCGGACGAGTTCAGCTTCCGCTTGTTCATATAACGGATGATTGCCGACAACAAGCCGTGAAGCAGTCGCCCCAACGCCGTATCGTCTCGTCGCTTCAACGCTCGCGTGAATAAGCCGTTCGTCATGAGCGAGACCTAAATAGTTGTTTGATGAAAAATTAAGCATCGGACGGCCGTCAATATGTATAAAACAACCGTTGCTTTCTACTTTGACGAATGAACGTCTTTGCGCTTTTTCCTCCAGTTGTTCAATATGTGCTTGCAACTCCTCCCACAATGCCCCTCTCCCCTTTGTAAACCTCATGAAAAGAAAAGTTTACAAATATCTTATCATACGTTTATTTCTTTTTCCATAATAAATAAACAAAATAAGGCGCGCCAATGAGCGATACGAGCACACCCGCCGGAAGACCATCTGGCTCAATTAAGTTGCGTCCAACTGTATCAGCAAACAATAACAACGCCCCTCCCATTAGCATCGCAACAGGTAAACTTAACTCGTTGCGCGGCCCAACAAGCGCACGAGCCATGTGCGGCGCCATTAAACCGACGAATGCAATGCCACCTGTGACCGAGACGGCGGATGCAGCGAGCGCTACTGCCACTAACAACAAAACAAACCGTTCGCGATCGAGCGACACACCGATGCCGATCGCAACCGGGTCATTGAATTGCAGCACATTTAAACGAGGCGCTTTATATAAAATGAACGGGACGAGAACGATAAGCCATGGCAATAAAGCGAGGACAAACGCCCAATCGAGCCCCCAAATGCCTCCAGCTAACCATTTCGCAATAAAGTCTACTTTCGTACGATCTGCCCCTGAAATGAGTACAACCATCAAGCCAGAAAACGCCGTCGCAAAACCGATTCCGATTAACACGAGTCGAATCGGTTGAAGTCCTGTTTGCTTATTGTATGACAACATATAAATGAGAACGGCTGTCAGTAGCGCACTAAAAAAAGCGACGAGCGGAATAATGTAGGCAAATGATTCCGCTTGAATCGGAATAAATAAAAAGAACAAGGCGACTCCCGCACCTGCTCCAGCGTTAATGCCGACAACGCCAGGATCTGCCAAATCATTGCGCATAACAACTTGCAAAATAGCTCCAGACATCGCTAAAGCCATCCCTGCGAGCAACGTAATAGCGATTCTCGGCAGACGAATAGAAAAAAGAACAAATTGTTCTTTAAACGTTCCTTCACCGAAAAGTACAGGAATCAATCGGTCATAAGATAAAGAAGAATAGCCGATTCCCATGCTGATCACGGCTGTTGTACAGATAAACAGAAAAAGAATGAGCAATATGACGCGCTGTTTTTTCCATAAATGAGGTGCAATCATCGCATGTTTCCTCCTTTGCGCACGACGAAAAGAAAAAACGGAAGCCCCATGACCGCTACAACTGCTACAACAGGCGTCTCATACGGAGCGTGAATCGTTCGTGCAACGGTATCCGCAAACAACATAAACGTTGCTCCAACAATTGCGCTCATCGGCAAAATAAAGCGATAGTCTGTTCCGACAAATGAGCGAACGAGATGTGGGATCATTAAACCGACGAACGCTAAGTTTCCAACGAGAGCTACAGAGGCACCGGCTAACATCATCACAACGAGGAAAAGAATCGTTTTTACACGCGTCAGTTGCTGGCCGAGCCCGACAGCTACGTCTTCGCTCATACTTAAAATCGTTAATTGTCTACTTTGCCAAAAAGCGATAAGCATAGCGAAACAAATGAATGGGGTAACGATTTTCAGTTCATTCCACGTCGTTCCCATCATTCCGCCAGCCGTCCACATCGATACGTCTTTTGATACTTTATATATAAGTCCAATGCCCTCTGCGATCGCGTATAAAAAAGTGGAAATGGCTGCACCGGCTAGCACGATGCGAAACGGTGAAAATGACTTTGCGCCGATGCCAAAGACAAGCAAGCCACCGAGCGACGCACCAAGAAAGCAGGCAAATACGGTTTCGATATAGTTTGCGTCAGGAAAAAAAGCAAACATTGCGGCTAACGCGGCGTTCGCCCCTGCTGTCAGTCCGATTAGTCCTGGATCGGCCAATGGGTTTCTCGTCATCCCTTGCATAATAGCACCCGCAACGGCTA
The DNA here is from genome assembly GCF_019448545.1 of Anoxybacillus sp. ST4. Taxonomy (NCBI): domain Bacteria; kingdom Bacillati; phylum Bacillota; class Bacilli; order Caryophanales; family Anoxybacillaceae; genus Anoxybacillus; species Anoxybacillus sp. ST4. The sequence goes on along the minus strand of NZ_JAHZOE010000046.1, from coordinate 4,638 downwards.
ACGCGGCGCCCACAACGACAGCTGCCGCTTCACGTGGGAGACGGACTTCATAAATGATCATTGTTTGTTCGCTTGTCTCTGGCGCTGTCATCGCGAGCCATACATCTTTGATTGTCGTCTCTGCAGCTCCGATTACGATAGAAAAAACAAACATCACTAACCATATGCATAAAGCAAATATAAATTTTTTCAGCATATACATCCTCTCTCTTCTCTCACATAAAGAAAGAGGAATTCGCGACGAACTCCTCTTTTTACTACATTACTCCCCTAAAAAGTGCTTTTTGAAAAACTCAAGCTGATACTCTAGCGTAATTGGATCGTTAAAGTAAAATTCTTTTGCGTTTGCTTCAAAGACGCGATTGTTTTTCACCGCCGGAATATTTTTGTACGTTTCTGTTTCTGTAAACGAAAGGTCGCCATCTGCGTTTTTACTGAAGATGACGTAATCCCCTGCAAATTGCGGAAGCACTTCAAGCGAAATCGCGTAATAGCCATCTTTTAGCGCATGTTCTTCTACTGCTTTTGGCATTTTTAATTTCATTTCTTGATATAAAATTTCTGTTCCACGACCCCAATTGTTACCAAATACATACAATTGCTTATCGAAATTTTCAATGACCGAAACGGTTGCATCTTCGCCAATTTTCGCACGAATGTCTTCGCCAGCTTGTTGCGCACGCTTTTTGAAGTCATCGATCCATTTTTTCGCTTCTTCTTCTTTATTCAATAGCTTTCCAATTTCTAAATGTTGTGTTAAGTAGTCGACTTTTCCGTACGTATATGTGACAGTCGGCGCAATTTCCTTTAATTTATCTAAGTTTTTATTTGTTGAGGCAGCGATAATTAAATCTGGCTCCAACTCGATAATTTGTTCTAAACTTTCATCTGTCACTTCTTTTGCATCCTTTATATATGGCTCATAACGTGGGTTCATTTTCGCCCAAGAATCGACACCGACAATTGGAACATCAAGCGCCATCACACTACCTGCTAAAAATGACGATAACACAACAACGCGCTTCGGATTGGAAGGAACTTCAATTGGACCCGTTTCTGATTCATACGTAATCGTTTTCGGTTCATTCGCTTCTTTTGTTGCTTTCTCTTGTTCGTTTTCTGCCGCTTGGTTACCGCACGCGCTCAAGATGAGGACGAACAAAAGAAGAATGGACATCATTCGCTTGTTCAACATATGCTACATCTCCTTTTATTAAATGATATGTGATACACATCGGTTTGTTTGTTCGAGGGTCGCGGCCGATTTCTGCGTCAATATAAAACACTCGTCTTAATACATCAGGCGTCATCACTTGCTCGCACGTTCCTGCTTGCACGATTTTCCCATCTTTCATGGCGATCATATAGTCCGCAAAACGAGCCGCATGGTTTAAATCATGAAGCACCATCACGATCGTGCGCTTTTGTTCGCGATTTAAACGTTGCAACAATTCAAGCACTTCTAGCTGGTGAGCCATATCTAAATACGTCGTCGGCTCATCTAAAAAAATGATATCTGTTTCTTGCGCAAGCGCCATCGCAATCCATACTCGCTGTCTTTGACCACCTGATAACGAATCGACCGGGCGGTGTTTAAATGCGATCGTTCCAGTCATTTCAAGCGCCCAATCAATGACTTCCACGTCCCGTTTCGTCAGTCGACCAAATCCTTTTTGGTAAGGGAAACGTCCGTATGAAACGAGCTCACCGACGGTTAAACCGCTCGGACTTTCTGGGGTTTGCGGCAAAATCGCCATTTTTTGCGCCAACAATTTCGTATGCTCTTGCGAAATTTGTTTCCCGTCTAAAATGACCGCCCCTTCTTGATGACGAATAATGCGCGTCATCGCTTTTAAAAGCGTTGATTTTCCACATCCGTTCGGTCCGATAATGGTCGTTATTTTTTCATCTGGAATATGTACAGTTAACCGATCGACAATGGTGCGCTCTCCATAGCCAACAGAAAGCTGTTCTGTGTACAACCGCGGCATATATGTTTACCCCCTCGAACGCCTAGTGAACAAATTGATATTGATAATTAATATCAACAAATTTTAAGTTACATGAATTGATTATCATTGTCAATGATTTTTTTCACAAAACCAACTTCACTCGTCCGGAAGTTGGTTTTGTAAGTACGTGTTTTCAAACGCATCGGCATCAAGCGGCTTTCCGAAAACATATCCTTGAATTTCATCGCACTGCAACGTCTCGAGAATATGAAATTGTGACAGCGTTTCTACCCCTTCGGCGATGACGCGCAATTTTAAGTTTTGGGCAAGTACGATAATCGCTTTAACGACGGCCACATCTTCTTTTTCCTTCGTGATCCCGTCAATAAATGGCTTAGCAATTTTTAAACGGTCAATCGGAAATTTACGTAAATAGCTTAAAGACGAATATCCTGTACCGAAATCGTCAATCGAAATGCAAACGCCGATTCGTTTCAACTGTTGTAGTTTATGAATCGTATATTGTTCATTAAATACAGCCACCCCTTCCGTAATCTCTAAATCAAGTTGGTGAGCCGGCAATGACGTTTCACGTAAAACAACATCAATATGTTCAACAAAATTTTCTTTTAAAAATTGCTTTGGAGAAATGTTGACGCTCATGCGAAGGGAGAGCCCGGTTTGCTCGTTCCATCTTTTTATTTGACGGCACGCTTCTTCAATGACCCATTCCCCAATGGCGATAATTTGCCCTGTTTCTTCAGCAATTGGGATAAAGACGCCTGGTGAGATCATGCCGAGCTTTGGATGTATCCAGCGAATAAGCGCCTCCATGCCGATTAATTTTTTTGTTTTTACATCAAATTGAGGCTGATAAAACAACACAAATTGCTTCTGCTCGATCGCTTCATAAAGATCCGTTTCAATCATCGTTTTTTGTGACACCGTCCGATCCATCTCACCGTTAAAAAACTGATATTGGTTTTTCCCTTGCTCTTTGGCGCGATACATCGCCATATCCGCATGTTTCATTAGCGTATCGCTCGTTTCTCCGTCATACGGATACATCGCAACTCCTACGCTAAGCGACACACGTATATCTAAATGTTGAACGGCAATAGGTTGTTTACTAATGGAGACGATGTCATCGACAAGTTGATACACATCGTGAAGGTGATATACAGGAGTGACAATGATAGTAAATTCGTCCCCTCCTTGACGTGCAATGACATGTGTCGGACGAACTTTTTGTTTTAATAACTGTCCAATTTCCACAATGAGTTGATCGCCAACGGCATGCCCAAAATAATCATTAATTTGCTTAAAACGGTCGACGTCAATATACAATACGGCAAGCGAATGACGTTGTTGCTTCGCTTGTTGAAGCGCTTCTTCTAACGATTGAATAAAGGCGCGTCGATTCGGAAGGCCTGTTAAAAAGTCGTGATTTGCCGCGTAAGTCAACTGTTCATTCACTCGTTGTAGCTCATTTGTGCGCATGGCCACTTTTTTCTCAAGCTCATGATTTAACGTTTGCAAACATTGAACGAGCTGTCTATTTTCATGCAATGTGAGCCATTGGCGAATGACAACAAAGCAAACGGTGACGACAACTCCAGCGATGACAATGTGATCAGATGGAAAACGGAAAAAGGCGTAAAAGAGAGGAACAAGGCTCGCATAAGGAAAAAATATTTTTACGTTGGACTTCCATCGTGTCGTTTCTGTCACTTGTATAGTTATATCTCCTTCTTTCGCATACATACCAGATGAGCCGATAAAAAGTAAACTCATTCCCCAAAGTGGATCAAGCCAAGAGTTAGAAACAAACTCAAACTGCATCATTTGAATGAAATACATCGTATCAACGAAAACAAACAAACCGATTCCGAATAAGTTCAACATCCATATGCGGTTTAAACGTGTTAAAAAAATGACAAGGAGAAGAAAAAAAGTAATCGCGAAGTCCAAAAGTGGATAACTGAGCAATACGAGTACATACGCGATCGACACTTGTGAATGAAAGAGAGGCTGCACGACGTACAACCAGCTATATATTGCGAGCATCGTTGTCACAATGAGTGTATCGAATAAAGCTTGCCACATCTTCCATTGCTTTCGCAGGAACATCATCATATAACAAAATGACAAGATATACAAAAAAGAATTCCCTAAATAAAATACGTCGGGCCAACTTGGGAACGGAGGCTCAGCATCATATACAATCCCATAAACGCGATATATACTTTCTGCAATGACATAACAAATCATGCTGACGGTTAACATTCCCCAAAATGTGCTTTCCTTCGTGCGAATGCGACGGTGCGCTTTCCATAGCCAGATGGTTGCTAGAAGTGCTCCACCAATGGAAAAAAATGCGCTACTTATCATCCGCACCGAAGGATGAGTGAAAAATGATAATGAGCTATAGTAAGCAATTGTATATGCGATGATAATACGAAAAGCAAGACGATTCATCACGCTCCCCCTTTCTTGTCTCATCATATGCCGAAAGAAAACGAAAAAATGGGCTGAAAAACTATTCCCATTAAAAATGGGTCAGACTGTTGAAAAACGATTTTGTCAAGGACAAAATCGTTTTTCTTTTGTTAATATGTTAAAGGAAAACTATGAAGAAGGAGAGGTAGAAGTATGTACCGTCCTTTCTCCAAGTCAGAATTGAAAA
>NZ_JAHZOE010000045.1:0-10370 GCF_019448545.1 Anoxybacillus sp. ST4 | reverse complement strand
GGAAAACGCACATACCTACAGGATGAGAGCAAGTAAAAGCGCTTACATATAACGATTTTATAAAACCATATATAACCAAAAAAATCGGTCGAGAAAAAAATCTCCCACAAAGTCTTGACTCAAACATGTTGTTCTCATCCTTTGCAAATAGATGCAGAAATATATTAATATAAGAAGGGTGCAAAATACATGGTTAGAGGAGGAAGCTATGAACTACATCAAAGAAGAAAACGGTCAATTATGGTTAACAGAAGATGAACGTGAAAATTTAAAAATTAGTTATCGCATTAAAGAAGTCATTTACTCCGAACGGTCGCCATTTCAACATGTGATGATTTTGGACTCGTACGACTTCGGAAGAATGCTCGTGCTTGATGGTGTTGTACAAACAACTTCTATTGATGGTCACATTTATAATGAAATGATTTCACATGTTCCTCTTTCTCTTCATCCGTCGCCAAAAAAAGTGTTAATTATTGGTGGGGGCGATTGCGGTGCAGCCCGTGAAGTGGCGAAATATGAAGAGGTAGAAGAAATACATCTTGTTGAAATTGATGAATTAGTCGTTCAAGCATGTAAAAAACATTTACCTGAAGTATCTGGAAACCTTTCGGATCCGCGCGTGCAATATATATATAAAGATGGGGTACAGTTTGTTAAAGATCACATAAATACGTATGATGTCATTATTATTGATTCGTCTGATCCGATCGGTCCAGCCCAAGTATTATTTGAATACAATTTTTATAAAAGTGTATACGAAGCGTTAAAACAAGACGGAATAATGGTTTGTCAAAGTCAGTCCCCAATTTTTCATATGGACGTATTGAAACAAACATATACAAACATTCGTCGTCTATTCCCACACGCACACGTATACACAGCTACCGTCCCAACATATCCAGGTGGGCTATGGAGTTTCACTCTCGGAGCAAAACAACCGATTTCATTTGAGCGACTTAACGCCTTTAAAAAACAAACGAAATACGCAAATAGTGATGTATTAAACCAATGTTTTCGTCTTCCACAATTTATGAAAGAACATCTACAATCGTAGTCGGAGGGATTCCGACTACGATTGTTGACAAAGATATTGGTTTTATATTATTATACAAATCGTAATGATTACTATTTTAGATTGTGGAGGAGGGAAAAAACCCTATGCGCGTAAAAGTTGTTCTACAATGTACTGAGACTGGGGATCGAAATTACATAACAACAAAAAATAAACGGAACAATCCTGAACGACTTGAGCTAAAAAAATATTGCCCGCGCCTAAAACGCCATACGTTACATCGCGAAACAAAATAATCCGTGGCACATTGCCACGGATTATTTAATGTAAGTGGATTCGTCTTGCAAAATCAACAAAACGAAATTTGTCAAGACGATGGCGCGATTCCGTATATTGAAACAAACTCGCATCGTCTAAATAAACGTAATTTCGCACGACAACAACGTGCGTATATTGTTTTAAATGTAAGTACATACGATCCTCTTCCGTACACTCTTCAACGAAAAATTCTTTTTTTGCAAAGCTAATTTTTAATTGTAGTTCTTTTTCAAGATATTCATAAATGGAACGCTCACATATATCTTTAGATAAAAACGGAACAACCTTTTTATTAAAAAAGTCTTTATCTAAAATAATACGTTCACCTTCAATCTCCCGCACGCGCACCACTTTCCAAATGTCTTCCCTTGCTGTAACGTGAAGATGTTTTTTTAACGCTTCATCAGGTTTAATGATCTCAAGCTGCTCGACAATTGTTCGTGATGGCTTTCCAAGCTTTTGTGCTAACTCCTTGAAACTAATAAGTCCAGAAATTGGGAAATCAAATTTTCTGACGTCCAACACAATGGAACCTTTTCCTTTAATTTTCTGAATATACCCATGTTCCGACAGTAAATTAAGCGCTTTTCGAATCGTTTCCCGCGACGTTTCGTATTGTTCAACGAGCTGATTTTCAGAAGGAATTTTCGTCCCCGGTTTAAATATTCCTTTTTCAATTTTTGATAACAAGTCATTGTAAATAGATAAATACTTATTTTCACTCATTGTTTATCACCGAAAAATATTTTACCATTATTTTTTCAAGTAATAAACAATGGATTCATACGGACGTAACGTGATTTTTTTGAAGTCGCTTGGTGAGTCTTCATAGTTTGACAATAAAACTTGACTTGTATATTCGTTTATATCGATATGTTTTGGCCATTCAAATAGCGTTTCTCGTCCGTAAAAATTATTAATCACAACAAGCTTTTCATTTTTTCCGTTGCGAATATATGCAAAAATCGAAGGATGGTCTTCTAAAATGAGCTCATAATCGCCCGTTGTAATAATGTCGTACTGTTTACGTAATTGAATAAGCTTTTGATAATGATAAAAAACCGATGTCGGATCTTGTAACGCCCTTTGAACATTAATTTGTTGATAGTTGCGCGCCACGGAAATCCACGGTGTTCCTGTTGTAAAGCCTGCGTGCTTCTCATCGCTCCATTGCATCGGCGTTCGGGAATTGTCACGAGATTTCCGTTGTAAAATATGCAATATATCTTGTTCACTTTTTCCTTGTTCTTTTAATATTCGGTACATGTTTAACGATTCGACATCGCGATAATCATCGATCCGTTCAAATTTCGGATCAGTCATTCCAATTTCTTCACCTTGATAAATATAAGGCGTCCCTTGCATCATATGAATCGTTGTTGCCAACATTTTTGCGGATTCTTTATGGTATCGTTCGTCGTCACCGTAACGGGAAACGATGCGCGGTTGGTCATGATTGCACCAAAATAACGCGTTCCATCCTCCACCTTTATGCATTTCTACTTGCCACTCTGATAAGATCTTCTTTAGTTGTAAAAAGTCGAAATCAGCAACCGCCCACTTCTCCCCATTTGGATAGTCAACTTTTAAATGATGAAAATTAAATGTCATATTTAGTTCATGACGGTCAGGATTTGTATATAAAATACAATGATCAATTGTCGTCGACGACATTTCTCCTACCGTCATTATATCGTACTTCGAAAATACTTCTCGATTCATTTCTTGCAAAAATTCATGAATACGAGGACCATCTGTATAGTATTTTCTTCCGTCCCCAGGCGGAATAGCCCCATCGTCATCTAAAAAACGTTGATCTTTTGAAATTAAATTAATCACGTCCAAACGAAAGCCATCTACTCCTTTTTTTAGCCAAAAATGCATCATGTCATATACACGTTGACGTACTTCTTCGTTTTCCCAGTTTAAATCTGCTTGTGTAACATCGAACAAATGCAAATAATATTGCCCTGTTTGTTCATCATACTCCCAAGCAGATCCACCGAATTTTGATTGCCAATTGTTCGGCTCATCTCGCCAAATATAAAAATGACGATACGGATTGTCTTTAGATGATCGCGCTTGTTGGAACCATTCGTGATCAGTTGACGTATGATTAACGACAATATCCATAACAACCTTTATATTTCGTTTATGTGCTTCTTCAATGAGTTGCTCAAAATCTTCCATCGTTCCGTATGGTGCATAAATCCGATAATAGTCGCTTATGTCATATCCGTTGTCACGCTGTGGCGATTCGTAAATCGGGGTGAGCCAAATGGCATCGACCCCGAGTGTCTGCAAATAATCTAACTTTTCAATTACCCCTTTCAAATCGCCAATTCCGTCGCCATTCGTATCTTTAAAGCTTTTCGGATAAATTTGATATACAACAGCTGTCTTCCACCATGGATGCATATTACTTACCGCCTTTCGTTTTTGCCAAGATGTATGTCAACGTAAATGGAACGATAAGAACGATCGCCATACCAATGAAAAATGGTGCCCATTTGTCAGGGAAAATGGATAAAAATCCAGGAAGTCCCCCGACACCAATCGAAGAAGCTTGAACTTTATTCATCGTAATAAAAATTCCCGCAATGGCAGAACCGATGAGAGCAGAAATAAATGGATAACGGAATCGCAAGTTGACACCAAACATCGCTGGCTCTGTAATACCTAAATAAGCAGATACGGAAGATGTAAACGATAGTCCTTTTAGTTTTTCATCTTTTGTTGCGAACATCATAGCAAGTGCTGCTGAACCTTGTGCAATGTTCGATAGTGCAAGCATCGGCCATAAAAATGTTCCACCCGTGCTACCGATGAGCTGCAAGTCTACTGCTAAGAACGTATGATGCATTCCTGTAACAACGAGAACTGCATATAATCCTCCATATACGAGCCCACCTAATGCCGCAAAACGATCAAACAAAGCGACAAGACCATCCGTCAAAGCATTTGCGATTCCAAAAGTCACAGGACCAATTGCGATAAAAGAAATAAATCCTGTCACGAGTAGCGCGATTGGAGCAACAAGCAACAATTGGAATGATTCCGGAATACGTTTTTTCAAAAATATTTCTAATTTTGCCAATACATATGATGAAATTAAAATAGGCAACACTTGACCTTGATAACCGATTTTTTGAATATCAAAACCGAATAAATTCCAATACGGCACAGTTCCTTCTTGAACAGCTGAAGCATACGCCCAAGCATTTAATAAAGCTGGATGAACAAGCATTAGTCCGAGTACAATTCCGAGCAATTCACTTCCACCAAATTTTTTGACAGCTGACCAACCGATTAATCCCGGTAAGAAGACGAACGCTGTGTTAGCAATTAAGTTAATCATATCAGCGAAGTCACGCCATTGCTCATGCACCTCAACAAGCGATTTTCCTTCATAAAAAATTCCTGGTCCCGTTAAAATGTTGTTAATCCCCATTAGTAAACCTGCTGTCACGATGGCAGGTAAAATCGGAATGAAAATGTCTGCTAACGTTTTAATGGCACGTTGTAACGGGTTCAACTTTCTTTCTGCAGCATCTTTAATCTCTTGTTTCGTCGCTCGACCAATGCCGGTCATTTCAATCATTTCATTGTACACTTTTTCCACTAATCCTTGGCCGATGACAACTTGGAACTGACCATTTACGGAAAACGAGCCTTTCACGATATCAATGTTTTCTAGTGCCTCTTTATCTACTTTCCCTTCGTCTTTTAGCGCAAAACGAAGACGGGTGACACAATGTGTAGCAGCAATAATGTTTTCTTTTCCACCGACTGCTTGAACAATTTTTTCAACAGACTGTCGCATCATTTCTTCCTCCTTAGTTGAAGCGTTTACATTGATTTTCACATACTTGTATATACAAGTTTGTTTGTTCGTTTATATTGTATCTTGTATATACAAGTTAGTCAACCGCTTTCAAAAAAATTTCATAGAAAAAAGATGCCCATGCGGACATCTTTCCTCTATCATTTTCTTTCTTTTCTCTTTGCATACATCGCTGCATGCCTTTTAATTTCGCCAATTAACTGCATTTCTTCTTGCTTAGAAATCTCCAACGAAAGACCGTACTGAAATTCATTCACATACGTTTTCTTCCAGATTACGACACCACGCACGTTCATCGGTTGATCAACGATCGTAAACTGCAACTCCACCTCAATTTCACCTTTTGCGGAGTCGATCGGCAAATTTAAGCTCGTCTCCATTCGAATGCCACGTGGGCTAATATCGTGAATTTCAGCCGCTCCTTTATCCGTTTCTACTTGTCGTTCCCCAATACGCGTAATGCGAAATTTGCACGGAATTGGTTGACCAAATTGATATCGAAAAGGTTCTTGACGTTTAAATCTCATCATGCATCCCCCATATGAAAAACTGTACCTTCTTCAATATAGTTGAAATAGCAAATGAATTCAAGGGAATTATGACCATTTCGCCCATGTATCTGTAACATGACCAACTTCATCACAATCGAGCACGTACGTCACATTACTATATCGATCGCTTAACCGAAGTTCATCGACATTGACTTCTTCTATGATCCCTTTCTCCGTTTTTAAAACAACATGTCCGTGTGAAAGGAAATGACAACTTACTAATCGATGCGGATTCGTCTTCACTTCTTTAACGAGCAACTGCCCACGTTTTGCGCGTGCGGATTGCTCAATTTCCGTTCGCGCTATTTTTTTTATTGCCCCTCGTTTTGTCACAAGAACAAGATTTTCATCTGTTGCCTGTTGACCAAACACGACGTAATCGCCTTCTTTTAGATGAATTCCTTTGACCCCTGCTGCCCGGACACCAACTTCTCCGACTTCTTCTTCTTGGAATAGCAATCCATACCCATAATGTGTGACGAGGAATATATGTCCACATCCATCCGTTCGATACACGCGCACAACTTCGTCATCCTCTTTGAGTCGCACAGCTACGAGTGGTTTAGAATAACGCTGTGCCTTATAGTGAACGAGGCTTGTTTTTTTCACAAATCCTTGTTTTGTAATAAATAATAAATATCCGTTTGAAAAATCTTCAATTGGAATGGCGCTAACGATCTGTTCATCACGATCAAGTGGAATGATATGAGAAATATGCTGTCCGAGATCTTTCCAACGAATATCCGGGAGTTCGTAGACAGGGCAATATAAGTAATTTCCTTTATTCGTAAACAATAGTAACGTATGCGTAGTGTTCATCTCAAACATTCCGAGCAACCTGTCGCCCTCTTTCATCCCCACATCTTGCCCATTTGAAGCGCTATAAGATCGGAAACTTGTCCGTTTAATATATCCATCTTTTGTGACAGTGACGATCACATCTTCTTCTGGAACAACTACGTTCATTTCGATTTTAATTTCTTTTATTTCCTCCTCAATTGTCGTTCTTCGCTCATCTGCGTACATTTTTTTCATTTTTCTTAAGTCGGCTTTAATAACAGAGAGAAGTTTTTTTTCACTATCTAAAATAGCTGTTAATTCCTCGATTTTACGATGTAACGCACTTGCTTCTTCGCGTAAATCATCAATATCTGTATTTGTTAGACGATATAGCTGTAATGTAACAATCGCTTCTGCCTGTGGTTCTGTAAACCCATAACGATTGATTAAGTTCATTTTTGCATCCTTTTTATCTTGGGAAGCGCGAATCGTTGCGATCACATCATCTAAAATCGATACAGCTTTTATTAGCCCCTCGACAATATGAGCGCGTTCTTTCGCTTTCTTCAATTCATAACGGGAACGGTTCGTAACAACTTCTTTTTGATGTTCGATGTATGCATCTAACAGTTGCGTTAAGTTTAATAGTTTAGGACGACGGTCATAAATAGCAACCATATTGAAGTTGTACGTAATTTGCAAATCTGTATTTTTATATAAATAATTTAAAATTCCTTGTGCATTCCCATCTTTTTTCACCTCAATGACGATACGTAACCCTGTTCGGTCCGTCTCGTCACGCACGTCAATGATTCCATCCAACTTTTTTTCAAGACGCAATTCGTCAATTTTTTTAACTAAATTCGCCTTGTTCACTTCATAAGGGATTTCTGTAATAACGATCGCTTGTTTACCACCTTTTCCTTGTTCGATTGCTGCTTTGCCACGAATAATGATTTTTCCCTTTCCCGTTTCATAAGCAGCTTTAATTCCTTCTTTTCCTTGAATGATTCCCCCTGTTGGAAAATCCGGACCTTTCAATACGTTCATTAAATCATCCACCGAACAATTCGGATGATCAATCCGCATCATCACCGCATCAATCACTTCTCCTAAATGATGCGGGGGAATTTCTGTGGCATAACCTGCTGAAATACCTGTTGAACCGTTGACAAGCAAATTCGGAAACATCGCTGGCAACACGACAGGCTCCTTGCTCGTATCATCAAAGTTCGGTACAAACTCTACTGTTTCTTTATCAATATCGCGCAGCAATTCGGATGCAATTGGCGATAATCTCGCTTCTGTATAACGCATCGCTGCAGGTGGATCACCATCAATGCTCCCGTTATTTCCATGCATTTCAATTAATACGTTTCTTACTTTCCATTCTTGGCTCATGCGCACCATTGCTTCATATACAGAAGAATCACCATGCGGGTGAAAGTTACCAATGACGTTTCCGACTGTTTTCGCGGATTTACGAAACGGCTTATCAGATGTGTTTCCTTCTACATACATCGCATATAAAATGCGGCGTTGTACTGGTTTTAACCCATCGCGTGCGTCAGGAAGCGCACGTTCTTGAATAATATATTTGCTATAACGACCAAATCGGTCGCCTAACACATCTTCAAACGGCAAATCTAATATGCGTTCCATGTTCTTATTCCCCCTCAGCTGTCATCACATGATCATTTTCTAAAATATTTACCTCTTCCTCTAATCCAAATTGCACATTCGATTCAATCCATTTTCTTCTCGGTTCTACTTTATCCCCCATTAACGTCGTTACACGGCGTTCAGCACGTGCTGCGTCATCAATACGTACACGAATAAGTGTACGCGTATCAGGATTCATCGTCGTCTCCCATAGTTGATCGGCATTCATTTCGCCAAGCCCTTTATATCGTTGAATAGTGTAGCCTTTTCCAATCTTCTTTAAAATAAGCTGTAATTGTTCATCTGTCCATGCGTATTCAACAATTTCCTTTTTACCAACCTTTTTACTTACTTTATAAAGCGGTGGAAGTGCAATAAACACTTTACCAGCTTCAATGAGCGGTCGCATATAGCGATAAAAAAATGTCAACAACAGCACTTGAATATGCGCTCCATCCGTATCCGCGTCGGTCATGATGATCACTTTGTCATAATGAATATCATCAATCGAGAAATCTGCCCCGACACCACCGCCAATCGCATGGATGATTGTATTAATTTCTTCGTTCTTAAAAATATCACTTAATTTCGCTTTTTCTGTGTTAATGACTTTTCCACGGAGAGGCAATACAGCTTGAAAACGGCGATCACGACCTTGCTTAGCAGATCCGCCAGCTGAATCTCCCTCAACTAAATACAATTCATTTTTTTGTGGGTTTCGTGTTTGGGCAGGTGTGAGTTTTCCGCTTAATACATGTTCTTTTCCTTTTCTCTTTTTTCCAGATCGCGCCTCTTCCCGCGCTTTTCTCGCTGCTTCACGCGCTTGAAATGCACGAATCGCTTTTTTAATTAACATTGTCGCAATATCCGAATTTTCATTTAAAAAGTACGTCAATTTCTCGCTAACAACGGATTCAACTGCCGAACGAGCTTCAGGCGTTCCTAGTTTCCCTTTCGTTTGTCCTTCAAACTGCAAAAGGGCTTCTGGAATACGAACCGATATGATAGCAGATAGCCCTTCACGAATGTCTGTACCCTCTAAATTTTTATCTCGTTCCTTCAATAAACCTACCTTGCGTGCGTATTCATTAAAAACGCGAGTCATCGCCGCTTTAGCCCCGATTTCATGCGTCCCACCATCTTTCGTACGCACATGATTAACAAACGAAAGCATTTGCTCTGCATACCCGTCATGAAATTGAAAGGCAAACTCTACTTCAATACCACTTTGCTCACCGCTAAAAAACACGACAGGATGCAATACGTCTTTTTCTTCATTTAAATATTGGACAAACGCTTCGATTCCGTTGTCGTAATAAAACGTATCGTGTGAACCCGTCCGCTCATCGTACAATTCGATTTTTAATCCTTTTAATAAAAATGCGGATTCACGTAAACGCTCGCTAATCGTTTCATAATGAAACGTCGTCGTACTAAAAATCGTTGGATCCGGTTTAAACTGAATTTTCGTCCCTGTCTGTTTTGTTACGCCAATTTTCTCAAGTGTAGTCACCGGCTTTCCACCGTGTTCAAATCGTTGGTAATACACGAAGCCATCGCGTTGAATCGTTACCTCCAACCACTCGGACAGAGCGTTAACGACGGACGCGCCAACACCATGTAAGCCACCGCTTGTTTTATACCCCCCTTGTCCGAATTTCCCACCTGCATGTAGCACAGTTAAAATGACTTCCGGAGTAGGCTTTCCTAACTTGTGCATCCCGGTAGGCATACCACGTCCTTCATCTTGCACGCTAACACTTTGATCATTATGTATCGTGACAATAATGCGTCTACCATATCCGGCAAGCGCCTCGTCAACCGCATTATCGACAATTTCATATACAAGGTGATGTAAACCGCGACTATCTGTGCTTCCGATATACATGCCTGGTCGCTTACGAACGGCTTCTAACCCTTCTAATACTTGAATCGTGTCTTCGTTATATGTAAGAAGCTGCTTATCCGTCACACTTATTCCCCTTTCACAACAAGAACATTTGTTTCTGTTTTTTCGACTTTTTCTATTTTAACATACATTCGTAAAACGTCCAATGCCAACCCATCCCGCTCGTTTGAGTCAAGACTTTGTGGGAGATTTTTTTCTCGACCGATTTTTTTGGTTATATATGGTTTTATAAAATCGTTATATGTAAGCGCTTTTACTTGCTCTCATCCTGTAGGTATGTGCGTTTTCCCT
>NZ_JAHZOE010000044.1:0-11735 GCF_019448545.1 Anoxybacillus sp. ST4 | reverse complement strand
GTTACGATCCCTTCAATCACATGGTATAGATTTAAGTTACCACAAATAAGGAAAAAAGAAAAGAAGAAAAAATTCACGAGGAAAGTGAACTTTTTCTTGACTCCCCACTTTTTCAACACTTTGTAATGAATGAATATTCATTATTGTTTGATATAATGAAACAAAGGGGGCACTTCGCATGTTAGTAAAGAAAAAATTCGAACAAGAAACTGTTTCTGGGGTACATATCGCAAAAGGCACTCTAACATTTCAAGGGGTACGATTGACGGTACATTGTTTTTCTACCGACGGGGTATTGATTGATACAGGAGCAGCATCCTTAGCAAATGAATTTGCTCATTTTTTCAAATCATTAGATATCGATCAAGTAATGATTACCCATTTTCATGAGGACCATACAGGTTGTGCAGCATTTTTACAAAACGAACGACAACTGCCGATTTATATGAATGAGCTCATGATTGATTATTGTCGGAAACAAGCAGATTATCCGATATATCGCAAGTTTTTTTGGGGAACCCGCCCTCCTTTCCAAGCTAAGCCGATTGAAAACATGTTTTCTACACGCCATGCGACATGGGACGTGATTCATACGCCAGGTCATGCGGTTGACCACCTCGCATTTCTGAATCGCGAAACAGGACAACTTTTTACAGGGGACTTATATTGTCTCGAAAAAACAAAAGTCATCTTGCGCGAAGAAAGCATTTCTACTTTGATTGACTCATTAAAAAAAGTATTAACGTACGATTTTAGAGAAATGTTTTGCGCCCACGCAGGCTATGTAAAAGATGGGCGCACTGCTCTACAACGAAAGCTTCACTATCTGCAAGAGCTTCAAGGAAAAATTATTGATTTGTACGAAAAAGGAGCGACATTGAAACAAATACAATCTATCCTTTTTCCAAAGAAATATCCAATTACCTTCCTTTCCCTAGGTGAATGGAGTTCATTTCACATTGTCCGTTCGGTTATTGAAGAGCATCATATGAAAAAGATTAGCGAACGGTAACGACAACTGTTCGCTAAATTACTTCGTTCTAATCGCTAGCGTCGTTGTTTGTGGAATTTTTTCTTTTATCTGCTTTAACGTGGCAACGATGAGGAAGCTTACAATCACTAGTAAAAACCATGAACTTACTTTTCCTAAGTGAACGATACTCCAAGCCTTCGCTTGGTTCGGGTATTGCCAAGCACCAAAAAACGTGGCAATATTTTCGGCAATCCATATAAAAAATCCGATAAGTAAAAAAGAAAGGACGAGTGGCATACGGTAACGCGTGCCGTTTACCTCGTAAATGACCGATGACGACCAAAAGACGACGATGACAAGCCCAATTAACCACCACCGAACATCTATCCAATAATGATGGGTAAAGAAATTCAAATAAATCGCTACAGCTAGCGGAACAACGAGCGAAAGCGGCGGCCATTTGACAAGCTCCACCTTTAACCGCCGCCATGCTTGGCAAAGATAACTAGCCACACTTGCATACATAAAGCCGCTATATAAAGGAACACCAAAAATTTTCGCATACCCTTCCTCTGGATAAGCCCAAGACCCCATATGCACTTTGAACAACTCAAGCGCAAGCCCAATAAGGTGAAACAACGTGATCACTTTTAGTTCATCCCGTGTTTCTAGTCCCGCACGCACCATCCACCATTGCATGAGAAGACAAATGATAAGTAGCCAATCATACCGCGGCAAGAAAGGAAGCGGAACCATTTTTGTCACCGCTAGCGAGGCAAAAATAACAACAGGAAACAAACAAGATAACGCTTGTTGCCAGCCAAAATGAACGAGTTGAATAAATGATCTCATCACTTTTGCCCCCGATTATATGTCGTCATCATTTCTGTACTCTAAAATATCCCCTGGTTGACATTGCAACGCTTTGCAAATCGCATCTAATGTCGATAACCGAATCGCCTTTGCTTTGCCATTTTTTAAAATCGATAAATTCGCCATCGTAATTCCTACTTTTTCTGACAACTCGGTCACACTCATTTTCCTTTTCGCCAACATGACATCTAGATTCACAATAATCGCCATGTGCTTCACCTCAGATTGTTAAATCATTTTCCGATTTGATTTCAATCGCTTTTTGTAAAAGCTTTTGTAGCACTGCGGCAAACACGGCAACGACCAAAGATCCAAAAATCACCATCAACCCGATGATGATAATTCCTGGGGCGTCGTCTAAATCGGCAGTGAGATAAAAGAACGGCATGCCTGCAACATATAATA
Organism: Anoxybacillus sp. ST4; assembly: GCF_019448545.1. Lineage (NCBI taxonomy): Bacteria > Bacillati > Bacillota > Bacilli > Caryophanales > Anoxybacillaceae > Anoxybacillus > Anoxybacillus sp. ST4. Next base: position 9,484 of record NZ_JAHZOE010000044.1, on the reverse strand, counting down.
AACTAATGATCGCCGCACAATATTTTATATACTTTAGCGCTTTTACAGAGACATCGGAAAACGCTTCGTTTTTATCAATATACGTTAACATGTTGAACGCTTGGTATAGTGCGAAGAAAAACGGAATAGCGGTAACATAAAAAAAGATGACGATCGGATAGCGCAAATACGCTAATTCTGGTAGCCACTCGGCATAAAAGTCAGGAAACTTAGGCAAGACAAGTACACATAACGCAACAATAGGAGCGCCGATAATAAAAATAGCGATTTTTAAAAAAAGTGTTTCTCGCTTCACAACAAGCACCTCACTTCCATCATTTCCATTCCAGTTTAATACATTATTTATTGTTTTACAATAAATAATTATTGTTTTAGTTTATTTTTTTGTTTTAAAACATAAAAAGCATTCCTCTTTTTGAGAAATGCTTATTTCCATTACTTTGGCGCGAAGGTGTACGAGAAACTCTTTTGTATGCAAAACACGACTTTAGTCGTTAGAACATTCCGTTATTCAATCGAGCAAAAAAACTTCCGAAATAGCCCTATGTGTCTCCTAAATGCTTTAAAATGTGTGATGATTTCCTGCTAGCGGTAATAATACTTTAAAAATCCCATATGTTGTAAAGATAAAAACTCATTCATTTCACTTCGCGGAATACCAAAACTAGCACTTCAATGTGTATTCCTTAATTGTAGCAACAATTTCGTTAAAGGAATATCGATGGTTTACTACATCAACAACAAATTCGATTGCTTCATCTTGCGGCATCACAAAACGATAACCGTTGTATTTCAAAAATTGAATAAGAGCGACAAAAGCTGTTCGTTTGTTCGCGTTATGAAAACAATGGTTTTTTGCCAAAGACTCGAACAATGCGGATGCTTTTTCAAAAATAGTAGGGTAAGCATCTTCGCCAAACACACTTTGTTGTGGACGATACACAGCAGATTCCAATAATGATTGTTCTTTCACACCTTTCATTTCGCAAGGTGAATATTTTTCAATAATGAAGAAGTTCATCGCAATGATTTCTTCCACTGTTACATATCTCACCGATCGACAAGCCCCTTAATCGTTTCGTCGTACTCTTTGAGCGTCTCATCTAACACATCAAAAAAGTCTCTCGAAATGCCTTTTGGCAAGTTCACTTTGTTACTTTTTTTTATCACAATTTGATTGCCTTCAAGCTCCATCTGTATTTCATCCCCTTGGTGAATATCAAGTTTTTGTAGAAATTCACTAGGAAAAGTAATTCCTAGTGAGTTTCCTATTTTTAATACTTTTCGTTCTACATGTAGCATGCGTTTCACCTCTTTGTTATTACTGTTATAACGATTATAACATAAAACACTATGTCAAGTAAGTCACCTTCTAACAATTCCTGTGCAAATAATCTGTCATATCTTTTCATCTTTTCTCATACAAATAAACCGTCCTATATACAACAGGAGGCGATCATCATGGAGCGACATGCAAAAGTTATTAGTGTTATCAACTGGAAAGGTGGAGTGGGAAAGACAACTGTTACTCATCATTTAGCAACAGGACTGCAGCATTTATCATCTGATGAGTTAGAGCTATTTGGCCTTGAACAGTCTCAACCGAAAGTGTTATTGGTAGATGCGGATGCACAATGTAATCTCTCCATTTCATGTTTGACACCAGAGCGTTTTGAACAGTTAGCCTATCAAGAAACGCCTCCAATCGGTACGTTGAAAGATTTAATTGAGCACTACTTAAAAAACGAGTACCCTCAAGTAGATGTAAATGATTTTATTTTAAAAGCGTGCGTGCGCAAGAAGAGTAAGGATGTATATGAACATATTGATTTACTTCCAGCACATGCTGAGCTCATTCATACAGACATGGACATTGCCGTTTATTCCCGACCACATTTTAAAGACCATTTATTTGGTTCAGACATTTATAAATTTCAAATGCTTCACCATATTTTAAACACAGTAAAACATGAGTATGATTTTATTTTTATCGATTGCCCGCCAAATTTAAATTACATTACGCAAAATGCCTTGTACGCAAGCGATTACTATTTAATTCCTGCGATTCCTGATCGTCTCTCTTCATACGGCATCTCAGCCATTAAAAATAAAGTAGATGAATTAAACGAAAGATTCCAATCTAGTTCAAAAGAATATAGCGATACAAAACTCATCGGCATCGTCCTCAATTTTATTCGGGAATACGGCAATCAGCCAAAACAAACACAAGAAAATATGATCAATACATTAAAACGTACGCTTTCATCTGACATGATATTTAACAGTTATTTACCATACGGTGATGCGATCACGCGGGCATCAATGCTCAGTTATCCCGTATTTGCCGTTGAAAACAGCCAGGCGAAACAGGGTGATTATGTGAAAAAAATTACGCTGGAATTTTTAAATCGGATTGGTGGAGGAATTGTCGTATGAACGTAAAAACAGTAACACATATGCTCGAAAAAACTCTCGCTATTTTAAAACATTACGAACATTGTACCGTCGATGAAATGTTAGAGGATCTCTCTGCAAAGTTACAAAACCAGACGTTAACAAAACAATCCACAAACGAAACGGACTATGCAAACGTCATAAAAAAAATGAAAAACATGAATAAAGAGGAAGCAACAACCTTTTTAATGTCTTTTAAAAAAGAACAACTTTTGCACATCGGGGCACAAATGAATATTAAGTTACAAAAAAGGGAAACAAAGCAACTATTGATTGAATCGATTATAACCCATTGCAGTTTTGCTGGACTATATAACCAAATGGCAAATCGAAAATCACAAAAACAAATGAGCGAACAGATATAACAGCTGTTCGCCCATGTTTGATACCGCAACATCATTCCGACAACATCGCTCGTTTCATCGCATCGTATGAAAGTGGACCGACATGTTTGCTGCGAATGATCCCTTGTTCATCAATGATATACGAAGTCGGAATGGTGATGACTTTATATGTTTTACTAACCGTTCCTTGTTCATCAAGCATGATATCGAATGTCACGCTTTTTTGATTCACGAACGTTTCGACGGCGTCCCGACTTTTCTCTTTATTCGTCAAGTTGACCGCTACAATCGCAACATGTTGTCCATACTGTTCGTGAAATCGTTGCATCTCCGGCATTTCTGCACGACACGGCGGACACCATGATGCCCAAAAATTTAGAACTACTTTTTTCCCTCGAAACTGAGACAGCTTCATTTTTTCGCCCTTTAATGTCATCAACTCGAAATCAGGGGCAATCTCTCCTACATCAATTCCAATGTTCGAACTTGATTGCTGTGAAGTTGTTTCTTTTGTCATATCCGATATGGATGAGAAGATGAAGACAACAATATGAAACGAAACAAGCAGTTGCCATAGCTTTCTTGTCGTTTTTATACGTGAAGAAAAGATAAAGAAAACAACAGCTACAGCAGCTTGTAGCCAAATGAAGCGATTTTCTGGAAATCCACTTCCCTTCCATACGAGAAATGCAATCCAATATCCAAAATATATCGGGGTAGCTGCACGTATATAAGAATCGAACGGAATGTGCTGTTTTTTCAACTGCCAATATGTATACACGACAATGAATCCCCCTGCTAAAACAAGTCCAACACCACCACCGTTAAAATAAAGAAGCGTTAACGGATTTTCTAGCACGGTGTTCGGATGTACAATGCCGTAGCTTAATTTCCAGATGATCAAACTATACACAAAACTATTAAAAATCATATCCATCATGCGTCGTTCTGCTTTTAAAACGAACACACCATAATAAAAAAACACATATGTCATAACTAGACTTGCTACAAGCAACAAATTTTCTCCTTGAATCATTGTTTCCTCCTTCACTGACCACGTTTCCCTATAAAAAGCGCTTTTTTATATCCTCTGTCGGAATAAAGCAACAATCCGTCTTTCCGAACCAACGATACCTATTTTTCGCGATCCAATCATATATTCGATCGCGAATAGGAAGCGGAATAAAAATAAACCAATATAAGTACTTCCAAAACCCTCGCAAATGTTTGCATACACGTAACGCTGCAGTAGATTTAACATAGTATGTAGATTCATCGATGAATACAAAACTATCGAGTTGTTGAGGGATATGATATTTCTTAAGCAACGCTTGACCTGCTTCACTTTGCAACGAAGCAAAACGAAAATAAGCTTTTTCGTCTCTTTCAATAATAAACCGAACCGTTGCACTACAAAAATGACAAACGCCATCAAACAATATGATGTGCATAACCGACCAATCCTTCCCCTTCGGTTCATCTGACCTCTTCATTATAGCTCACCTATGCAACAAAAGAAAAACGTGAAGCCCGTCAACTTCACGTTTTCTACATCTATCCAGAAATTATCCGTACATCGTCCACATCCCGATATCATAAAAACCAAGTCTTTTATAAATACGGCCCGCATTCGGATTGTCATAAAACAAGCATAACGTTTTTTCAGCGCGAACATAATCTTGAATGACGCGCTTCATGATTTCGCTTGCATACCCTTTTTGACGATAATCCGGATGCGTGCAAACACCGACAACCATCGCAGATAGCGTATTTTCTGCAGTTGTTGCAACAGACGAAACCATGCAACCATCTTCCTCGATGTAGTACACACGCCCTGTATTCGTTTCTAACGATTTGACAAGCATATCCCGCGATGAAGGGAGCACCGAAAACTCCGTGATGCGACTACGCAGTTCAAGTATGCGATCGACATCATCAACCGTTGCTTGTTTTATTTCATAACGACTTTGCTCTTCTGGAAATATGATTTCGTTACATTCACAAAAATACGTAACTCGCTTTTTTCCAAGTGGTAAAAGAGGTTCAAATTTTGCGACAAGTTCCGTTTTCCCAGAAAGACGAACAGGATGAGAAGCGTTTCGCATCACTTCCGCAAATCCGTCAATATCAAAATCCCCCGGAGCGTAAGGAATATACGAATCATAAAATCGCAACAGTACGGCTCTCAGTCTACTATTCTCATCAAAATCGCCCCACAGCTCTTGAAATTCCTGCTCATAACCGAACGCTTCAATATCACCAATAATAAAAAGATTCAATGAAGGCTCCTGCTTTAAAAAAGAAAACACAACATCATGATCTGCTTCGCTCAATTTCCGAATCATCCCCATCCCCCTCGCCGATACATGTTCAAAAATAAATGTGCCTTCCGCAAACGATGGCCATAACAACGACATGCTTTCTACGCTAGCGCTTGTTTTCGTTGAACACTTTTTCTAAAAGAATGTATCGTATGTCATCATGAAGCGTTTCATACTTTGGATCGTTCAAATCTTCTTTCGCAACCCAAGCGAACTCGGAATGTTCATCGTTTAATGTGAGAGAAGAAATATCATCATTTTTTGGTTTGACAAGATACGTAAAAACAACTCGATATATATCTTCATCTCCACTTTTGCTTTTTAAGTTTCGAACAGACAGCTCTTCTAACAATTCTACATCTAAATTAATTTCCTCTTTCGCTTCTCGAAACAAACCTTGCAAAGGAACTTCTTCATATCTGATTTTCCCTGCCGGCACGTTCCATACATTCGGAGCTACCTTACAGTGCTCTGCGCGTTTCGTTAAAAGAACTTTTTCATCGTGCCATACAATGACTTCAACAGAAATTCGATAATTCGGATACATATACATTTCTCCTCTCTATTTTCTTTCTAAAATTTCAACGATAGTTCAATATTTTCCTTTCTCTCTTTCTCCCCTCCGTCATTTGTTTCCAAACGGAGCCTTTCGCTTCTTCCCCACTTTCGATTCGCTCGATGGCCATTTTTACTTGCATGCTTACTTCAAATTCTGGATCGTTTTCGGCTGCTTTTAACGCAGGCAAGACGGAGTCATCGCCGTTTTCGTATAAAAACATGGCAGCACGCCAGCGAACGAGCTTGCTTGCATCTTTTAGCGCTTCGACCATCACCGAGATGGCCTCCACGTCCCCAATGTCAGACAAACAGTCACCAGCTGTACGACGCACAGAAACAGCTGGATCTTTTAATGCTTCATACAAATATGGCAGCACACTTTTTCCGCCAATCATTCCTAAATAGGCAGTCGCTAAGCGACGAATCGCCACTTTCTCGTCTCTTAACGCCTTTGCCAATACGGGCAAGTCGGTTTCCGTCGGCTCTATCATTTGCTCTAACGCTGCATACCGTTTCGTCCAATCTGGGTCATCTAGCATTTGTTCCGTCACTTGAACACTTGTTCGTTTTTGCGTTTTCCCCTGCTCTCCTTGTTTAAACATGTGTACGAACCGTTCGAGTCGTTCTGGAGGATAAGCGGCAGACAACTCCTCTACGACTTCGGCACCGATTTCTTCAAACGTCCCGTATCGAACGCCCTTTTCGACCCATTTTCGCTCCATGACAATATTCCCTGCATGTTTTTGCGCCTCTAACACCGCATCGACAAACGGTTGGGGCAACCCAACTCGTCTCTCTTCATGACCGTTCGTTAACTTCACTTGCATCGGTAAGCCATAAAGCATTTGCACATACACTTTCACTTCGCCAAAATGATCGTTGCGTACGGGTTCATTGTCTTGGAGCTCATCCACCTGTTCACCAAACACTTCGCGCACTTTTGTTAAAATCGGTTTCCAATCATATTTCGCATGCCGTTCGACAGCTAAAAAGTCAGCGACATGGTAAATGCCTTTCATCCCTTCGATTTTCAATAACTGCTTAATGATTTCAGGAGCTTGTTCAGCCTGCGTTGGCTTATAGTTGTAGCTTGTTCCGAATGGAAGCTCTTCATCAAGCAACACTTTCATCGTATTGGGACTTGGTGTCGGTTCAATTGATCGAATCTTCATCCGCTTCTCTCCTATTCACGATAACATCACGATAACATTCCAATATATTCATACGCCAAAAAATCATATAACTTTATTGAAAAGGAAGAAACAAAGAAAAGCAAACATTTCGCTCAATGAAAATGTAACAAGTATAAACAAAAACGGATAGAGGCATAGAACAAATCATAGGCAAACGGTTAACAAATGCGGTTCATTTATTTGTTCGAACCACCAACAAAACACACTCGCCACGATCGCGACATTGACATTGCTTTCTCGAGCGATGAACGATTATTAGACTATCGCAACAATTGACAAATAGACGGTGCGAACATGCACCGCCTAAGCTATTCCTCAAGCTTTTTCCTCTCTCCTAATCTTCTTTCCACTCGTCTAAAAAAACAGAAATGCGCTGTGGATGAGAAATGGTAAAAAATTCAAAACAGCATATCACTTCAGCTTCTCAATCTCTTCCAAAGACAACTCCGTCAGTTCATGAATCGTCTGTACATCGTAGCCTTTCGCTAGCATCTTTTTTGCAATCTGGCGTTTTTCTTGCTGCAGACCTTCTTTTAAGCCTTTTTCTAACGCTTTTTTCTAACGCTTTTTTCTCGTACGAAATAACTCTAACACTTGTTCTTTTTCTTTCGTTTCCATCTCATTCACCTCGCTTCGCAATTGTTGTTTCCACATGCTTCGAGGTGTGGTACCACACCAAATTTTTCTCAACTTTCAAGCAAACAGTGTACTTCTTCTTCCGTAAGATCCACAAGGGATGCGATTTCTTTTGGTGTCATTCCTTTTTTCGACATATTGTAAACAAGATGTTTCATTCCTTGCTTAAATCCTTCTTCCAATCCTTCCTTTTTTCCCTTTTGTTCATACGAGATTAACAATTCAAGCACTTTCTCCTTTTCTTTCGTTTCCATCTCATTCACCTCGTTTCGCAACTGCTGTTCTTCCTCATCCGACAGGTTCACATATGTTTCAAAAAAGCCGATTAATAATCGCTGCTTTGCTTCGTCTAATTCCATGCGCACAATCATTCGTAAAAACTGCTTCTTTAACTCTATTCGTTCACTTTCAGTATACCCCATTTTACTTAACAACGCAGCGGCAATTGGGTTGTCGTGGCGAATGTAATCACGCCAGTTTTGTTTACGTAATTCAACAGTAAGAAATTGAAAATGAAGCACATCAAAAAACGGGAATTGGAGCGTAAACGAGGAAGGCTCATTTCGAAGAGAATCATAGCTAAATACCGCAATCGGCAACATGCGCTTTCGGTATTTTTCAAACAAGCGGCTAAAGTAAATAAACATTCGTTCGGGAAACGATGGCTGCACGTAGCTTTGATTTTCGATATGGACGATAATGAGGCTATCCTCCCCTTTCAACTTCGTCTTAACAAGCAAATCGACACGATACTTCTCCCCCGCCGTCACATCCGTAAACAGCTCCTCCGATAAAAACGACACGTGCTGAAAGTCGATATGCTCATGCACATGCGGGAAGAAGAGAAAAAAGGAAGGAAACCAGAGCTTTATCCTCTGATTCCTTCCACATGAATTGAACTTATATTGTCTACTTTTTAGGTGGCAATGCACATGCCGAGATATACTATACATTGTGGCTGTGATCAGACACAAGAGGTTATTCTGTAATAACCTTCCAATCATCAGTTGTTAACTCTACAGCTTCGATCGCTTGTACACAAAAACGCTGTATACTCTGAGCACTTAAGTTCACCTCAATATATGCCCCGTTTTTTAATTGACGTATAGCTCGAAACTTTTTAGGATCTCTTCCTACTAACCTCGGGAACTGCACCATAATTTGTTCAAATTTTTCCGGTTCCAAATCTGCAATCGTATTCATTGTATTTTCCAAAACATCTCTCCATGAATGCACTTCGAATTGCTGACCTAAAATATATAGTTCTTTTGGGTTTGTTCCTGTCACTCTAACGTCATCATCTGCTCTTTCATTTCCAAAATACGGCCAAATTTTCAAGCATATTTCTGCTAAATGCTTGGCTCTCTGTTCTACGTCTTCTCTTTTCCAATAAATTACTTTTTCAAAGTATTTATTTATTTCAAGGTGGCTTGCTTTTAATTTTTCTTTTTTTATGTCAAAATCGTCGTTGGATAATTCTGAGTTATATCCTGTCAATGTAAGGTTTCCAAGCGTGTGCAAATATAAATCATGCACCAATTGCCACTCTTCTCCTAGATATTCCTGCCACGATTGTGTGAGTGTCTGCGGCATTATGTGTTCAATGGTCAAATTATCGAAATCTACCTGTTCTTTATGCTCAAAAAATTCTTCAATCGATTCCAGTATTAACTTTGTTTTTCTTCCACGCTCTCCACTTCCGTAAAGTTTTGCATCGATAAGTCTGTTGGAAAATTCATTATCTTTCGGATAGTTCTTTGATTGAAGATGGTTTTTTAACAATTTAATAAAATTATCAAAGATATCGTCTTTCGTATTTTTGTAAAGACTATTAAAAATTTTATTGAGTTGATGTAACTATTCAGCCACATCATAAAGTGAGCTGAATATTTTTTGCTTTTCCTGTCTATGATGTGAATATTGATAGACAAGGAGGTGAATCACATGTTGACGGTACAACAAGCTGTATTTACAGTTG
>NZ_JAHZOE010000043.1:0-12170 GCF_019448545.1 Anoxybacillus sp. ST4 | reverse complement strand
GATTTCGTGTACAATTCACTGTATAGTCCTCCTTGGTCTGATTTTAGGTGTTGACACCCCTGCATCATACCAAGAGGGCTTTTTTCTTTCAAGTCCCCGAAAACCTTTCTAACAGGAATGCTCCTTTATCTTTTTTTTTATTATATCTCATCAATGGCTTTTTAGGGATAAACGATCATAAAAAACCCCTGTTGCTTATTGTCGTTGTTTGCCATAGAATGATAGAGTCAAACTATTACAGATAGGTGAATACATTTCATGAAACGATTATTTGCACTATATGTGACGCTCATTTCTTTGTTTGGGTGTGCATTATTTCTATACATATGGCCATTTTCTAGTGTGCATGTGGAAGAGCAGTGGTTGTTGTTATTGTTGTTTGCGGGGACTGTGGCATTGCTAGATCGATATTTAATATGTCTTCCGCCTAGTGGTAATTCATTCACATTAGAATCATCGATTTATTTGTCCTTACTTTTTGTTTTTGGATTGAAATATACGCTGACTGTCCTAATGTTAGGGAGCTTTATCGTATATTTTACTCATCTTCGAAAAATGGTTTGGTGGAAACATGTATTTAATTTCTCCGTCTATGCCATTATGATATGCGGTTCATACTATGTGTACACTATTTTCGGAGGGGGAGTTGGAGAAATATCTTTAAAGTATTTTTGGGCCTATATTTTTTGCTTCCTCACCTATTTTATTTTAAACGCTGTACTTATGGCTTTATATTTTTCACTTCATTCATCTACGGACTTCATTGTCGTATTAATTAGCACAGTGAAAGAAGTTTCGTACATTTATGCGGTTACGTTGGTGGTAGCCATTATACTGTCTATTTTATTTAAATTCGATTCATTATTCGGTTTATTTTTATACACAATCATTATGCTATTACTCTCGTCAACATTTCGCCAATATTCTCGATTGTACGAAAAACTAGAGGACGACAAAGTATATATTGAACAATTACTAAATTCATTGCCTATCGGTTTGATCACAATCGATAATTCCAAGTCGAATCATTTCATTAACGATTCTGCGGCTACATTGCTCCGTTTAAGTAAAAAAGAAATTAAGCAGTTGATTGAGCAAGAAAAAGAAAGTGGATATAATGCTTTATTTTGGGGGCTTTTCATTCGCCGTGATCCGTTTCGGCAAGTAAAAGTACCATACGAAAGAAATGGTGAGAAAAAAATATTTTTAGTGTCACAATCGAATTTACTTAACTTGTACGGGGAGCATATTGGCCGTACAATTTTCTTTCTCGACATCACCGAAATTGAGGAGCTTACAAAACGCATTCATCAATCGGAAAAGTTGGCGGCAGTCGGAGAAATGGCGGCGAAAGCAGCGCATGAAATTCGCAATCCGCTTGCGGTCATTCATGGCTTTTTATCGTTTATGAATGAAAATATGGCACAAAGCGATCGCGAGCAATACCACATTCCGCTTTTATTAAAAGAAATTGACCGCATTAATGCGATTGTTGAAGATATGCTTTTGATCGCAAAACCGAGTGCGCCGATGTTGAAAGAGACGTATATGGAAACGATCGTTCAAGACTTGCTTTCGTTGTTGCAACATACGTTAGAGGCGAAACATATTCGCGTGCACGTCCGCCTTGACCGCGTTTTGTTGCGGCTCGATCCGAAACAAATGATGCAAATGCTATACAATTTGCTTCATAACAGCATCGAATCGATCGAAGAAAACGGCACGATTCGCATATATTCCGATATCGATGAGACGTACAATATGTACGTTTACGATTCTGGGAAAGGAATTCCACAAGACATGCAAGCGACGATGTTTGAGCCGTTTATGACAACGAAACCGTCAGGGACAGGCTTAGGGTTAACGATCGTTAAACGAATTGTTGAAAACCATGGAGGAACTATTGCGCTTCATGACAGTTCGGAAAAAGGCACGACGTTTGTTATTAAGCTACCGATTGGGAGATAGAAAAAATGAAAACAAGGAGCGAAAACATGAATGCCGTGATTTTATTTTTGTTAGCTGGTCTTGCTGAAATTGGCGGTGGATATCTTATATGGCTTTCGTTGCGTGAAGGAAAGTCAGTGATGTACGGAATCATCGGTGGAGTGTGTTTAGCGCTGTATGGAGTGATTGCAACGTTTCAGTCGTTTCCATCGTTTGGACGAGTGTATGCTGCGTATGGTGGGGTTTTTATTGTTTTATCATTATTATGGGGATGGTGGGTAGATAAAAAGACACCAGATATGTATGATTGGCTCGGTGGGGCGATCTGTTTAATAGGTGTCGGTGTCATGTTGTTGGCACCGCGCAGTTAAACTTTAGTTTAGTAACAAGGTGCTATATTAATTTGTTAAAAAGTGGTAAAAAAACAATTGACAGTCGAAGAGCAGACGTTTACAATAATGATAGATGATTAGTTTTTTAGAAAATTTAAAAAATAGGTGTTGATGGGCATTGCTGAAACAGGCAGGAGGCAGAATTGGTCGCAATGCAATTTTACTCGCGATCATGGAAGAGGAAGCGGAACAAGCGATGTTTGAGCAGTTGGCTGCATTGCGCTGGCGCTGTTGCAAAGGAAAAGTTGGAGCTATGGAGTTACAGAAAATTGTAGCTGCTATCGAAACAGCAGCAAAGCGAAACGGTGTCGTAAACGGGGAACTATACCGTGAAATGCACGCCCTATATCATGCGGTAGTTGAAGCGTTGCAAGGGGTTACAAGAGGCCAAGTAGAGTTAGGTGATTTTATGCGGACGGTCGGCCTTCGTTTTGCGGTGGTGCGTGGCATGCCTTATGAAAATGAAGCGGAAGGTGAATGGATTGCCGTCGCGCTGTACGGGACGATCGGGGCGCCGATTCGCGGGTTAGAGCATGAAACAATCGGATTAGGAATTAATCATATGTAGCCTATAGGTGATTAGTTTAGAGGAGGCTATTCCACAAGCTGATTTGTGGTATGGCCTCCTTCTTTATTTCATTAAAGGGATGGGGTGAAAGTGTGGTTATTTTAACTGGACATACGCTAACGTTAGAACAAGTCAAACGGGTATTATATCGAAACGAAGCAGTTGTTGCATCGAAGGACAGCATCGATGTTGTCAAGAAAAGTCGGCAAGCAGTCGAAGACATTGTTGCTGACAAAAAAGTTGTATATGGGATTACAACGGGATTTGGAAAGTTTAGCGATGTGTTTATTGAAGCGGATGATGTGGAACAATTGCAGTGGAATTTAATTCATTCGCACGCTTGCGGGGTAGGAGAACCGTTTCCGGAAATTGTATCACGTGCGATGTTATTGTTGCGAGCGAATGCGCTTTTAAAAGGCTACTCGGGTGTTCGCCCCATCGTTATTCAACGGTTGCTTGATTTATTAAATGCGTATATTCATCCAGTCATTCCGCAGCAAGGTTCTCTCGGTGCGAGCGGGGACTTAGCGCCACTGTCGCATTTAGCGCTCGCATTGCTTGGCGAAGGAGAAGTGTTTTACCGCGGACAGCGCGTGTTGGCAATGGAAGCGTTGACGAAAGAAGGAATCGCTCCTCTCTCGCTAAAGGCGAAAGAAGGATTGGCTCTTATTAACGGTACACAAGCGATGACGGCAATGGGCATTGTCGGCTATTTAGAAGCAGAACAGCTTGCGTATGAAAGCGAGATGATCGCTTCATTAACGATCGAAGGATTACGAGGGATTATTGATGCGTTTGATGAGCGCGTCCATCTCGTGCGCGGTTATCGTCAACAATCAGAAGTGGCGAAACGCATCCGCTCTTATTTAGCCGGAAGCAAGCTGACGACGACACAAGGAGAATTGCGTGTCCAAGACGCCTACTCGCTTCGTTGCATTCCACAAGTGCATGGGGCTTCTTGGCAAGCGCTCGATTATGTGAAAGAAAAATTAGAAATCGAGATGAACGCGGCAACCGACAATCCACTTATTTTTGACGATGGGATGACTGTCATTTCCGGTGGAAACTTTCATGGACAGCCAATTGCGTTAGCGATGGATTTTATGAAAATGGCGGTAGCAGAATTGGCTAATATTTCGGAACGGCGCATTGAAAGGCTGGTCAATCCACAATTGAACGATTTACCACCGTTTTTAAGCCCAATGCCAGGCTTACAATCAGGAGCGATGATTATGCAATATGCGGCGGCATCGCTTGTATCAGAAAATAAGACGCTGGCACATCCAGCGAGCGTCGACTCGATTCCGTCATCTGCAAATCAAGAAGACCACGTCAGCATGGGAACGATCGCTTCTCGCCATGCTTATGCGATTATCCAAAATGCGCGGCGCGTTCTGGCCATCGAATTGATTTGTGCGTTGCAGGCAGTCGAATACCGTGGGGTAGAGCAAATGGCGCCAAAGACGCGTGCCTTTTATGAAGCAGCACGGAAAATTGTTCCATCAATCACAAAAGACCGCGTCTTTGCTAAAGATATTGAGGCAGCGGCAAAATGGCTGAAGGATGTGGAATGGGATTTTTTTTCACAAATGATGAAAACGGTAACAAATAGATGAAAGGAGATAGTGGGATGAGACATATTCAAGCGAAAAGAGGATTACAACTCGAATGTAAAGGTTGGGAACAAGAGGCGGTATTACGCATGTTATATAACAACTTAGACCAGGAAGCTTGACCAAGCATTTGCGCCAGGGTGTCCAGCGATTAAACCAGGTGGGATGGTGGTATTATGTCAAGAAAATAGACACGTAAAATCGAGAAAAACTTTAAAACCCTACTACCGCACTTCGTTTGGTGGCCTCTTGAGAAGGAGAACGGTTTGGTAAACCCTTCCCCTCCTCAAGAGGAAAGATGTCCCTTATATCGTGACTTTGTGGAGAGAAGAGTTCATTGCTTTTTGCCTTGCTGATACATCTTCTCATATGCCATCGGAGATATGTACTCGTTAGCGAAATGAATTCGCTCGGCATTATAAAAACACTCAATATATTCAAAAATCCGATGTTTGGCCTCTTCCCTTGTTGCAAAGGTCTCGTGAAAAATCAGTTCCTTTTTGATGATGCTGTGAAACGATTCCGCACATGCGTGATCATAACAGTTTCCTTTTCGACTCATGCTGCTTTGCATACCGTGCTGTCGTAAGAGGGCTTGATACTCGTTCGATGCATATTGGCTCCCTTGATCCGAATGGTGAATCAGACCTGGTTGAGGCTTTCTCTCGTTGATGGCTCGGTTTAACGCTTTGATCACTAACTCTTTTGTCATTCGCTCAGAAAGACACCAGCCAACGATTTTACGAGAAAACAAATCCATGACCGAAGCTAAATACAGCCATCCTTCTTTCGTCCAAATATACGTGATATCCGCCACCCATACTTGATTCGGCTCATCTGCTTCAAACTGCTGATTCAATAAGTTGGGATACACAGGCAAATGATGCTTCAAGTTTGTGGTTGCCTTATATTTTTTCTTTGTTTTTGAACGAATATCACCATCTTTCATGATTCTGGCGACCGTTTTTTGAGATACCTTAACCCCTTGTTTCTGAAGAATTTTTGTGATTTTTGGACTGCCATACGTTTCTCTTGACTCGATATGAATCTTTTTGATTTGCTTTTTCAATGCTTCCTGTCTTTTCTTTTGTTGACTTTCTGGTCGTTTGGCCCATGCATAGTATCCACTTCTTGAAACGCCTAAGACTTCACACATCTTCGCCACGCGAAACTCCTTTCTATGCGTATGAATGAATTCATAAATTACTTCTGGTTTTTGGCGAAGATGCTCATGGCCTTTTTTAAGATCGCGTTTTCCTCCTCCAGATCCCGAATACGTTTTTGAAGTTCACGCTTTTCACGATCTTCTGGCTTGAGGTTTCCACTCCCGACAAAGCTATGCTTAGCATCTTTTTTATAATCTGCTACCCATTTATGAAGAGTTTTTGGCGAAATATCGAGTTGTCTTGCGGTTTGAGCGACCGCCTTTCCTTCCTCAACCACTAATTTTACTGCATGTATTTTGAATTCTTTATCAAAACGTCTTGTCATTATAGACACTCCCTATGATTGATAGATTTACTGTACATTTTCTCTATTCGTTGTGTCTATAATCTAGACTAACATCACATGGATCACAGCGTGTCGAGAATATTTCGGGGATAGGGGGTACTTTCAGCTCGATCGGTTCCATGTGGCGAGAGAGATTCGGCAATTGTTCCGAGGTCATGCGAGATATCGGTGATTCGAAAAAAAATTCGCGTCATGGGATGAAGAGGGGGTGTTGCGAGAACTCGCAAGTGCCATTGGTACGCTAGAACACGAGGAGAAGGAAAAGCAACTCGAGGCGCTTGTTCGTCGAATCGAGGAGATGCTAGGATGTTTGCGTGACTATCGCATATGGCTGCAGGAAAAAGGGATCGATGCAACGAATATGAGAGCGATGGGCAGTGCAGAGGGGACGATGCATATGTTTGCGAAACGAAGCGAAGCAAAAACGGTCGAAGTTGGAAGGACGCAGGGATTGAAGCGATGTTACGAGCGATCGTCGCGATAAAAGATACGTTACTTATTCGGACACGCCATGGAGTGATGTGTTGCGTGGAAGAACGAGAAGAAACGAAACGCGAAGCGAGCGTGAAAGCGTCTCATCTCGAATGAAGGAAGTGATTCGAGACAATATTCCGTATTTCCGTCAGTCTTCAGGAACGCCGATTTACGAGGCCCTGCAAGCACTAAAAGGTTTTTAAACACATACCTACAGGATGAGAGTAAGTAAAAGCACTTACATGAAACAAGTTCATAAAACCATATATAAACAAAAAGTCGGTCGAGAAAAAAATCTCCCACAAAGTCTTGACTCAAACACATCATAGATAAGAGAAGAAAAAATATTCCTCTTATGATATGGACGATGTGGCTAAATGCTTACCCTTTTTTGGTTAAAAATCTATAAATTTTCATTAAAAGTATTGTTTTCTTTTTTTTTGTTATAATTGTGCATGTAATAGTTTTAATTTTTTGATAGTTTTAAAAGTAAAAGAGAGGGGGTGAAATGTATGTATAGTGAGGAATCTTTACAAGAAGTGAGACATAAGAAAGTTAACACGAAGTATGAGTATTCGCAGAAGCAAACAAATATGTTTGGAGTGGGAGCTCTATCTTCAAGCTATGTTATGGATACAGTTCGACATGGGGATAATTATTGTTGTTGTTGCGTTTATAATTGTGGGGGTGCAGTGAATAAGACGAATAAAATGTAGATAAACCTTATATATCCAAATGGATATTTTAATCCAGCATACTCGATGCGATGCAATATCTCATCTGGATGCTGTAAGACGCGTTGTTCAAACTAGGTAATAACTGGCGATATTATTTTGATCATTAATTTGTATGTTGCACAAATACACGACAGGCGCAGTGAGCCGCGGACCATATTGTACATGATTTGTGACATGTGATGGGAACTCGGCTTGTTGCACGCACCGATAGTGCGGACATGATTTCACTTCGCGTTCATGTTGTGTGACTTCCATCGTCACGGGAGACAGATCCAATACTTTACAGTCATCGACTTTGAACGGTTTTACGTCACGCAAAGAAGCCCCACATCTTTGACACGTATGGACGCGATGGACGACACGATGGAGTGGCTGTTCTAATTGCCGGAGTGTCGTCCCTTCATGTCTCTCCTGTCCACCAGGCTTTTTGTCAGACGGTTCACAATAGGAAATATTTTTCATAAAACCAAGAAGATATTGGAATATGACTATTCTTAACGCAAATGTTCATTTTCTTGAATGAGTTGATGAATGAGCTGTTTTTGTTGTTGGACTTTGTGGATTAAGCTCTCAACCGTAAATACAGCTTGTCGTACCGTCACCATGCAATTCACACTTGTCTATCTGTATTCACATCATAGACAAGGAAAGAATATTCGGCTCACTTTATGAGGCGGCTGATATAGTTGCGTGCTGAAAATCCGATTCTACAACATAAATTTTTTAGAAGGAGAAAGACTATGAATGCATCAGTTTCATGTCTGAAAAGTTACAGATTAAATCAATATATTTTACATGAATTAGATTCAGATGAAGTAATAGTACAGAACGCAAAGGGAATTGTGCGAGTTTATGATTCTCGTTTGAAGGACTTCCTTAAGGAATGGGATGAATTCGGAACAGCGCTATTGTCTTATAGTGATTTCGAGAAATTCTTTGGAAAAGATACAAAAGAAGCATTAGAGTTTTTAAAGGAATATCACATCATAGAAGATAAAATTGAACCTAATTTAAATATAAAGAGGATTAATGTATATACCAATAATGTTGAAGTAGGGGGATATATAGAAAAGATACTAAGAATAGATTATAAACAAGACATTGATGTGTCTATGTTTTACAATAGGGAATTAAGTCCGAAGCAACTGGAGATACAGGAAGGAGATTTAATTTTAGTGTTTCTTAATCCATATAACAGGAGGGTAGCCAAGGGAATTCGAGATAAAGTAAAAAGTGTTGAGAAAGCTTTTTTGTTGTTTACATATGTGTATGGAAATTGTTTTTATATGGATTCCTTATATAACGGCTTTTTAAAGCCTCCTTGCCATATTTGCCATATATCTTATATTGAATCAAGTATTAGAACAACTGATTATAATGGTATAACTTACCAACATATCATTGACAGCTTGTACTCCGATCGCTCTTTTTTTTCGATAGAGGTTCCGCTCACTCAAAGTAACATCTTTAATATTGTAACTCAGATAACCAATCGAATAAGTAAACTAATTTTGTTGGATGAGGGTTCTTTTATCCAATCTCATGATTTTTTGGAAAGTTATATGTTTGACTTAGCAACCAGAAAACTTTATGTAGACAATCCAATTCATTGGGAGCTGTGTGACTGTTATGAGTAAAAAAGAAAATGAGTATCATGACACAATGAAAAGTATTATTTGGGATATATTTCAAGAACGTGCGTTATCACAGAGGATAATTACAGATGTTATAAAGTTTCACCAATCATCTGTCTTTTTTCGGGTCAAAAATATGAGGAGTAGTTTTATAAGTCCAGATGTAAGAGTTTGGTTAGAAAATGTAGAGTGTACAGATGTGTTACCAGATATTTTTGAAGAAGAAATACCACTATCAATTGAAAAGGTACGTATAAATGGTAGTAACCGAAGTTATAATTTGTCTTATCGGATGGATGAAAAAACACTAGGTGCAATAATGTATAAAGCATTTGGGCGTGACAATGAAACTTTATCAAAAAGGTATGGATCTGCTGGAGCTTTATACCCTGTAATGCCACTATTGTTGGTACTAAAGCCTAACGTAATTTCATCTTTACCAATGCCAGGGGTTTATATGTTTAATCCACTTTCTAATTCAATTTACAGAATTAGAAAATGGACTGAAAAAGACTTAGAGAAACTTAAAGAATGCATATTTATTGATGGAGAGGAGTTTGTTTCATCTCTGGTCATGGCATACGCAATCGATATAAGAAGAGCTGTAACAAAATATGGAAAAAGGGGTTATAGGCATGCGCTAATAGAAGTGGGATTAATGGCTCAAGGATTTCGTGAAAGCTTAAGAGAAGTGAAAGAGAATCTAGGGGATCTGTGTTGGTCAGGGTTTAATGATAATGCACTTACTTATTTAGTAGGACTCAATGTGCGATTAGCTCCTGTTGTATTATTACAATGGTTCGGTGAGAGGGGGGATTAAGTTGTTGTTTCAAAATATTGAAAACAATCATTTTAATGTGCCTGATTCTTTATTTATACGCAATTCTGTATATAAATCTTTTACAAAAGTAGGGACGCTTGTTAAAGGAGAAGATGTGAGCCCAAATGGTGCAAACGCACTCTCTATTTCTAGACAATTATCTATAAGGAAATCTTTTTCTGAAATGATTGAAAGAAGGAGTTTACTACTGGGAGGAAAGACAAATTATAAAGATCAAGTTCCTACTTGGGATATGGTAAGGAATATACCGTCATTCCTACCACATAGGTACACCATTTACCAAACTGAAGGATTATATATATCTGATACAACAGGAACAGCTACTCATACTGATAGTCGGAAAGCGATACAAACTGCCATACAGGAGTTGCTTGAGAAAAATGCTTTATATCTTTTTTGGTATGGGAAGAAAGGATACAAATTAAAACTAAAAAATTATAAGAATGACATACCCTCATTATACTTCAATCTTCTGAGATCTATGGAATTTGTTAAGTTATTCGTGAACGATACATTTTATCCGCTATTTGTGGTATTCGTAGCATTATGTACACATCAGAAAGATATTTATACTGGAATAGGGTCCTCGTTTCTATTAACATGTGCAATTCAGAAGGCTATTGAGGAGGCATATGTTTTAAAGTGGCAAAAAGAATTTAATTATATATTAAATACAAATTATTTAGGAAAAGATGGTTCTGCACAAGTAAAGAGTGATATTCAGTTGGAATATCTTTTAGAAATGGATGCCTTACCTTATTATATTTCTTCAGACAGAACATATTCAGATGGGGATATTAGAGATTGTTTTCCAAAATGGTTAACCAATCTACATATTATTATGCTACAAAATGAGCTTTATCCATTATTAAAGTGTGTAAAGGTTTTTTCATTAGATCTATATAATCATGTCCCTATTAAACAATATTTAAAAGTGAATCAAAAAATTAATGTGGAAACTGTTAAGATATCGAAAGATGTCTTGTGTAAAATTCCTGATTGCATTTTTGTGTGAGGTGATTTATGTAAATGTATATATTTAACCAAAAAGGTTCACCTTTTATATTGAAGGAAGCTGGTGTATATCGTTCATTGTTTCAAAATGCACCCAAAAAAGTATTTATCCGTCCCTCTCTTTTAGAAGGGGCTCATGGGGGAGCGACTCATTTTGAAATTTCTCGAGTAATCAAAGCTGCCTTAGGTGAACATATTGAGCGTACTTCTTTATATTTGAATTTAGGGAATTTTAAACAAAAAACTGTACACGCTTTAAACTTAGTAACATTAAAAACAATCGAAATCCCATTAAAAAGAATTTTGCTTTGTTATAATGCTAAAGTTTTTGATGGAGATCTAGAGGAAGGAATCGATTATAACGATTCATGTGGTGTTGCATCACATGTTAGTTCTTTTCGCGCAGTAAATAATGCATTTTTAGAGTTTTTTGAAAGACAGTGCTTTGTACATAACTGGCTTACACAGTCTTCAGGTAGAGAGATTAGGCAAGAAACAATAACTAGTGAATTGCTAAAGGAATTAATATATAAGGCAAAGCAGTTTGTAGACGATGTTTTCTTTTTTGACATTTCTTTACATAACAACTTGTATGTTATTCTCACATTAGGCTTTGGTAAACAGTATATGGCAATAGGATTAAGTAGCCATTGGAATTTGGAAGAAGCTATGTGTAAATCATTAGAAGAATGGTTTCAGTTTTTTGGTGGTAAGGTGAGTAAATACTATCTTTACGAAAAAAATAATATAGATTACAAAATGGCACATAGAGAATACAAGAGCAATTCTAACTATGTTCATTATGATCCTTGTTACTATTCTAACTACTTTTTTAGCACTTTCACACCTAGTAAGTTAAAGGAGAGCTTTGGTTACTTATTTGAACGTTCCATATCTATTGATTATAGAGAGCAAAGTAACCATCGAAGTGTTTCTTTTACAAACTGTATAAAAGAGATTTCAGAGGATTTACAATTAGATATTTTATGTGTATTTATTCCTTGCGTTTTAGAGAATGTTCCAGCAAAAATAGTTAAGGTTCTTTCTGAGAATGGTTATCCTCATATGCTAACGCAGTGGCTTAACCCACGGGATTACGTGTTTAGTAGGGTATTTAAGCAAAAGGAGTTTCCAAACGAAGGCAAGCCCATTCCGTTTCCATGATAACTGATAAGAGGGGGAAGAGACGATTGTATGTTAAGAAGAACATGGGAATTTTTCGTTTTGTTTAATAAAGAGGTTTTTTATAATAAAATTGCGTTTTTTTGGACACTTATTATTCCAATTGTCAAGGCCGATTATTTTTTCCCAAAAATCGCCGGTTTAAAATTCCCCAGAAGGACCTCATTGATCCTTCTGTTTTTCTTCTTGGAGCCTCTTTTCCCGTAATCGATAGCTTTCCCCCTTTAGGTTGAAAATGATGGAATGATGCAGTAAT
>NZ_JAHZOE010000042.1:0-12706 GCF_019448545.1 Anoxybacillus sp. ST4 | reverse complement strand
GATCATTTGTAATTTTAAGACGTTTCATGTCCTTTCCGCTCCTTTTATACGTGGGTATTTAGGAGCAGTATAACCATGGAAAAAGGTGTTCATACAGAAGTCATCATCTTAAAGTGCATGTATATAGTTCTAATTGGTGAATCAACACGCTGAACTTGCTCAATGCTTGTCGCTTTGAACCATGCAAACGAGTCAAATGGCATCACATTAAACAATGATTTCACTACTTATGCGATACATATAATATAAACCATATACGATACTAATCAACGAAACGGCTTTGATGGTGAACTGGTAAACTATTTGTTTACGTTTCATCCAAATAAATGGTAAACCGAGAAATGTCGTAAACAGCATCATTCCCATAATCGTTCCGACGCCGAATATCAATATAAATAATACCGCTTGTAACCGTGTATCGACAGTCGTTAACGTCAAAAGCACCATTCCGGCGCTGCCGGCTAACCCGTGAACAATACCAATCATCGTAGACTTCAGATGCAAATGACTTATATCTACTTCTTTTTTGCTAGAAACTACGTACGCTGAGCGAAAACTCGTAATCCCTAAAACGACAATCATCACTC
Organism: Anoxybacillus sp. ST4; assembly: GCF_019448545.1. Classification (NCBI taxonomy): domain Bacteria; kingdom Bacillati; phylum Bacillota; class Bacilli; order Caryophanales; family Anoxybacillaceae; genus Anoxybacillus; species Anoxybacillus sp. ST4. Next base: position 12,119 of record NZ_JAHZOE010000042.1, on the reverse strand, counting down.
CAACCGCTAGTTCCAGCCACATCGCTGCGGTTTCCGGTATTTGTTGTTCCAGCCCGATGACGATCATTCCGACGACAAATAATGTTGTGGTGTGGCCAATTCCCCAAAAAATCCCCGCAAGTGACGAAAGCGAAAGCTTCTTTGTGCGGCTGGCAATCGTTGATACAGCAATGACATGGTCCGGCTCTGTGGCATGTTTGAGCCCTAAAATAAATCCAAAAAGCAATGTCGGCCATACGGTGTTCACTAATGTTCCATCCCCTTCTCTTTTTAGTACTTCCTTAAAAAAATCGGTCCTTCCTGAAAACATTCCTCTCGAATCAATTGGTGGATGAGTTGAAAAATGACTTCAATGATGTACGTTTCACGGGCTAAAATACGAACAGCAAGCCCCGGTATGGCCGGAGTCGACCATCCGAAATGGGCTTCGTTAGGGAAATGCGCTGCAATCTTTTCCAATTTTTTAAGAACGTCCTTGGTGATCAAAGGACTAACGACAAAAAGAGATCCGATATAAGTATAACCTTCCATTTGAAAAATGTCAGTAATTCCTTTTCTTGGTTCTAAATAAAGGTGATCGAATAACTTTAAATGACCTTCGTGATAGATCTTTAATTTCGAACGAATCCAGTCGTAGCGAAACAGATCTCCGCTTTCTGACCAGCCAGGCGTTATAATGTCTCCATATATAAACGTCGCACTTTCTTTCATATACACAGTCGTCTCTTGATAAAATTTCGCTTTTTCATAAGCGATAACCGGATCAGGGAAAAATTCGAGCACGCTTTGATCATCAAGGAAAAACGATGTATATTGTTGTACCGGCATCTTCACCGTCTTATAAATTTTCGTTGCCGACTGCGTTGTCACAATCATCCTTGCTTGTTTTTGCAAAGAGATCTCCGTCTTATATCGGTCTCCGTCGACATACCCTCCTCCTACATGCATCAAGTAAATCGTTGGCTGGGAAGGGTGAAGATAGATGGACCGGGCTAGCTTAAAAGCCCCTTCATAATAGCAATCAGAAACAATCGTACGGCCATTTTTCTCCACGGCCGTACATTGCAACAAGCCCGACCAGTTCATTCCTCTAACCCTACCAATAATACTTGCTTTTTCATCCATTCGACCACTTCATCCAATCCAATTTCTTCTTTTAAATTCGTAAAAATAACTGGTTTCGTTCCGCGTGCCGCTTTTGCATCTCTTTCCATCACTTCTAAACTAGCCCCGACATAAGGAGCAAGATCAATTTTATTAATCACTAATAGATCGGATTTAATCATTCCTTGTCCACCTTTACGCGGGATTTTTTCTCCTTGCGCCACATCGATGACATAAATCGAAAAGTCAACAAGCTCGGGGCTGAACGTAGCGGCCAAATTATCCCCACCGCTCTCAATAAAAATAAGGTCAACATCCGGATGTCGTCTTTTCAACTCATCAATTGCCGCAAAATTCATCGAAGCATCTTCACGAATGGCGGTATGCGGACATCCCCCTGTTTCCACCCCGATAATCCGATCTTCCGGCAATACACTATGCTTCACTAAGAACTGCGCATCTTCCTTTGTGTATATATCATTCGTTACAACGGCGATGCTGAACTCACGATGCATCGCCCTCGTCAGCTTTTCAACAAGCATCGTTTTTCCAGCACCAACCGGGCCCCCAATTCCAATTCTTACTGGTTCCATCTTTTATTCCATCTCCTTTTTTAACATTAAGACATAAATAAGCGGACGGAAAGCTGTTCATGCTGCATTTGGGCAATTTCTAGCCCCGGCGTTACAGCCCCTAAATCTTCTTCGGTTAAAGCATCAATGGTTTGAACCGCTTCAATGAGATAAGGTTGGACAAAAACGAGCAGCTTTTGTCCGTCAGTTTGACCGAGCGGAATGCCGCGAACCGCATTTTGAACAAGCGTTTGGACAGATGTATATAAATACGATAAAACCGTTATATCTTTCGGGATTTTTAAATGATCACATACAATCGCAAACACAATAGCTGGATGAATGTAATCTCGCTTTTCTTTATCATCGTTCCATATCTTAAAAGGATAAATTTCACGGCAAAGCTTCCACATTCGTTCCCCGATCATCCGCGTTCCTTCTCTCGTTTCTCTCGCCAAACAAAGTGCAGCCAATATTTCATTTAACCGCCATACATCATCTTTTGATTGTTTCTGTAAAAAATCATACGTTAATCGGCATGCCAAGCCGTCTATATACGTTAATTGCGTTCCAATATAAGCACAAAGCGCCTCACGGAACGTTTTCTCGTTGTTGATTTTTTCGTTGTAAATGTACGTTTCAAATCCAAAGGAGTGCGAAAATGCTCCAGAAGGAAAATTGGAATCGCATAGTTGCAATAAAGGCAATAGCTTATCCAGCATGGCTATGTCCTATATGGCGAAATGCTTGCTTTACTTTTCGCTTTTCCCGTTGATACGGAATATGTAGCTGTTTTAAAAGCTGCTCTACTAAGTAGTCGTACTGAACGAGCATTTCTTCTCCTTCGAATTGTGCAGGCAAATGGCGGTTCCCAAGCTGATGCGCAATTTCCCCCATCTGCTTGATCGATGTCGGGCGAATAACCAACAAGTCATCAGGAAGGACGCTGACCACGATCATGTTTTTCTCATTCATGAATAAAATATCGCCATCGGTTAATTCCTTTGCCTCTTGTAAACGAATGCCTATTTCGGTTCCATGATCCGTCACGACTCGTTGAATTCGTTTCACTAAGTCATCGCTATCCATATATACACGTTCCATGTGTGGCGGAAAATGATCTAATGTTCGGATATTTCCAATAATTTTTTCGACAATCATGCTTGACCTCCTCAAAATAAAAAGTATCGTTGTGCCATCGGAACAACTTCAGCTGGTTCACATGTAATAAGCTTGCCATCCACTTTTACTTCGTACGTTTGCGGATCGACCTCAATCGTTGGCATCGCGTCGTTATGCACCATGTCATGTTTAGATAAGCTCCGAATATTCTCTACCGGCCGAATTATTTTTTGCAAATTCAATTTTTGTGGAATTTCAAGCTCCAACGCTGCTTTCGATACAAATGTAATCGATGTGTTATATAACGATTTTCCATAGCTCGCAAACATCGGCCGGTATATGACTGGCTGCGGTGTTGGAATGCTGGCGTTTGGATCCCCCATTACACTATGGGCAATTATGCCACCTTTTAAAACGAGTTCCGGTTTTACACCAAAAAATGCCGGATGCCAAACGACTAAATCAGCTAATTTGCCTACTTCTACCGATCCGACGTATTGATGAATCCCATGGGTAATCGCTGGATTGATCGTATATTTGGCGATGTAGCGCTTGACGCGAAAATTATCGCCTCTTCCTTTCTCCTCAGGCAATTTTCCAAATTGCTTTTTCATCTTATCCGCCGTTTGCCACGTTCGCAAAATTACCTCTCCGACGCGTCCCATCGCTTGCGAATCGGAGCTAATCATGCTAAAGACGCCTAAATCGTGGAGAATATCTTCCGCCGCAATCGTTTCTTTCCGAATGCGCGAATCGGCAAAAGCAATATCTTCAGGAACAGACGGATCTAAATGATGACAAACCATCAACATATCTAAATGCTCATCTAGCGTATTTTTTGTGTATGGTCTCGTTGGATTCGTAGAAGAAGGTAATATATTTGGAAAACTTGCGACTTTAATAATATCTGGCGCATGCCCCCCGCCTGCTCCTTCCGTATGATAGGTGTGGATCACGCGCCCGTTAATCGCCCGTAACGTATCTTCAACAAATCCTCCTTCATTCAGCGTATCGGTATGAATTGCCACTTGCACATCATATTCGTCAGCGACCTGCAAGCTCGTATCAATCGCTGCGGCTGTTGTCCCCCAATCTTCATGAAGCTTCAACCCAATGGCACCTGCGCGAATTTGCTCCGCTAACGGTTCTTTCGACGATGCGTTCCCTTTCCCTAAAAACCCTAGATTCATCGGAAACGCTTCAGCCGCTTCCAACATGCGATAAATGTTCCATTCTCCAGGGGTGCATGTCGTCGCATTTGTCCCCGTCGCCGGCCCTGTTCCGCCGCCGATCATTGTCGTCATTCCCGATGACAAAGCCGTTTCGATTTGTTGCGGGCAAATAAAATGAATATGGGCGTCAATTCCCCCTGCGGTGACAATTTTTCCTTCCGCTGCAATAACTTCCGTCGCTGCTCCGATCGTAATATTCACCCCGTCCATCAACAACGGATTACCCGCTTTCCCAATCGCCGCAATCTTCCCATCTTTAATGCCGATATCGGCTTTATAAATTCCCGTATAGTCAACAATGATCGCATTTGTCAGCACTAAATCCATCGATTCCGAACGTGTGGCAAGCGGATGCTGTCCCATTCCGTCACGAATCACTTTCCCGCCGCCGAATTTGACTTCATCACCATAAACGGTAAAATCTTTTTCAATCTCGATCCATAAATCGGTATCAGCCAAACGAACACAATCGCCTGTTGTCGGCCCGAACATATCTGCATATTGTTGCCGTGACATTTGAAAACTCATCGCATGACTCCCCCTTTCTCACCTTCATCAAGCGGCCCGTTGACTAACTGATTCAATCCGTAAACACGGCGCTCCCCGGAAAACGGGACTAGTTCCACTTGCTTCGCATCCCCTGGCTCAAAGCGCACCGCCGTCCCTGCCGGAATATTTAAGTGTTTCCCATACGCCGCTTGGCGATCAAATTCAAGAAACGAGTTCACTTCAAAAAAGTGAAAGTGAGATCCAACTTGAATCGGACGATCTCCACGATTTGTCACGACCAGTTTTGTAATCGGTTTATGACGATTACAAACGATCGTATCTTCTTTTAACAAATATTCTCCTGGAATCATGGTATCCCCCCTTTAACGAATTGGCTGATGAACCGTCACGAGCTTTGTGCCGTCGGGAAATGTCGCTTCCACTTGTATGTCTTCAATCATTTCCGGCACCCCTTCCATTACATCATCGCGAGATAAAATCGTTGTCCCGTATTGCATTAACTCCACCACCGTACGCCCATCTCGCGCACCTTCTAAAATTTCATATGTAATAAACGCGACTGCTTCGGGATAATTTAACTTCAACCCTCTTTCTTTCCGGCGGCGTGCGAGATCCGCTGCAACGACAATAAGCAACTTCTCCTGTTCACGTGCAGTTAATTTCAATATTCTCCCACCTTCCTTATTCATTACGCTCGACTTATACAGTTAAAAACCGCTGAACGTCACTCATGCTCGTTTTACTCACATGCCCTTGCGCAACAACTATGCCGCGATCGAAAATGTAAAAGTAGTCGGCGCATGAAAAAGCTAAATCTAGGCTATGCTCGACAAGTACAATTCCGACCATTTTTTCTTTTGCAATTTTCATGATAACATCACGAATCAGTTGTACGATCGATGGCTGAATGCCTTCCATCGGTTCATCAAGCAAAAGCAGCTTTGGCTGTCCAATCAGCGCGCGGGCAATGGCAAGCTGCTGCTGTTGCCCGCCGCTTAAATCTCCTCCTTTTCGATGCAACATGTCTTTTAATATAGGAAATAATTCATAAATCTCTTCTAAAACATGTGACGAATTGATTTTTTTAGGAAGCGCCTCGAATCCTAACAATAAATTTTCTTCGACGGTTAATGTCGAAAAAATTTCCCTTCCTTGTGGAACATAGCCTATTCCTCTTCTTACCCTCTGTTCCGGCGGCAATGATGTAATATCCTCATCTTCCCATTCGATGTTGCCCCTCATCGGTTTGATCAATCCGATGATGCTTTTCATAAGCGTCGTTTTTCCGACACCATTTCGCCCGAGCACTGCCGTCACGCATCCTTTTTGTACGTCCATGCTTACGTTTTCTAACACAACGCTTTGTTCATATCCGGCTGTCACATTTCGAACGCTTAACACGCTTTCTCCTCTCTTCCTAAATAAATTTCCACTACTTTTTCATTTTGCTGAATATCCTCCATCGTCCCTTCACACAATACTTTCCCTTCATGCATCACCGTCACTTGCTTTGAAAAACGCCGCACAAAATCCATATCATGTTCGACAATCACAACTGCACAATCACGGGCAATTTCATGGATCAATTCCCCTGTGTGTTCCCGTTCCGCAGCACTCATTCCTGCAATCGGTTCATCAAGCAGCAACAGCTGAGGAGACTGAATCAGCTGCATGCCGATTTCGAGCCACTGCTTCTGGCCGTGTGAAAGAGAACCAGCCTTTTGATGAGCATAATCTAGTAATTCGATACGTTGTAATAACGTGATGATCCTATCTCGATCTGTTTCTGACATTTTTGCCCGTAAAACAGCAAATAGCCCGCGATCTTGTTTTAAAGCAAGCTCCATGTTTTCCCATACGGTCAACGGATGAAAAATCGATGGGCTTTGAAATTTCCGAGAAATGCCCATCCGTACAATTTTGTGTTCCGGCATATCGGTAATATCGTGTGAGTAAAATAACACTTTTCCGCTGCTTGCCCTTGTTTTACCGCAAATCACATCTAATAGCGTCGTTTTTCCCGCTCCGTTTGGCCCGATTAAAAATCGGACTTCATGTGGATAAACGTTCAAATCTGCCCCTTGCAACGCATAAAACCCGTCAAAATCTACTGACACGTTGCAGCACATGAGAACTGGCTTCATTTGCTCTCACTTCCCCTTGTTTTTTTCGTTGTCTAACAGACTGATATACGCCTGTTAGCCCGTTTGGCAAGAACAGCACAACAGCAATAAATAATCCCCCTAAAAACAGCAGCCATATATCAGGATAATTTTCGCTAAAAAAGCTTTTCGCACCGTTCGTCACAATGGCACCGATGATCGCTCCGATTAACGAACTTCTTCCGCCAACGGCAACCCATAGCACCATTTCAATGGAAGGAATAATTCCCATCATTGCCGGAGAAATAAGTCCTACCTGCAGCACAAACATCGCTCCTGCTATTCCGGCAAAAGCAGCGGAAAGGCTATACACAAACACTTTATACGTAGTCGGATTAAATCCTAAAAAGCGGACCCGGTTTTCACTATCCCGAATCGCAACAAGCACCCGACCGAATCGACTCCCCGTTAACCAGCGCGAGAAAAGAAACATCGACAAAAGCAAAACAACGGTTAATAAATAAAGAACGATTTGGGTAAGAGGAGAAGATAGCGAGAACCCGAAAACGGTAGAAAAATTCGTTAACCCGTTTGTTCCCCCGGTCCATTCTTGCTTTCCGATAAATAACGTCACAAAAACAACTACGATCGCTTGGGATAACAACGAAAAATAAACACCTTTAATTCGATTTCTAAACGTAAAATAGCTTAAAAACATCGCTAGAAGCACTGGAACGATAATGGCGGAAGAAATAGCAATAACCGGCTGTTCAAACGGTTTCCAAAACCAAGGTAGATTGTTTACACCGCTCCACTCCATAAAGTCGGGTAAATGACCACCAGAAGCCTCCAGTTTTAAATACATCGCCATACAATAAGCTCCTAAACCAAAATATACACCGTGACCTAAACTTAAAATACCGGTATAACCCCAAATTAAAGAAATGCCGATCGCAATCATCGCAAAACAAAGAAATTTCCCAAGCAGCGACAAACGAAATTCCGTTAAATAAAACGGCGCTAAAAACAAAGCAAGGAAAAACAGCCAATACATCCAGTTCTTTTTGATCATTTTTGACCCCCTTAATCGAGTGATCTCGTTTTCATGCTCACCAGTCCAGAAGGCTTCCATTGCAAAAAGACAATAATCAACGCAAACGTAATCACTTTTGCCATCGTGGCACTTGTCGAATATTCGGTCAATGTACCAATCAATCCGATTCCAAATGCCCCTAAAACTGTTCCGATTAATTTTCCTACTCCCCCTAAAATAACGACCATAAATGCATCGACAATATAATACGTTCCGATCGTTGGACCAATCGGACCGAGCAGCGTTAATGCACAGCCTGCCAAACCTGCAAAGCCGGATCCGATCGCAAAAGCGTATGCGTCTACTTTTTGCGTAGAAATGCCAAGGCATGCGGCCATATCTCGGTTAAGTGTAACAGCCCTTATTCTTCGGCCAGCTATTGTTTTATTTAAATACATATAAAGTGCAAAGATTGACACGGCGACAAATGCTAAAATGAACAACCGTTTATACGGAAACACCATTCCCGCAACACGAACCCCTCCATCTAGCCATTCAGGAGGAAGTACCGCCACATTGGGCGCACCGAAAATCGTCCGCGCCATTTGCTGTAAAATCAAACTCACTCCCCACGTTGCCAGTAAACTATCTAACGGCCGGTGATATAGGTGGCGAATTAACGATTTTTCCAATCCTAAACCAAGGAGAGCGGAAACAAAAAAGGAGACAGGAATAGCGATGATATAATAATAGTCCATCGATTTCGGTGCATATTGCGCAAAAAATTGTTGAACAACGTACGTCGCATAGGCTCCCACCATAATCAATTCACCATGGGCCATGTTGATGACGCCCATTAACCCAAACGTAATCGCCAACCCGATGGCAATGAAAAGCATAATCGAACCTAAGCTTAAACCGTTAAACAATTGTGTCACAAAAACTGACAAGGAAATGCCTCCTTTCTTTAGGAGAGGAAAGGAGCATAACCCCTTTCCCACAAATGTATTTAATTCATCAAGTCTTTTGCCCATGGATAGCTTTTTAAATAAGGATCTGGCTTAACAGCTTCCCCAGAATTCCATACTTCTTTAAATTGACCATTCGGTTGGATTTCTCCTATTCTCACAATCTTCCATGTATGTTGTGTTTCTCCGTCGATTTTTACCGTTCCACCAGGCGCCTTATACTCGATGCCACCAGCTGCTTTTTTCACCTTATCTACATCAAACGAGCCGGCTTTTTTCACCGCTTCGGCCCATAAATGAACAGCAAAGTACGCTGCTTCGATCGGATCATCTGTGACGCGGTCTTTTCCATACTTCTCTTTATATTTCTCTACAAATACTTTGTTTTCCGGTGTGTCCGTTGACTGAAAATAGTTCCATACCGCAAGATGGCCGGCCAATACATCACCGCCAATTCCGCGAATTTCTTCTTCGGCGATGCTCACAGACATAACCGTTAAATCTTTCGCTGTAATCCCGGCATCTTTTAATTGTTTAAAAAACGCGACATTGCTGTCCCCGTTGAGCGTGTTAAACACTACATCTGGCTTCACGTCTTTAATTTTGCTAATAATCGTGCTATAATCTGTATGGCCAAGCGGCGTATATTCTTCACCAACCAATTGCCCGCCTTCTGCTTTTAATTGGGCTTTAATAATTTTATTCGCCGTGCGCGGGAACACATAATCCGAACCAAGCAAGAAAAATTTCTTTCCTTTATTTTGTAACAACCAGCTTACCGCTGGAACGATTTGTTGGTTCGTCGTGGCACCTGTATAAAAAATATTTGGTGAAGACTCCATCCCTTCATATTGGACTGGATACCAAAGCAATCCATTATTTTGTTCGACGACCGGAAGCATCGCTTTGCGGCTCGCTGATGTCCATCCGCCAAAGATTGTCACTACTTTATCTTTCTGTAGCAGCTTTTTCGCCTTTTCCGCAAACGTTGGCCAGTCTGAGGCGCCGTCTTCTATGACAGGTTCAATTTTTTTCCCTAGCAAACCACCAGATTCATTAATTTCTTCAATCGCCATTAATTCCGCATCTCGCAGCGATACCTCGCTGATCGCCATCGTGCCGCTCAATGAGTGAAGTATCCCTACTTTGACAGTGTCGCTTGTTTCCGATGTACTGCTTTCTTTCTTCTTTTCTTTCGCCTCATCGACTGCCGATGATGCAGCACATCCGCTCAGTGCCAATAAACTTCCGCATAAAAGCAAACTGAGCCATTTCAATCCATTCCCTTTTAACCTCATGTAAACACCCCTTACAAGATTCTAATTATTTATGATATAATTAGAATCAGGCACATACCGACGTATGTAATGCCTGATTTGTGGGAATCTTCTCATGGCGGTGAGAAGATTCCTTTTTTCTTCACCTCCTATTTGTTATATTTCATAACAATTAATGTTATATTCTCTAACAGTATACATAACCTTTTTGGTTAAGTCAACGAAAAATTCAGAAAAATATAGTATATTTTGATTTTTTTTGTTACAAAATCTAACATCATATATTTCTTGGTGAGTGGAAAACTACAAAAAAAGACCGAGAGATCATAAATCTTTCGGCCTTAAAATTATTGGTTTATTCAGAATCCCCATTATTGAATAGGGTTATTATTGTTTCTACTTGATTTGCGATCATTTCGATTAGTTCTGCCGCATGCAAATTTTTGCTTAGTCGAGGAGTTTGCCCGCACCAAAGCGACATCCACTCGTTATTTTTCTGTTTTGCGGCTTCCGACCGAATATCCTGGGTGAGCATATGTTGAATTGGATAGGCTGGCAAAACAGCCTCATGTTCTTTCATTTTTATGATAAATTCATTTTTTATTCCCCTTGCTGGCTTACCACTGAATGCCGAAGTGATGACCGCCTGTTCTTCGGTGCCGTTTAATATCGCTTTTTTATGTAGTTCATTCGCTCCGCTTTCGATACAAGTAACAAAGGCGGTTCCCATTTGAACGGCTTGCGCTCCCAATACAAGCGAAGCTAACACTCCTCTGCCATCCATGATCCCCCCAGCTGCAATCATCGGAATGGAAACATGATCCGCTACTTGCGGAATAAGAGCCATTGTTCCGATCATGGAGTGATCAACAGATTGTGCAAAACTCCCCCTATGTCCCCCAGCTTCACTACCTTGGACGACAATCATATCCATTCCAGCCTCTTCATTCATGATAGCTTCTTTTACTGTTGTGGCTGTTCCAATTGTGATCACGCCATTCTTCTTTAATTGATGAATGATTTCTCTTTGGGGAATACCGAATGTGAAACTGCAGACAGGGACTTCGTATTTTAAAACGATTTGAACCTGTTCATCAAAAACAGAGGTGTTGATTTGCGGAACATCATTCTTTTTTTCGATTCCCAACCTTTGGCGGATGGGTTCGAGCAGTTGATTTGCTCTTTCAATTTCCTCTTGAATGACAACCGGATTTTCAGGAACAAACAGGTTAACGCCAAAAGGTTTTGAAGTCAATTCCCTTATTTTTTGAATATCCGATTCTAATTTTTCCGGTGTCATATAACCGGCTCCGATCATCCCTAGACCACCTGCATTTGATACAGCAGCAACAAGTTCGGGCGTCGTGATCCCGCCCGCCATTCCTGCTTGTATAATTGGAAATTTGATTGATAGTTTATTTGTTACTTCTGTATGATTCCACATATCATTTTACTCCTTAACTTTTATATATTCCTATTTTCACTCTATTCTATAGATACTTGTTACATGTGCACCTATTATTCATGTGATATTTATCTATCTTTCCTCTTCCTGTGAAATATTTTGTTCCATGAGCGCTACAATTTCTTTTGAATGGTAGTGATCGACCGTTTTCAATCCTTTGATCAAGTTTTGCTGCCTTTGGATCGAATGGTTTTGGCTCAGTTTCCATTTCCCTTCAATTTTTTGGATGTTGATTTTAAAACAAACCGTTCCTTCCATTAGATGTTCGATAAAATCATCGAATTCTACTTTCCAAGGAGTAGGCATCGATGATTCGTAAAAATCGACGGTTTTTTCTAAAAGGTGTTTCATCATTTCTTTATCTTCGATTAACTGAAATGTTCCGTACACATGGACGGCTACATAATTCCAAGTGGGAACGGTATTGGGTTCGTTATACCAAGTAGGTGAAATATACGCATGCGGACCAGGGAAAACGACAAACACTTCACTGTTGTTCAAATTCTCCCATTGAGGATTTTGCTTAGCCATATGGCTCCATAACGCATGATTATTTTCCTCTAACAGAAATGGCAAATGGGTCGCAAATGGTTTACCGTCTGCACGTGGTAACTATTCACCCCAGTGCTAGTGTATAAAAAAGCCCAGCACAAATAGGGCATTTCGGTCATAGAAAATGCCCTAGGTAGCGGAAAGAACTCGATCGATCGTTTCGCCTGCCAACAGAAGACACA
>NZ_JAHZOE010000041.1:0-13345 GCF_019448545.1 Anoxybacillus sp. ST4 | reverse complement strand
TGTGGGACTCGTTGTGTCTTCTGTTGGCAGGCGAAACGATCGATCGAGTTCTTTCCGCTACCTAGGGCATTTTCTATGACCGAAATGCCCTATTTGTGCTGGGCTTTTTTATACACTAGCACTGGGGTGAATAGTTACTTTTTCATATCGCACACCTCCAAATCTTTTAAAATAGTTTAATAATTATTGTTATTAATGACCGCCTGCAATTACTGCACGACGAAGTTCAAATGCACGTGGTTTTTTATACTCTTTTTTCATATCGCACACCTTCTATATAATACCTATTATCCTAACAAATAGTAGCTATCACGCTAATGATAATTATATTTAACTAAAAAAATTTTTTCAACTATTTATTTTCAGAAAATTATAGATTAAAATAATTTGTTAGTTAATAAATTATTTTTAAAAAAAGGGAGGTATGTATTAAAATGTATAATTCAGTAAAAGACTCTGTTCTAAATGAAATAATTAATCCATTAACAATCGATGATTTTTTAAAATCATATTGGCCTAAAAAACCCCTTGTATCTAATGGAGACCCAAATCGATTTGATGTTATTCCAGGATTCGACCAAATTAAAAATTTAAATGATATTCTGGAAATATATAATAACCCAGTAATGGTTGTAGGAAACGCCGTTATTGAAGAGTCTGGGGGTATAATGGATAGATTGTTAGTTCCATCTAATGAAGCTTTACAGTGGTATGAAAAAGGGGCTGCTTTAGAATTTGATTTTACTGATTTATTTATTCCCCGATCTAGAAGATGGATTGAAAGTTTAAAAAGTGATTTACGATTACCCGAAGGAACCTTATCTAAAGTAATTGTTTATGCTGCCAAGAATGGTGGGGGATTTAAGGCACATTTCGATGCTTATACAAATTTTATTTTCCAAATAAAAGGAGAAAAAATATGGAAACTATATGAAAATCATAATGTAGAAAACCCTACCTTACATTATGACTTAGCAGAGGCTCCTTATTATCCTGAAGAATTAAAGAAATATTGGACAGGAGAGCCTCCAGCAGAGGATCTTCCAGACGCAGATGTAGTAAAATTGACACCAGGATCAATGTTATATCTTCCAAGGGGAGTATGGCATTCTACAAAGTCAGATGAAGAAACGTTAGCAATTAATATAACTTTTGGACAACCTACTTGGTTGGATCTACTACTTTCTGAAATGAGAAGCCGCCTTGTAAGTAATAATAAGTGGAGAGAACTTGCACTAAATTATAATTCTCTAAATAATGAAGAGAAAAATAAAGTATTCAAAGATATTGACAATATGCTTTCTTTATTAAGAAAAGAAGTAGAAAAGATTACTCCTGGAGACTTATTAAAACATCAATCTGGAGACTTTGACCCATACCAGTCTACCCAACTAGTATTTAGACAACTATTAACTCGTTATTAGAAATAAAAAGTGAATGTTTGTAAATCCTGAATCCGTGACAAAACATCTTTACAATGATCACAAACCATTGGTACGATAAAGGAAAACTACGTTAACGACTTTTCATCAAGTAGGTGAATGTCATGAAAGATTTCCCGATTCGGTTTGTGTTGACAAATGAAGCGATTACTCCAAGTGCTGGGCTTGCTCTTGTGGGCTACTTACTACACCAAACGAAACTGGATAAACAACTAAGCGCGCTTCGGCTTCGAACCGTTCGTCGAGACGTGCACATTTCCCACATAGCGACGTCATTCTTGCTTACCACAGGAAAAACGGGTTTTGATCATATCGAAGCGGATCGTCAGGACGATCTCTTTTCGACATCGATGGGGATTCATCATCATATCCGTCAAGTTTAGCGCTAAAAATCGTTCTATCCATACACAGTGTTTGTGCCCATCGGATGAAGAAAAGAATATTTCTCATTTTAGGCATGCCAAATAACCCTCCCAAAGAGGGTTGTTTGGCATTTTTATCAATAATATTTGCTCTTCACCACAAGTTGTACTTGAGATTTTAAGATAGGTATGCATAGGGAAAATAGAGAGTTCAAAACATGCCAGTTCTTCTTTAGTAACTATTCAGCCACATCATAAAGTGAGCTGAATATTTTTTGTATTTCCTGTCTATGATGTGAATATTGATAGACAAGGAGGTGAATCGCATGTTGACGGTACAACAAGCTGTATTTACAGTTGAGAGCTTAATCGGCAAAGTTCAACAACAAAAACAGCTCATTCATCAACTTGTTCAAGAAAATGAACATTTGCGTCACGAAATCAAACAGCTGCGCAAAGAAAATGAACAACTGAAGTACCGTGTTCAAGGGCTGGAAGCACGCACGAAAAAAAACAGCTCTAATAGCCATTTGCCCCCATCTTCTGACCGTTTTGCCAACACACGTTCTTCTCGTCAACCATCTGGCAACAAGCCAGGCGGACAAGAAGGACATCAAGGAACGACGCTCCGTCAAGTGGAACATCCACATCATCGTGTCGTCCACCGTGTGCATACGTGTCAAGGATGTGGGGTTTCTTTGCGTGACGTCAAACCGTTCAAAGTCGATATCCGTCAAGTGTTTGATGTCCCTCCTGTGGCGATCGAGGTGACACAACATGAACGTGAAGTGAAATCGTGTCCACATTGTCGATGTGTTCAACAAGCCGAATTCCCATCCCATGTCACGAATCATGTGCAATACGGTCCACGGCTCACGGCGCTCGTTGTTTATTTACATCATATCCAATTGATCCCTTACAAGCGTTTAAGTGATACAATCGAAGCGTTATATCAACACTCGATTAGTACGGGAACTCTTGCCAATATGGTGAAACGAGGACGCGAATCGCTAGAATCGAATATGGACATCATCGAAGACGCCTTACTTGAATCCAACATCCTGCATGTCGATGAAACGAGTTTGCGCATCAATGGGAAACTCGCATGGGTGCATGTCGCGTGTACATCAAAATACACGTACTTGGCTTCTCACGCTTCTCGTGGAAAAAAGCGACCGATGATATCGGGATTCTTCCCCGATATGAAGGGACGATGATGCACGATGCGTTCGGTACGTATCCGAAATACACACATGCCACCCATGCCCTTTGTCATGCACACCATTTGCGTGAGTTAAAAGGATTCATCGAACAAGGGCATACGTGGGCGATGCGCATGACCACGTTTCTGTTAGCCGCCAAGCAAGCCGTCGAAGCCCATCACGGTGCACTTTCCGAAGAAGAAGCGAGACGATGGGAACGAGTGTATGATCGCATCCTAGAAAGAGCACAACATCGATTGGAAGCGAAGACGCCTCTTCCGAAAAAAGCACTCGCTTTTGTTCGACGCCTTCAAAAACGAAAGGAAGAAGCGCTGCGTTTCCTACATGAAGCTCATGTTCCCTTTGATGACAACCAAGCCGAACGCGATCTTCGCATGGTCAAAGTCAAAGAGAACATTTCGGGTACGTTTCGCGAAGAAACATTCGCCCAGTCTTTTTGTATCACAAGAAGCATCGTTTCCACACTCGCGAAACACGAAAAAAACGTGTGGGACTCGTTATGTCTTCTGTTGACGGGCGACACGCTCGATCGTGTTCTTTCTATCACTTAGGGCATTTTCTATCACGGAGATGCCCTATTTGTGTTGCGCTTTTTTACATACTACTATCGGGGTGAATAGTTACCTTCTTTACTTTAAAAGTGATCATAATATTTTTAGAAATTCAGGCAATATCCGCCATGCGCCATGCGCGAAAAGCAGTCGTCACCGTTTCGATCGACAAAGTTGACTTTATTTCGTCCGCAAAAGTAGGTGACATTTTAAAACTCGAAGCATTCGTCTACTCGACCGGACGCACATCCATGAAAGTATTCGTCAAAGTCGAAACAGAAGATTTATTTACAGGCGAACATCACTTAACAACGACATGCTTTTTAACGATGGTCGCCATCGATCAAAACAAAAAACCAACCCCTGTTCCAAAAGTTATCATTAGCGAACGGGAAGAACAAATCGTACAACTGTATCAGCAAAACAAACGAAACAACAAGGCATAGCATACATTCATATAAAAAACACACGTCCGATTACATGCATTGTAATCCATGACGTGTGTTTTTTAAGCTTTATTCCACCGTTACAGACTTCGCTAAGTTGCGTGGTTTGTCGACGTCGCAGCCGCGATGTAGTGCCGCATAGTAAGCAATGAGCTGCAATGGAACGACAGATGCAAGCGGCGTAAGCATTGGATGAACAGCTGGAATGACGAAACGGTCGTCCTCCATGTCTAATCCTTTCATGGAAATGATGCACGGATTGGCACCGCGCGCGACAACTTCTTTTACGTTCCCACGAATGCTTAAATTCACATGTTCTTGTGTCGCAAGTGCGATGACCGGTGTACCTTTTTCAATTAATGCAATTGTGCCGTGCTTCAATTCCCCGCCTGCAAAACCTTCTGCCTGAATGTAAGAAATTTCTTTTAGCTTTAATGCCCCTTCTAATACGACATAATAGTCAACCGCGCGACCGATAAAGAAGCAGTTGCGTGTTGTCGCTAAATATTCGCGTGCGATGTTTTCCATTTCATGTTTTGCGTCACAAAGTGTTTCCATCGCATTCGCTACAATACCAAGTTCTTTTGTTACGTCAATATTCAATTCGATGCCTTTTGCTTTTGCAGCAACCGCAGCTAACATCGCAAGCACTGCAATTTGTGCTGTATATGCCTTCGTTGAAGCAACAGCGATTTCTGGTCCAGCATGAAGAAGAAGCGTATAATCTGCTTCGCGCGATAATGTCGAACCTGGCACGTTCGTAATCGTTAATGATTTATAACCAAGCTCTTTCGTGCGCACGAGCACCGCGCGGCTATCTGCCGTCTCCCCGCTTTGTGAAATATAAATAAAGAGCGGTTTTTCCGATAAAAGCGGCATATTGTATGAAAATTCGCTTGCAATGTGCACTTCGACAGGGATTTTCGCCCAGTTTTCAATCAATTGTTTGCCGACTAAACCAGCATGATAACTCGTGCCGCACGCGACGATATATAAGCGATCCGCTTCATTAATCGCTTGCACAATGTCTTCATCAATCGCTAGTTCACCTTGTTCGTTGCGATATTTTTCAATTAAACGGCGAATGACAAGCGGCTGTTCATCAATCTCTTTTAACATATAGTACGGATACGTTCCTTTTTCAATGTCGCTTGCATCCAACTCCGCTACATATGGCGCGCGCTCTACTACTTCACCATTTAACTTTTTAATCGTCACACTTTCTTTTGTGACGATGACGATTTCTTTATCCATTAACTCAACATATTGGTTTGTCACTTGTAACATCGCCAGCGCATCGCTTGCGACGACGTTAAATCCTTCACCTAATCCAGCCAAAAGCGGGCTTTTGTTTTTCGCCGCGTAAATGATGCCATCATTTTCTGCATCAATTAAAGCGATCGCATACGAGCCTTTCAATAACGAAAGCGTCTTACGGAACGCTTCTTCCACCGACAATCCGTCATTTACAAACGTTTCGATTAACTGAACAATAACTTCTGTATCTGTGTCACTTTTAAACGTCACATGTGCTAAATAATCGCGTTTTAACAATTCGTAGTTTTCGATCACACCGTTATGCACAAGCGTGAAGCGGCCAGATGCACTTTGATGTGGATGAGCATTCACACGGTTTGGCACGCCATGTGTCGCCCAACGCGTATGACCGATGCCAAGCGGTGCATCTACATCTTCTGCAACAACGGCACGCAAATCGGCAATCCGTCCTTTTTCTTTAAATACGTGTACACCTTTTTCATTTAATAACGCAATCCCTGCAGAGTCATATCCTCGATACTCTAACTTTTCTAATCCGTACAATAAAATTTCTTTTGATGGTTGTTCACCAATATAACCAACGATTCCGCACATAAAAAATCCTCCCTAATCATAGGGGCAAGAAGGGGCTCTTGCCCCTTGAATAATTGATGAAATGGCGATGAACGTTCTTTCCTTTGTGCAAAGAGTCGCCTCTTTGTTTTAAGAAAGAACTTGCGGCTGTCATCGCTTCAGCCGGGAGGCATCCGCCGAACACTCGATAAACCTCCTCCTCGTCAACTAAGCTTTTTTCCGTCCAAGCTTAGTCCAGGCGCTTTTATACAGTTGTTTTCCGCTATCCTCCTCTCATGTAAGATGTCAAACAACAATAGTTTACAACAACAAAGGGGCAAACGTCAATGTGAATCGCTTACCCCTGTATAAACAAAATATGCATAAATGGAATAAACCGTTCCATTTATGCATATCGTTTACCGAAAACATTATTGTGCGCCAAAGCGCTCACGAATAACAGACGCAATGCGCTCGACGTATTGATCGCAAAGCTCATTTGTCGGTGCTTCTGCCATCACGCGAACGAGCGGTTCCGTCCCTGATGGGCGAACGAGAATGCGTCCGTTTCCAGCCATTTCTTCTTCTACCTCACGAATGATGCGTTGTACTTCTTCATTTGCAATGGCTTCATGTTTATCCGTTACTTTCACGTTCACTAGTTTTTGTGGATATTTTTTCATTTCTCCTGCCAGCTCAGAAAGTGGCTTTTTCGTCGCTTTCATAATGTTGACAAGCTGTAACGCCGTCAGTAACCCGTCGCCTGTCGTGTTGTAATCAAGGAAAATAATATGCCCCGATTGTTCTCCACCTAAATTGTAACCGTTCTTTTTCATTTCTTCGACGACATAACGGTCGCCAACAGCTGTTTGTACGCTTTTGATCCCTTGCGCTTCAAGCGCCTTATAAAAACCGAGATTGCTCATGACTGTTGAGACGACTGTTTGATGTTTTAAGCGCCCTTGTTCATGTAAATATTTCGCACAAATGTACATAATTTGGTCGCCGTCAACGATTTGACCGTTTTCATCGACGGCAATTAATCGGTCTCCATCGCCATCAAACGCTAAGCCAACATCGGCTCCTTTTTCTTTCACAAACGCAGCCAACGCCTCTGGATGTGTCGAACCGACACCTTCGTTAATGTTTAATCCATTTGGAGATGCACCCATCGTAGACACATCGGCATCTAAATCAGCAAATAAATGCGTCGCCAACGACGATGTGGCACCGTGCGCGCAATCAAGCGCGACGTGAATTCCTGAGAAATCTTCGTCTACCGTTTGTTTTAAGTATTGTAAATATTTTTGTCCGCCTTCAAAATAATCATTTACTTGTCCTAAATCTTTCCCGATCGGACGTGGCAACGTATCTTGTTCACTATCGAGAAGCGCTTCAATTTCTAACTCTTGTTCGTCAGAAAGTTTAAAACCATCCGGCCCGAAAAATTTAATGCCGTTATCTTGAACAGGGTTATGCGAAGCAGAGATCATAACCCCTGCTTGTGCTCCTAACGCTTTTGTCAAATACGCTACACCCGATGTAGAAATAACACCGAGGCGCATCACTTCTGCTCCGATAGAAAGCAATCCAGCAACAAGCGCTCCTTCAAGCATATGGCCAGAAATGCGCGTATCACGCCCGATTAACACTTTTGGACGGTCTTTATCTTTCGTTAATACGTAGCCGCCAAAACGTCCAATCTTAAAAGCTAGCTCTGGTGTTAATTCGCTATTGGCAATCCCTCGAACACCGTCTGTTCCGAAATACTTACCCATGCTATCGCTCCTTTTGTCATTACTCATTTCTTGTAATACGAATCGTTGCTTCTTTTTGCGGTAGTTTCCAGCGAACGTTTTGAGGTCCATTGACTTCAATAGGCACATCATGTTCACCGATACCTAATTCACTAACGTTTAAGTATACTTCAATATCCTTTAGTTGAATAGCGTTCAATACACGTTGAGCCCCTAAAGCCGTTAGCGTAATATTCCGATCAGCAGGATCGATAAATTCAGCCTTGTATGCGTCGTTTAGTCCAATGATTTCAATTGGAACTTCATCAAACGTTCTCTCTTTTTCTTGTTCAATTTCAATTAAAATTGTAACTTTTGCTGGATCTACAGCTTTCACTCCTTTTGGTACAGGTACATCGACTTGTAAAGTTGTATTACCTGTAATATCGCTTAAATCGACTTCAATGCCGCTAATAAATTCGATGTCGTCAATTTTTGCTTTTTGTCCAAAAATCGTTACTTCGCTCGGAATCACTTCCATTTTACTAATGCTTAATCCTTCTCGTAGCGTTCCTTTTCGATCGATTTTTAATGGGACCGTTTTGCTTGGGCTTTTAATTGGCACAGTAATGTCAACGATAGACGGCTCAACATCAAGAGGCAACACATTTCCTTCTTTATCATACACCGTCACTTTCGACTCTCGCTCAATCGTTTCTTCGACTCCTTTTAAATCGACACGTGCCTTCACTAACGCAACTTTTTCAATTAACGTTTTTGCTCCCGTCACTTTCACAATATTTGGTTTAACAATTGGCTGCTCCGGTGAATAACCGTCTGCCATTTGTGATTTATTAATGAAATCCACTTCGACCGGAAAATCTTTCGACACACGCTCGTCAATCGTTACCGTAATGGTAGCTGGATCAATCGTAACGCGTAACTTTTCAGAAATATTTCGGTATTTCAACGGAACTGTATGCTTACCAATTGGCAGTTTAGATAAATCAACATATACTTCAAAATCTCGTTGCAGCTTCGTTGGCGTGACGATGCTTTTCGGTCCCTCAAGCATCACATTAACGGATTGGGGGATACCAGAAACAACAAGGTTTTCTTGATCATAATACGCCACAACTGGAACATCTGTCACCGTTCCCACATCGGTTTGACCGACTGTGTTGCGCGACGTGCTATTGGATTGCGTTTCAATATTGACTGAAACGTAAATCATAAGCGCTAAAAGCAAAGAGAAAATACGTATAAACCATGGGCTATTCATCCATTTATCCACTTTTTTTCGCCCTCCACTGCCAACGAGATGAAGAAGTTGTCTTTGGTTGAACGAGCTCTCTCGTCAGCAATTCTCGCAATACATCTAACTTTAAGTCGCGGTAAAGCTCCCCATTTTTCGTAACAGAAACCGCTCCCGTTTCCTCGGACACAACGACGGTAATGCTGTCTGTCACCTCACTAATACCTAATGCAGCGCGATGCCTTGTGCCAAGTTCTTTAGAAATAAACGGGCTTTCCGATAATGGCAAGTAGCATGACGCTGCGGCAATTTGATTTTTTTGAATAATGACAGCTCCATCGTGAAGCGGCGTATTTGGAATAAAAATGTTAATAAGTAACTCTGATGAAACATGTGCTTGTAAAGGAATGCCAGTTTCAATATAATCGCCCATACCTGTTTCTCGTTCAATGGAAATAAGAGCCCCAATTCGCCGTTTCGCCATATACTCTGTCGCTTTTACAATCGCTTCGATCATGTGCGTTTGTTCTTCCTCTTCAGGCGTTGTGCTTCGCGAAAACAATTTGCCTCTTCCAAGCTGTTCGAGCGCTCGGCGTAGCTCAGGTTGAAAAATGATAATGATAGCTAAAAAACCCCATGTGATCGCTTGATCCATCAACCATTGCAACGTACTTAATCCAATAAAGCTACTTACAATTCGGACGAGAATGATGACAATAATTCCTTTAAGCAGTTGCACGGCCTTCGTACCGCGCACAAGCATAATAAGCTTATAAATGACGAACCAGACAACAAGAATATCTACAAACTTAATGAGGTAATTTACAAATGTCGGGAGCTCTCCAAATGGCATTCTTACACTTCCTTCACTCATTCTAATTGCTCTCACATGTAAAAAAGCCATCAATATGGATGGCTATTTCGTTAATGTTTTGGCGATATTGTAACCGACTCTTTTTACATTATACCAAATCCAATCAAATACTTCATTAACTTCTTCAATTTGTCCAGTTACTTCGCCAGCAGAAGCTAAATATTTATGGCCGTTAATGACCGTCACATTGCCTTGCACTTCTCCTTCAATTTTAATATCTCCGTTTCGGACAACAATATCGCCTTCAACGACTTTTCCTTCTGGCACGATGACCATATGATTTTGAACAATTAAATGTTCTTGTTTAGAAAATGAAAATTCATTATCCTCTTGCCAAACTGCCCATAAGCTGCTTGTGCTTAGCAAAAAGAACAATGAGGCAGCAGTCAAAAACGGATGATGAGTAAACCATCTTTTCCAACGCACACGCCGTTTTTCACGAGGTAAATTGTACATCACTTTTTTAACAAAATCGTCTGAAGGGGTAAAGTGGGAAACATTTTCGACAAACGCCACCGTTTTTTCCAATGCATAAAAATGCTCTCGACATACTTCACATTGTTGAATATGGCTGCGCAATCGTTGCTCTTCTTCTTTTTGAATGTCTCCGTCTAAGTAATCATGCATCCATTGAACGATTTTTTCAGAGCATGGCATCTGTCTCACTCCTTTTTCATCATAAATGGCCTAAATGTTTACGCAATGCTTCACGACCACGATGAATGCGCGTTTTCACCGTACCAATTGGCAAATTTAAAATGTCACTAATTTCTTGTAGTGATAGCTCATCAATATATTTTAAGACGATAACGGTACGATATTTTTCTGGAAGCTTTAAAATCGCTTCTTGCACCATTTGCTGCAGCTCTAAGCTTTCTAACGCATCTTCCGGAGAAGCTCCTTCATCTGCAAGCTGCGAATACATCGTTAACCCATCCGTCCCCGATACTTCTGCATCTAAATAAACATCAGGCTTTTTTTTACGCATGCGGTCAATTGATAAATTCGTCGCAATGCGATATAACCAAGAAGAAAACTTCATTGTCGGATCGTATGTATGAATGTTGACATACGCCCGAATAAACGCTTCTTGTGCAACATCTTCTGCTTCATGACGATTTCCTAACATGCGATAGCACAGTTGATAAATTTTATCTTTGTACATTTCGACAATATCTGCAAACGCGCTTTGATCTCCTTTTTTAATCGCTTTAATGCGTTGTTTAATAAACATGTCCATTCCATATTTACCTCCGCACGGGGGCTACTATTTTATACGAATAACATAAAGCAAAGTTCCATAAATCGCAACGAATATGTTAATATTTTAAAAAAAAATGGAGAGGGGCATCATGCCACCCTCTCATACAAGCTTCTCACCAAACAATGATCCCATTAAAGCAACAGCGGTTGCAGCTGTTTTATTACGTTCATCTAAAATCGGATTGACTTCAACAAATTCTGCAGAAGTAATGATCTGTGCTTCAGCTAACATTTCCATAGCTAAATGGCTTTCGCGATACGTAAGTCCACCAATTACCGGTGTTCCAACACCCGGTGCGTCATGTGGATCAAGTCCGTCTAAATCTAAGGAAAGATGCACACCATCTGTTCGTTCCTTCAAATAAGCAATCGTTTCTTCCATTACTTTTGTCATGCCGAGCCGGTCGACTTCATGCATCGTATATATTTTAATTCCTTTTTCTTTAATTAATTGTTTTTCCCCTTCATCTAGCGAACGAGCACCAATAATTACAATATGTTCTGGTTTTACTTTTGGGCTATAGCCACCAATCATTGTTAAAGCAGGATGACCAAGTCCTAAACTTGCAGCAAGCGGCATGCCATGAATATTTCCAGAAGGCGATGTTTCTTCTGTGTTTAAATCTCCATGTGCATCATACCAAATGACACCTAAATTTTTATAATGTTTAGCCACTCCCGCAAGCGTTCCGATCGCAATGCTATGGTCCCCGCCAAGCACAAGCGGAAAACGACCTCTTGTTACAACTTCATCGACCGCAGAAGCAAGTTTTTCATTTGCTTCTGCAACCGCTTTCAAGTTTCGTAATTTTGGATTCGTCACATCTTGTTCGCGCTCGGCACGACCAATTTGAATATCTCCCAAATCTTCGATATCATGGTTTAAACTTTCTAAACGTTCAACTACGCCAGCATAACGAATGGCGCTTGGCCCCATATCAACACCACGGCGCGTTTGTCCTAAGTCCATTGGCACTCCAATAATCGAAATGTTCATCTTGATCTCCTCCCCTCGTTGCATCTGTTGTTTATTGTACATGAGGAGAAACAGTTGGCTCAACTCGACAACTTTTTGAATATTTATTCTATGAAAAACAGAAAAAAACCTTAGGTATTCCCTAAGGTTTCGACAAGATGGAGCCTATCGGGATCGAACCGATGACCTCCTGCGTGCAAAGCAGGCGCTCTCCCAGCTGAGCTAAGGCCCCATGGAGCGGAAGACGGGACTCGAACCCGCGACCCCCACCTTGGCAAGGTGGTGTTCTACCACTGAACTACTTCCGCAAAAAGTGAGCCATGGAGGACTCGAACCTCCGACCCTCTGATTAAAAGTCAGATGCTCTACCTGCTGAGCTAATGGCTCATTAATAAATTAAAAAACCTTATTCGATTTTGCTTTACCTGTCCCTTCCTCTACTAGCACACTCAAGATGTCAAGTGCGTCGGGACAACTCGTAACATATTCGAAGAAGTTTTGCTCGTTGCTGAGCTAATGGCTCATCATATACATGGCTGGGCTAGCTGGATTCGAACCAGCGCATCACGGAGTCAAAGTCCGTTGCCTTACCGCTTGGCTATAGCCCATTGATATAACTTCATGAGTTAACTTCTCAGAATTTACTTCATGAATTAACACCGCAGGATTATTTTGAGAATTTCTGAAGGAAATTCGCGAAATAATCCGACATTGATATGACAAAAATGTATGTAATCATTGCGTGAAAACAATCATGGTGGAGGGGGACGGATTCGAACCGCCGAACCCAAAGGGAGCGGATTTACAGTCCGCCGCGTTTAGCCACTTCGCTACCCCTCCGCGGATGGTGCCGGCTGCAGGACTTGAACCCGCAACCTACTGATTACAAGTCAGTTGCTCTACCAATTGAGCTAAGCCGGCATATGGTGGAGGATGACGGGATCGAACCGCCGACCCCTTGCTTGTAAGGCAAGTGCTCTCCCAGCTGAGCTAATCCTCCACAAAAGATGACCCGTACGGGATTCGAACCCGTGTTACCGCCGTGAAAGGGCGGTGTCTTAACCACTTGACCAACGGGCCAACATACGACACACAAGCTTCCAACCGGGCTTGAACCGGTGACCTCTTCCTTACCATGGAAGTGCTCTACCAACTGAGCTATGGAAGCACTGGCTCCGCAGGTAGGATTCGAACCTACGACCGCTCGGTTAACAGCCGAGTGCTCTACCACTGAGCTACTGCGGAATAATACATCATCTTGCCCGGCAACGTCCTACTCTCGCAGGCGGTGTCCCGCCAACTACCATCGGCGCTGGAGAGCTTAACTTCCGTGTTCGGGATGGGAACGGGTGTGACCTCTCCGCCATCGTCACCGAGCAATAATGCT
>NZ_JAHZOE010000040.1:0-13658 GCF_019448545.1 Anoxybacillus sp. ST4 | reverse complement strand
ATCGCGTCAAGCGAGTAAGATCCCTTGAAGATGACAAGGTTGATAGGTCCGAGGTGGAAGCGTGGCGACACGTGTAGCTGACGGATACTAATCGATCGAGGACTTAACTAAGCACACAAGAAAAGCGAGAACGTTAGTTCGAAGCTAGACAGCAAGAAAAGCTGAGAACGGTCCTTGGCGAACCCAAGGAAACGTCCGACGGAGCCGAGAGCTTTTGACGAAGACGTGCTTGCACGTCGAACGGACAAAGCGAAGGCGTAGGAGGATGTTAGTTCGAAGCTAGACAGCAAGAAAAGCTGAGACCTGTTATCTAGTTTTGAAGGAATTATCCTTCACGCCTTATGCGGCGAAAAGAAGCATGTTTGCTCGGTGACGATGGCGGAGAGGTCACACCCGTTCCCATCCCGAACACGGAAGTTAAGCTCTCCAGCGCCGATGGTAGTTGGCGGGACACCGCCTGCGAGAGTAGGACGTTGTCGGGCGCAAGAAAAGACCAAGACAAATTTAGTCTTGGTCTTTTTCATTATGTAACAAATAGTGATATAAGTAGGATGGTATTTTTCGCTCAGTTGCTTTTAAAAATTGTACAATAAAAGGATACGCATCACTTGAATAACTGTGAAGGAGATCATACCACCATTCCGTTTCATAACGACAAATCATACTTAAATTATAAAGCAACAAATAGTGAGCAACGACTTCATGAATATGATGTTTGTCGCGTTCAGCTTTATGTTTAAAATACAGTTGAAATAAAGGTTGTAATTCCTCGACATGTTCTAACAGCTCTCTCATACAAAACTTTTCTCCATAGGCGTGTTTCACATGAAACATTTTTTCAGAAAAATAAGTAAACAACCCGTATTTTTGGATTTTTACTTCGTCTTTGAAAAAATCATAGTTTTGCTTTTTTCTCTTCCTCGTCGATACTCCGTGTGCTAGAACGGATGATGATTCTGGATAGTCGGCATGGATTGTTAATAAACATGCTTTAAGAAGCTGAACATTTCCATAAAATAATAAAACGGGTTTGATGGATAGCGGTGCTTCGTGTGCATTGTCATAAAACTTTTTTCCGTGTTGTAAGTAGTACATGAATGGATAACAATTGTCATAGCTTTTCTTTTCAGCATCTTCTCGGCCTGCTCGCTTGTAGCGCTCGAGTAAAAATTGATGCACAAAATTTGATGAATAAAATATTTCCCACATTGTACACTCTCCTCATATAATTGATCGAATTATCTAACATTTTTATGTTTTCTTGACAGAAAAAAGCGAAGTTGATACTCTACTAATTAATATTTCCAAAGTGAGGGGGAAAAACAATGTGGGAAACAAAATTTGCGAAAGAAGGATTGACATTTGATGACGTCCTTTTAATCCCATCTAAATCAGAAGTGTTGCCTCGAGATGTTGATTTAAGCGTTGAACTAAGCCCAACCCTAAAGCTCAATATCCCAATCATCAGTGCAGGGATGGATACAGTAACAGAAGCTGAAATGGCGATTGCGATGGCGCGTCAAGGTGGATTAGGCATTATCCATAAAAACATGTCGATTGAACAACAAGCTGAACAAGTCGATAAAGTAAAACGTTCAGAAAGCGGTGTAATTACGGATCCTTTCTTTTTAACTCCTGAACATCAAGTGTATGATGCGGAGCATTTGATGGGCAAATATCGAATTTCAGGTGTTCCGATCGTCAATAATGTCGAAGAACAAAAGCTTGTCGGCATTATTACGAACCGTGACTTACGCTTTATTCAAGACTACTCCATGAAAATTTCTGATGTCATGACGAAAGAAAACTTAATTACTGCCCCTGTCGGCACAACGTTAGAAGAAGCGGAAAAAATTTTACAAAAATACAAAATTGAAAAACTCCCTCTCGTTGATGATCAAGGTGTGTTGAAAGGACTTATCACCATTAAAGACATCGAAAAAGTTATTGAATTCCCGAATGCAGCAAAAGATGAGAAAGGGCGTCTTCTTGTCGGGGCAGCTGTCGGGGTTACCTCGGATACGATGTTGCGGGTGAAAAAGCTTGTGGAAGCAAATGTTGACGTCATTGTAGTTGATACGGCTCATGGACACTCTAAAGGGGTGCTTGAAACAGTAAGGAAAATTCGCGACACATATCCGAAACTAAATATTGTTGCCGGAAATGTCGCGACAGCTGAGGCGACACGAGATTTGATTGAAGCAGGGGCGAACATCATTAAAGTCGGTATTGGTCCAGGATCGATTTGTACGACACGTGTTGTGGCAGGTGTCGGTGTCCCACAAATTACGGCTATTTATGACTGTGCAACGGAAGCGAGAAAATACGGTGTTCCAATTATTGCTGATGGAGGAATTAAATATTCTGGTGACATCGTAAAAGCTTTGGCGGCTGGAGGGCATGCAGTGATGCTTGGTAGCTTGCTTGCAGGTGTTTCTGAAAGCCCAGGGGAAACAGAAATTTATCAAGGTAGACGGTTTAAAGTTTATCGTGGTATGGGATCTGTCGGAGCGATGGAAAAAGGAAGCAAGGATCGCTACTTCCAAGAAGATAATAAAAAATTTGTCCCAGAAGGTATCGAAGGGCGAGTACCGTATAAAGGGCCACTTGCTGATACGATTTATCAGCTAGTTGGCGGGTTGCGTGCAGGAATGGGATATTGCGGAACGAAAAACTTAGAAGAATTGAGAGAAAAAACTCAATTTGTACGCATGACTGGAGCGGGATTAAGAGAAAGCCATCCGCATGATGTACAAATTACAAAAGAAGCGCCAAACTACTCGCTCATGTAGTTAAAGAAGCAAGTGCGCGCATATAGACAGAGGTGGAAGATTCCTCTGTCTATTTTTTTTTACAAGAGTATGTTAAAATAACGGTTATGTAAAATAGAGTTGGAGGTTTTGGACGTGAAAACATGGTATAAGCGCTTCATCATTTCTATCGTAGCAATGTTTTTGTTTATGGGGACTTTACCGCAAAATATAAAAGCGGAAGAGGATGTGCTGAATATTGAAGCGGATGCCGCTATTTTAGTTGAAGCAGAAACCGGAAAAATTTTATATCAAAAAAACATTGACGCCGTTTTAGGAATTGCTAGTATGACAAAAATGATGACAGAGTACTTGTTGCTAGAAGCAATTCATGAAGGACGCGTCAAGTGGGATCAAGAGTATGCCGTTAGTGAGTATGTATATCAAATTTCGCAAAAGCGCGATTTGTCGAATGTCCCGTTGAGAAGAGATGGGAAATATACGGTGCGTGAATTATATGAGGCGATGGCGATTTACTCGGCGAACGGAGCGACAGTCGCCATTGCGGAAATTGTTGGCGGTTCAGAGACGAATTTCGTTAAGATGATGAATGAAAAAGCGAAGCAGTTAGGATTAAAAGATTATAAGTTTGTTAATGCAACCGGCTTAAATAACAAAGATTTAGGAGGATTGCATCCAGCTGGTAGCGGGGATAATGAAGAAAATGTCATGTCCGCCCGTGATGTAGCGACGTTAGCTTATCATTTATATCATCAATTCCCAGAAATATTAGACACAGCAAGTATTCCACGCAAGTTTTTTAGAGAAGGGACAGACGATCAAATTAAGATGGATAACTGGAACTGGATGCTCCCGGGACTTGTCGCGGCATATGAAGGAGTAGATGGTATTAAAACCGGTTATACAGAATTTGCAGGATATTGCTTTACAGGCACAGCGGAGCGCAACGGTATGCGATTTATCACTGTTGTTATGAATGCGAAAACGAATGGCAAAGGGACGCATATGTCTCGTTTTCAAGAGACGAGAAAAATGTTAGATTACGCGTTTAGCAACTATACGGTGCAACAATTGTATCCAAAAGGATATATCACAAAAAAACATGAAACAGTAGCAGTAAAGAAAGGTAAGGAAAAACAAGTTGCGGTTGCAACAAAAAAACCATTGTCGCTTGTTATGAAGCGAGGGGAAGAAAAAAAATATAAACCTGTTGTCGTGATTGAAAAAGAAACGTTAACAGCTCCTGTGAAAAAGGGTCAAAAAGTAGGATATATGTATGTAAAATACGAAGGGACAGACTACGGCTACTTAACGAAAGAAGGAGAAAAGGCTGTACAAGTCGACATCGTGACAAAACAGGCGGTAGAGAAAGCGAACGGATTCGTCCTAGCAATGCGGGCGATTGGTGAGTTGTTCGGTGATATTTGGAATGGTGCCGCCAATGCGATTAAAGGATTGTTTTAAAGCTCTCTTTTTAGAGGGCTTTAAAATTTTTATTGTGATTTTTTGAAAAATTGAGTTAAAATAAAAAAATGTAGCTAGTGTTTCTACACTTTTACCTAGTAAAAACGTATGCTAGAATATGGATAGTGTACTGAAGTGACGAGTAGTTGTCGGGTAGTTTATTTTTCAGTACAATATCTCAATAACGATATACATAATGGGAGGAATGAACGGTGGCGATTATAGGTACAGAACGTGTAAAACGCGGAATGGCGGAAATGCAAAAAGGTGGCGTAATTATGGACGTCGTTAACGCAGAACAAGCAAAAATTGCGGAGGCAGCAGGTGCAGTAGCTGTTATGGCGCTCGAACGCGTTCCAGCCGATATTCGTGCAGCAGGTGGAGTTGCACGTATGGCTGATCCGACTGTGATTGAAGAAGTCATGAAAGCAGTATCTATTCCTGTGATGGCGAAGGCGCGTATCGGGCATTATGTTGAAGCGCGTGTGTTGGAGGCACTCGGTGTAGATTACATTGACGAGAGCGAAGTATTAACACCAGCGGACGAGGAATTCCACATTGATAAACGTCAATTTACTGTGCCGTTCGTATGTGGTTGTCGCGACTTAGGCGAAGCGGCTCGTCGTATTGCTGAAGGTGCATCTATGCTTCGCACAAAAGGTGAACCTGGAACAGGAAACATCGTCGAGGCGGTTCGCCATATGCGTAAAGTGAACGCTCAAGTGCGTAAAGTCGTCAGCATGAGTGAGGATGAGTTAATGACAGAAGCAAAAAATTTAGGAGCTCCATTTGAAGTACTATTACAAATCAAACGTCTCGGTCGTCTTCCTGTCGTTAACTTTGCAGCGGGCGGTGTCGCGACGCCAGCGGATGCGGCATTGATGATGCACTTAGGTGCTGATGGTGTATTTGTTGGTTCAGGTATTTTTAAATCAGAAAACCCTGAAAAATATGCCCGCGCTATCGTTGAGGCGACGACTCATTACGAAGATTACGAATTGATTGCTCACTTATCAAAAGGATTAGGTGGGGCAATGAAAGGCATTGATATTTCTTCGTTGCTTCCTGAACAACGGATGCAAGAACGTGGATGGTAATGTAAAGGAGCAATGAAAATGGTGAAAATTGGAGTATTAGGATTACAAGGGGCTGTACGTGAACATGTGCGTTCGATTGAGGCTTGTGACGCAGAAGCTGTCGTTATTAAAAAGACGGAACAGTTAGCACATATTGATGGCCTCATCATTCCTGGTGGAGAAAGCACGACAATGCGTCGGCTCATGGATAAATACGGGTTTATTGAACCACTTAAACAATTTGCCCGCGACGGAAAGCCGATGTTTGGAACGTGCGCAGGCTTGATCATTTTAGCTAAAAAAATTGTTGGTTATGATGAAGCGCATCTAGGCTTAATGGACATTACAGTCGAACGCAACTCGTTCGGTCGCCAGCGTGAAAGCTTTGAAGCATCTTTATCTATTAAAGGAGTCGCAGATGACTTTATTGGCGTGTTTATTCGAGCTCCGCACATTGTGTCTGTAGGAAGCGATGTAGATGTACTTGCGACATACGAAGACCGGATTGTCGCGGCAAGACAAGGACAGTTTTTAGGTTGTTCGTTCCATCCGGAATTAACAGATGATCATCGTATGACGCAATATTTTATCAACATGGTGAAAGAGACGAAAGAATAAACGGGTTGCATTTTGTTTAAACTTATAGTACATTATTTCCAAGAAAATGATATAACGAAAAAGCGATGATAGGAACTAGTAGCAAGCCCTCTTCCTTTCAGAGAGCCGATGGTTGGTGCAAATCGGCAGGAATGACTTGTGAATCCATCCTGGAGCGAAATGCCGAACGCGTAAAGTTAGTAAGCATTTCCGGTGAGAACCGTTACCTTTCTCGAGTGGGAGACGCATGTCTTCAACTAGGGTGGCAACGCGGGAATGCTCTCGTCCCTTTCTTTTGGGACGGGAGTTTTTTGTTTACTAAACAAAATAGAGGAGGAATGACGATGTTAGACTTAAAATTTTTGCGTGCTAATTTTGAAGAAGTAAAACAAAAACTTCAACATCGTGGTGAAGATTTAGCTGATTTCGAACAATTTGAGCAGCTCGACCGCCGTCGTCGCGAGTTAATTGCGCAAGCGGAGGAACTGAAAAATAAGCGCAATGATGTATCGCAACAAATTGCGATGTTAAAGCGCGAGAAAAAAGATGCGGATCATCTTATTGCCGAGATGCGCCAAGTTGGCGAACGAATTAAAGTGCTTGATGATGAATTGCGCGAAGTGGAACAACAACTTGAAACATTGCTTTTATCGATTCCGAACGTTCCGCATGAATCTGTTCCGATTGGCGAATCAGAAGACGACAATGTGGAAATTCGCAAGTGGGGTGAGCCGCGCTCCTTTTCTTTTGAACCGAAACCGCATTGGGAAATCGCGGATCAACTCGGCATTTTAGATTTTGAACGGGCGGCAAAGGTGACAGGAAGTCGATTTGTGTTTTATAAAGGTCTTGGGGCGCGTTTAGAACGTGCGTTAATTAACTTTATGTTAGATTTGCACGTTGAACAACATGGTTATGAAGAAGTTCTTCCTCCGTACATTGTCAACCGTGCAAGCATGACGGGAACAGGACAACTTCCGAAATTTGAAGAGGATGCGTTTCGTATTGAGAGCGAAGACTACTTTTTAATTCCGACAGCAGAAGTTCCTGTAACTAATTTACATCGCGATGAAATTTTATCAGTAGAAGATTTGCCGATTAAGTATGTGGCGTATAGTGCATGCTTCCGTTCAGAAGCAGGATCAGCTGGAAGGGATACACGTGGATTAATTCGTCAGCATCAATTCAATAAAGTGGAGCTTGTAAAATTTGTAAAACCAGAAGATTCTTATGAAGAACTGGAAAAGTTAACGCACGATGCAGAACGTGTTTTACAACTGTTAGGCTTGCCGTATCGTGTGATGAGTATGTGTACAGCTGACTTAGGTTTTACTGCTGCAAAAAAATATGATATTGAAGTATGGCTTCCAAGTTACAGTACGTATCGTGAAATTTCTTCTTGCAGTAATTTTGAAGCGTTCCAAGCTCGTCGTGCGAATATTCGTTTCCGTCGCGATCCGAAGGCGAAGCCAGAACATGTGCATACATTAAATGGATCTGGTTTAGCTATTGGTCGGACGGTCGCAGCGATTTTGGAGAATTACCAACAAGAAGACGGAACAGTTGTCATTCCAGAAGTTCTTCGTCCGTACATGGGAGGAAAAGACGTCATTTCATAAGGGGAGAACGTACTCCCCTTTTTTTATAAAAAGTGTTGACATGCTATAAGGTTTATGATAATTTAGTACATGTCGATACGGAGGAGTACCCAAGTCTGGCTGAAGGGGTCGGTCTTGAAAACCGAGAGGCGTCGAAAGGCGCGCGGGGGTTCGAATCCCTCCTCCTCCGCCATCATTCGAATGTTCACGAACCACAGCGCATAAAATGGAGATTGTTTATCGAACAATTCGTTACATATCGTAACGAATTTTTGTTTTATACAACAAAAGAAAGGATGTCCCAAAACGGTCGGGACATCCTTATTTTTTCAACTTCCGGTACTGTTCGATCATGTATCCAATCTTTGCGACAATCGGTTCAATAGATTCAGCATCACGAATAATATCGTATTCGTTAATGTTAATTCGCAAAACAGGACATGCGTTAAAGCTGTTAATCCATCTCTCATATCTTTCATACATCTCTTTCCAATATTCAATTGGTGTTTGTTGTTCCATTGGGCGACCACGTTCACGAATACGTTTAATAATTTCTTCGAAGCTTCCTTCTAAATAAATCAGTAAATCAGGGTGAGGAAAATACGGTGTCATGACCATCGCTTCAAATAAACTTGTATATGTTTCATAATCGACTTTTGACATTGTTCCTTTTTCAAAATGCATCTTTGCAAAAATGCCGGTATCTTCGTAAATCGAACGATCTTGGACAAATCCTCCTCCGTACTCGAAAATACGCTTTTGCTCTTTAAATCGCTCAGCTAGAAAATAAATTTGGAGATGGAAACTCCAACGTTTAAAATCGGCATAAAACTTATCTAAATATGGATTTGTGTCCACCTTTTCAAATGAGGTGCGAAATTGAAGTGCATCAGCTAACGCCTTTGTCATTGTTGATTTTCCTACGCCAACTGTTCCAGCAATGGTAATTACAGCATCGCTTGGGATATGATATTTTTCTCGTAAATTCATTGTTCTAAGCTCCTTTTAAGAACAGATTGCAATTCATTTAAAATGTAAAATCGATCTTGGTCACGATGAACGAAATCGAGTGCATCTCCGTTAAATCGCAATACAGGAATGTGTGGATGGGCTCGTTCAAATTGTTCCATCGCTTGTTCATAAGCATGGGATAGTTGTTGTAAATAGGCAGGATCAATGTTTTTTTCAAATTCACGACCACGCATAGCGATGCGCTCGAGTAACGTGTGTAACGAAGCATGTAAATAAATTACGACGTTTGGTTTTGGCATATCGTTTGTTAAAATGTCGTAAATTTGCACATACTTTTCGTATTGTTTTCCCTTTAATGTTTGTTTTGCAAAGATTAAGTTTTTGAAAATATGGTAGTCAGCTACAACCGGTTTCCCATTGTTTAAAAACTTTTTCTCGACATCTTCGAGTTGTTTATAACGATTGCATAGAAAAAACATCTCCGTTTGGAAACTCCATTCTTCAATGTTTTTATAAAATTTACCTAAAAAAGGGTTCTCATCAACAATTTCTTTTAACAATTCATATTGGAAATAGGTCGAAATGATCTTTGCTAAAGATGTTTTTCCAACACCAATTGGACCTTCAACAGTAATAAAGGGCACGCGGAACATTGTGTAACCTCCTTCAGGTGAAACCGTCCGTGTAGACAGACAAAATTTATTTTAGCATAAAATGATCGGTCTGTATGTTGCTTTTTTATTTTGATATACTCTATGATGATAAAAAAGTACGGGAGTTTTAAAGATGAGAAATGATGAGCATTATATGCGTTTAGCGCTTGAAGAAGCAAAAAGGGCAGAGGAAATAGGAGAGGTGCCAATCGGTGCTGTCCTTGTATATCATGATGAGGTAATTGCGCGGGCTCACAATTTGCGTGAACGAGATCAACGATCCATTGCTCATGCAGAGATTTTAGCTATTGATGAAGCATGTCGAAAACTAGGTACGTGGCGACTCGAACAAACGACGTTGTATGTAACGTTAGAACCTTGTGCGATGTGCGCTGGTGCCATTGTTCTTTCGCGTATTAAACGGGTTGTGTTTGGTGCAAATGATCCAAAAGGGGGCTGTGCAGGAACGTTAATGAATTTATTGCATGAGCCGCGGTTTAACCACCAAGTGGAAGTTGTCAGTGGAGTGTTAGCTGAGCAATGCGGTGAGTTATTAAGTCAGTTTTTTCGGCGCTTGCGTCAGCAAAAAAAAAAGAGAAAAAAAATAGTTGTTCTTCCAATTAAATTCCATGGTGTAGTCGTTGCAATTTGTATAAAAAAGAGATATACTTATACTTGCGTTAGCGATAACGCATTGCCGTGCTAAGCGGGGAGGTAGCGGTGCCCTGTACTCGCAATCCGCTCTAGCGAGGCTGAATTCCCTCTTTAGGCTAGTTTGCTGTAGAGTCTGCCTAGAGTAAGTGGTGTTGACGTTTGGGTCCTGCGCAATGGGAATCCGTGAACCCTGTCAGGTCCGGAAGGAAGCAGCAGTAAGCGGACCATCCCATGTGCCGCAGGGGCGCCTGAACCGAGCTAACTGCTCTAGTAACGTTTATGGCAGCTAGTCGACAGAGGGTGCACGGCAATTTACATAAAGCGGATGAAAAGCACTTGCGTGGTTGGCAAGTGCTTTTTTCATATGATTTTTAATGATATAATGAACAAGATATGAGCAAAGAGGAGGGCAGTTTCGTGGGTTATAAAGCTTTATATCGTGTTTTCCGACCGCAAAGCTTTAAAGATGTTGTCGGTCAGGAACACGTTACAAAAACGTTGCAAAATGCCCTGCTTCAACAAAAAATCTCCCACGCCTACTTATTTTCAGGTCCGCGTGGAACTGGAAAAACGAGCATAGCTAAAATTTTCGCTAAAGCGATCAACTGCGAGCATCGTCCAACGGCAGAGCCATGCAACGAATGTCCGACTTGTTTAGGCATTACGAACGGTTCTATTTCTGATGTGTTAGAGATTGACGCCGCATCAAATAACGGGGTAGATGAAATCCGTGATATTCGTGAGAAAGTGAAATTCGCCCCGACCTCAGCGCCTTATAAAGTGTATATTATTGATGAAGTGCATATGTTGTCTATTGGGGCGTTTAACGCTTTGTTGAAAACATTGGAAGAACCTCCGAAGCATGTCATTTTCGTTTTAGCGACAACAGAGCCTCACAAAATTCCATTAACAATCGTTTCGCGATGCCAACGATTTGATTTTCGGCGCATTGAGTTGAAGGACATTGTCTCCCGGCTGAAAACGGTTGTTGCTGAAGAAAGTATCGATGTGGAGGAGGAGGCGCTGTTTGCTATTGCGCGCGCTGCTGATGGTGGAATGCGCGATGCCCTAAGCTTGCTCGATCAAGCTATCTCTTTTAGCGATGATCGCGTATTGCTCGAGGATGTGTTAGCGGTTACAGGTGCGGTTTCACAGCGGAAAATTGCAGAACTCATTTGTGCGATATATGAAAAGAAAACTGTGGAGGCGTTGCGTATTTTCCAACATTTCATGGAGCAAGGGAAAGATCCGAACCGCCTTGTCGAAGATTTAATCTACTACTATCGGGATATGCTTTTATATAAAGCAGCGCCACAGCTAGAAGATGCTACACATCGCGTGCTCGTCGATGAGCGATTTCGCGAGCTTGCAAATATGATTCCGACGTCACTTATATACGAAGCGATCGATTTATTGAGTAAGAGCCAACACGACATGCGCCTGACAAACCATCCACGTGTCCATATGGAAGTGGCAATCGTGAAGCTTTGCTATGAAGAGGAGCGTGCGGTACAAGCTTCAATTTCATCTTCACTAGAGGAGAAGGTGAAACAACTTGAAGAACAGTTGGCGAAACTAAAGGAAATGGGTGCGAAGCCCGTTGTTGCAGAAGCGAACGAGCAAGTGAAAAGAACGGTGAAAAATATTCGAACAGATTATAAAGTACCGATAGGGCGTATTCATGAAGTGCTTCGCCAAGCAACACATCAGCATTTGTCTCTCGTCAAAGGAAATTGGACACATGTGCTCGATTTATTGAAAAAGCAAAATAAAGTATCGCATGCAGCGTTATTGCAAGAAAGTGAGCCTGTAGCAGCAAGTAGCACGGCTTTTGTGTTAAAATTTAAATATGAAATTCATTGTAAAATGGTTGCTGATAACAGTAACTATGTTAAAGATAATTTAGAGCAAGTACTGTTCGACTTAACAGGGAAGAAGCTCGATACGATTCCTGTTCCAGAAAGTGAATGGGTTCAAATTCGCGAGCAGTTCATTCGTCAACAAACGAATGACGAGGAGCGTCATGGACAGGAAGATCCGTTTATTGCGGAAGCGAAAAAGTTATTTGGTGAACATTTAATTGAAATTAAAGAGTAAATGGAGGAATGATGGAAATGATGCGTGGAATGGGAAATATGCAAAAAATGATGAAGCAAATGCAAAAAATGCAGAAGGATATGGAGAAAGCGCAAGCAGAGTTAGCAGAAAAAACAGTTGAGGGTACGGCAGGAGGCGGAATGGTTACCGTCGTCGCTAATGGCCATAAACAAATTTTAGAAGTAAAAATTAAGGAAGAAGTCGTAGATCCAGAAGATATCGACATGTTACAAGATTTAGTGCTCGCTGCAACAAATGATGCGTTAAAGAAAGTAGATGAGTTGACAGCGGAAACGATGGGACAGTTCACAAAAGGACTGAACATACCGGGGTTATTCTAGGAGGCTAACATGTACTACCCAGAGCCGATATCGAAATTAATCGACAGCTTTATGAAGTTGCCAGGCATCGGACCGAAGACGGCCGTCCGTCTGGCGTTTTTTGTCTTAAATATGAAGGAAGATGTCGTATTAGACTTCGCGAAAGCGCTCGTCAACGCAAAGAGAAATTTAACATATTGTTCTTCGTGCGGTCATATTACTGATAAAGATCCTTGCTATATTTGTGAAGATACGAAGCGTGATCGTTCGATTATTTGTGTTGTTCAAGATCCGAAAGATGTTATTGCTATGGAGAAAATGAAAGAATATAACGGACTTTATCATGTATTACATGGAGCAATTTCCCCTATGGAAGGGATTGGTCCTGAAGATATTAAAATTGCCGAGTTGCTCAGACGTCTTCAAGATGAGACCGTTCAAGAAGTGATTTTAGCGACGAATCCGAACATTGAAGGAGAAGCAACGGCTATGTATATTTCACGCTTGTTGAAACCGACAGGTGTAAAAATTACTCGCATCGCTCATGGATTGCCGGTTGGCGGGGATTTAGAATATGCTGATGAAGTGACGCTATCTAAAGCTCTTGAAGGAAGAAGGGAATTGTAGTGTTTTGGAAACGAAAAGGGTGGCTACGTAAACAATTTAACGACCAACTCATTGAAAGGTTACAACGTTATCGAGATGAATGGATGGGCAAGAAGCAATTAATAGACAAAAGCGTTGAGCCTTCAGACAAAATTATATTTGATTTAAAAATTGCTGAAGCAAAATATTTATTTCTCCTTCGAGAAGCGAAAAAGCGAAAAGTATCAATTGGGAAGGGATAATTCCTTCCCTATTTTGTTTAGGCTTGTCATACAGAAAGAAGGTAGACATATATTTAAAAATAAAAAGGTTGAAGGAGAGGGATATATGAATGAAACGGTCGTCGTCGTGTCAATCGTTAGTCTTGTTGTCATCATTTTGCTTGTTGGTATTCCGGTACGTTTGACTCGACTGGTCGGTGAAGGAATTGCTCGTGTCGTAATCGGAGCTTTATTCATTTTTTTAATTAATATTGCTGGAGATGTAGCTGGTATTCATTTACCAATCAATTTGTTTACAGTAACTGTTACTGGCTTTTTAGGCATCCCCGGTATCGTAGCGCTCATTTTTATTCAACAATATGTCATTTCATAAACGGACATATCCGTTTATTTTTTTGTTGACGAATATAAGTGTTCATGGTATATTAATAAACGTCGTTGTTGATATTAAAAAAAGTATTGACAAGTAGATCACGTTATAGTATTATGAAACATGTCCTTAATGTTCCTTGAAAACTGAACAAAACAGCAGCGTAAAAGCTAGAGATAAACTTTCTATGGAGAGTTTGATCCTGGCTCAGGACGAACGCTGGCGGCGTGCCTAATACATGCAAGTCGAGCGGACGATT
>NZ_JAHZOE010000004.1:0-176583 GCF_019448545.1 Anoxybacillus sp. ST4 | reverse complement strand
TCTTTGATCATAAAAAATTCCCCTCTCGTAATCATGAACCATAGCTCCTCTCATTGACACTATGGTTCTATTGTAAGTGGGGAATTTTATTCCGGCTATATTGGGGATTTTATCATCGGCTTTAACAATGTTACGGTGAACCGTACCATAAGTAAAGAGGATAGCTTTTCTGCTATCCCCTCACTTGCGATGCATTTTAAACTGTAAAAATAACTCATTGTAATAGGCGAGCATACTTTTGCCAAGATTTTCGTACACTTCAAGCTTATCGGCAAGTTGTTCGCTCGGGTAAAAACGCTCGTCTTCCACGATGTCTTTTGGCAAGTAGTCGAGCGCTTTTTTATTTGGCGTCGAATAGCCAACATACTTGGCATTTTGGGCTGCATTTTTCGGATCGAGCATAAAATTAATAAATTGATGCGCTCCTTCAATATTTTTTGCTGTTTTCGGGATAACCATATTATCAAACCATAAGTTTGTTCCTTCCTTCGGGATGACATAATCAAGGCGTTCATTTTCCCACATAATTTCCGCCGCATCTCCTGACCAAACGATGCCGATGGCTGCTTCTTCATTTGCAAGCAGCATTTTAATCTCATCGCCGACGATCGCTTTGACGTTTGGAGTTAGCTTATCGAGTTTTTGTTTTGCTTGTTGTAAATGAGCTTTGTTCGTATCATTTAAGGAATAATGCAAACTATTTAACGCCATGCCGATAATTTCGCGCGCACCGTCGACAAGCAAAATTTGATTTTTAAAGGAAGGATCCCACAAGTCGTTCCAGCTCGTTATTTCTTTTCCTCCAAGAAGTGCGCGATTGTAGACAATGCCGACCGTTCCCCAAAAATAAGGGATGGAATATTCATTGCCCGGATCAAACGATAAATTCAAAAAGCGCTGATCAATATAGCGTAAGTTTGGAAGTTTAGAGTGGTCGATCGGCAACAATAAACCTTCTTCTTTCATCTTGCTAATTGCGTATTCTGAAGGGACAGCGACATCAAATGTCGTGCCACCTTGGGAAATTTTTGTCATCATCGCTTCATTGGAATCAAACGTTTGATAAATGACTTTTAGCCCTGTTTCTTTTTCAAATTTTTTAATGAGCGCAGGATCAATATAGTCGCCCCAGTTATAAATCGTTAACGTATTGCTTCCCCCATATCCTTTCGACGATTCGATCATACGTACAACATAAAGCAAGCTAAAAGCAATGAGCCAAACGAGCAAAAAAAGTGATAATAACTTTCTCATTTTTGTCCTCCCTTCGCGCTCGCCCGTTGTGTAATTATGTAATACACAACAACGAGAAGGAGCGTAAATAAGAAAAGAAGGGTAGATAAAGCGTTGACGGATAACGAAATTCCTTGACGCGCCCGCGAATAAATTTCAACCGATAACGTCGAAAAGCCGTTGCCTGTGACGAAAAATGTTACTGCAAAATCGTCAAGCGAGTATGTGAGCGCCATGAAAAAACCAGCAAAAATGCCTGGTGTCACATACGGAAGAACGACTTTCGTCAGCACGTTCCATTCGTTTGCCCCTAAGTCGCGTGCTGCGTCAATTAATGTTGGGCTCATTTCTTGTAGCTTCGGCAACACCATTAAGACGACAATCGGAATGCTGAAGGCAATATGCGACAATAAGACGGACGTAAATCCGAGCTGAATGCCTGCGATCGTGAATAAGATGAGAAACGATGCCCCGATAATGACGTCAGGGCTAACAATCAAAATGTTATTCAATGTAAGGAGCGTTTGTTTCCAACGATGTGTCGCATAGTAAATGGCGATCGCTCCGAAGACGCCAATGATTGTCGCAAGCGACGACGATAATAATGCGACGATTACTGTATGCAGGACGATCACAAGCAAACGTGTATCGTCAAACACGTCTTTGTACCAATCGAGCGTAAACGATTCGAAATGATGCATCGTCCCGCCGCTATTAAATGAGTAGTAAATTAAATAAAAAATAGGCATATATAACACAAAAAATACGAACGCTAAATAGAGGCGAGCAACTTTCATTGTCTCACCCCCCATTTTTTATTCCCTGTTATAGCCATGATGCCTGCCATAGCTATCATTAAAAAGACAGCGATTGTCGCACCCATGCCCCAGTTTTGTGTGACGAGAAAATGTTGCTCGACTGCTGTTCCGAGCGTTATGACGCGGTTTCCGGCAATTAGTCTCGTCAACATAAAGAGCGAGAGAGACGGAATAAATACCGCCTGGCAACCCGCTTTGACCCCATCGAGCGTCAGTGGAAAAATGACGCGCCGAAACGTCGTCCATTCGCTTGCCCCTAGATCCCGTGCGGCATCAATTAAGGAATGATTCAATTTTTCAAGCGCATTAAAAATCGGTAAAATCATAAATGGAATGAAAATATAAACGGACACGAAAACAAAACTGAAATCTGTAAACAATAATTGTTTTGTCCCGATTCCGATAGCTTCCAATAGCGCGTTGACCGCACCGTATGTGCCGAACAGTCCGAGAAAGGCATACGCTTTTAACAATAAGTTGACCCATGTCGGTAAAATAATAAGCAATAACCATAGTTGCTTATGCTTCGTTTTTGTTAAAAAATAAGCGGTCGGATAAGCGATAAGAAGCGAGCACGCTGTAATTAAAAACGCGTACCAAAACGAATTAACCGTCATTCGTAAATAAACAGGCGTAAAAAAAGTTTCATAGTTTACGAGCGAAAAGCGCCCTTCGATATCGAAAAACGAATAGTATACGACGAGAATAATTGGCGCAATGACGAACAATGCAATCCATAGCCAATACGGGACAGCATAAGCGTAGCGCCGCATGTTATTCACCCCCGCTCCGCTTCATCACATGGATAGCTTCCGGCTCAAAATGAAGGCCGATTTCTTCCCCGATTTCCGCCTTTTTCGTCGAGTGAACGAGCCATTCATTTCCGTACGCATCATAACAACAAAGCTCATAATGTACGCCGCGAAATAAAACGGAATCAACACGCACGCGCAACTTGCCGCGTTCAGCGGTTGTTAATTCCAAGTCTTCCGGGCGAATAACAATATCGACTTGTTCATTTTTTGAAAATCCGTAATCGACGCACGTAAATTGTTGATTAGCAAATTCGACAACAAAATCATCAACCATCGTTCCGACAATGATGTTTGACTCCCCGATAAAATCGGCAACGAAACGATTGACAGGCTCATCATAAATATCTTTCGGTGTGCCGCGTTGTTCAATTTTTCCTTTGTTCAACACGAAAATTTCATCTGACATGGCAAGTGCTTCTTCTTGGTCGTGAGTGACGAAAATAAACGTAATACCGAGCCTCCGCTGTAATTCACGCAACTCATATTGCATTTCTGTCCGCAGCTTTAAATCGAGGGCGGAAAGCGGCTCATCTAACAAAAGGACGTCCGGTTCATTGACGATGGCGCGAGCGATGGCGACGCGCTGCCGTTGTCCCCCTGACATTTCATGAATGGCGCGTTGCTCGTATCCTTCTAAGTTGACGAAACGAAGCGCTTCTTTTACTTTTCGTTCAATGTCCGCTTCGCGCAAGTTTTTTATGCGCAACCCGAAAGCGACATTTTCAAACACGTTTAAATGGGGGAAAAGCGCATAATCTTGAAAAACGGTATTCACCTGCCGTTTATTCGCTGGGATGCCGTTTATTCGCTTTCCGTGAAAATAAATATCGCCTTTTGTCGGTTCGGTAAAACCAGCAATTAAGCGAAGGATAGTTGTTTTCCCACATCCAGAAGGACCAAGAAGCGTATAAAACTTCCCGCGCTCCATTTCAAAGCTCACATCATCGAGCACAGGATCATCATCATCGTATCGTTTTGTGACATGTTCAAAGCGAATGATGACACGATCATCCATCTTTTTTATCCCACCTCATTTTTCGCATGTTTAAGTTCATTATGAATGATCGGTCTATATTGAGCAACTTTTTTTCGCTATTGGAGAACGCCGTAATTAACGATTTCAACGGTCGGACGAATGTTGATGTCCGCCTTCGCAAATGCTTTTGCCCAGCTTTTTTGTTTTTTAAATGCTTCGTACTCATAAGCGCGAGCGTATAAGCCGAATCCGATCGGATCGACTTCATATGTTTGCATTTTTTTTACAATTGACTCAAGCTGTTTTTGTATTTCTTTGGCGAGCAATTTTTCAACTTTCTCCTTATCTTTCTTCATATTTAGGTACGTTGTAGATTCCGTTAAGACGGCGCGTAATTTCATGCGCACATCAAAACGAAACGTTCCATGTTGAAACGACGGTTTATATGAAACATCGCCATATTCAATAGAGATGCTTACGTATTCCGTTCGTTTTGTTAATGTTTTAATCGGTAACGTAAGTGAGGTTGCCGGTTTGATACGCTTTTGCAATATCGCAAAATATGGGCTTTCTTTTTGTGATAACGAGCCGACATATTTTCGTTGTTCATTAAATAAAGCAATCCCGCCTGCGACGAGATCCCCTTTATATACTTTCATTATCGGCGCAAAAGGCGTTTGGGCGCGATCAATCGATAAACGGCGAAATTGAAGAAGATTGATTTTTGTCGTTTGCTTCCCTTTATCAGCTGTCAGTAGTACGTCTCGAATAGCGACAGATAAACGAGGCTTATCATCAAGCCGAATGTACATTAAATTTTTTAACGGGCCGTCAAAAAGGATGAAGTTCGCAGTAGTTGAGTTTTTCGGATCACGATATAACACGTCTAAATACGAGAACACGTCATGATTTTTTGCGATTCTTTTACTCACAACGACATTTTGTGTTTTTCCGCCAACGATTTTTCCGGAAGCGAAGGCGTTTGCTTTAAAACGGTTATCGCGAAGCGTGAATCCTGATGTGCGAATGACTTCGTAAATGTTTTTCGCTTCTTTATTGAAAACAGGACTAACGGAATAAACGAGCAGCTTTCCGTCTTTTTCGTCTAACCCGACCGT
The DNA here is from genome assembly GCF_019448545.1 of Anoxybacillus sp. ST4. NCBI lineage: Bacteria > Bacillati > Bacillota > Bacilli > Caryophanales > Anoxybacillaceae > Anoxybacillus > Anoxybacillus sp. ST4. The sequence goes on along the minus strand of NZ_JAHZOE010000004.1, from coordinate 171,623 downwards.
TAATACGAGCGTCAAATCATCAAGCTGCGACTGCATGCCGCATCCAGCCGTTAAAAGAAAGCAAAGAAATATATACATATGTTTTCTCATTTTTTCTTCCCTCCTCGAAACCATCGCACAACGGAGACGTAAATAAACAGAACGGCAGGGAAAATGTACGCCCCCCATAAGCCATATCGTTCCCACCATGATCCCATCGTTTGAATATGTGAAAAAGAAGGATTGTATAAAAAAGATACGACAATAAATACGCACACAGCGATAACGAGCACGATCGTATGGTCTTGTTTTTTAAACAGTTGACTGATGCCAGAGACGGTTGTAAAAATATACGGAATGCCTGTTGTCGACATGACGAACAAATAAAACGACAAAAAAATGACTTCGAACCGTTCGATAAATGAAAACTCGACCGTTTTTAACAACGATAACGTCGGCCACACGAGCGAAGGTGTTTCATCAGGACTAAAAAAAATAAAACATGTTACTGTAATTAATAAAAAAGTGAAGGCAGAAATGCTGTTGGCGATGACCATCGCTTTTATCGCATGCTTTTTTTCTTTTAAAAACGGGTAAAACACGAATGCAAGCTCGAACCCTAAAAACGATAAGACAGTCGTTTTTACCGCTTGGAAAATCGGAGCCCAACCTTCTTTTAAAATAGGGAGCATATGTAAAACGTTTCCCTTTTGTAACGGTATAGCGATAAGAACTGGCATCCAAAGCGTTAAATAAAAAACAAATTCGGCATAGCGACCGAGCACGCGCACGCCATTTCGGGTAATAAGAAACCCCGGCAACATAAATAGCATCATAAGTAAATAGTTTGGCGTATTTGGCAACACCCACGTTTGTATAACGTGAATAGCTGTAAAAACGACTGTTATAGACGCAAGTAAAGCATAAGCGACGAACGCGAGATGAAGCAACGAACCAAATATGCGGCCGAAATAGCGGCGCGAGAGATCGAAAATCGTATCTTGTTCATGTTTTTCCATCGTCTTAATAATCACCGTACTAGCGATGACGGAAATGCCCCAACCGATAATAATTGCGATCCACCCATCCGTGTTTGCGATATCAGCAAGCTGAGCAGGAAGCGATAAAATACCAATGCCGATTTGTATACCTGAAATAAGAAAAATATATTGCATTGTCGTGATTTCATTAAACTGATAACGTTTCATACGCACCACTTATTTGCGAATTTTTTTTTGTCTTGTTAGCTGTGTTGGTCGAGCCGATAACGGACGCGTGCGCATCATCCAGAGCGGGAAGCGCAATATGGTATCTTTCCAGTCGCGCAGTCGTGCCGGAGCAAACGGACTTCCCGCAGGTGTGCCAAGCGACTCCAATGAAATAAGGTGCCCGATGATAACCATAAATCCGATCACCATTCCGACTAATCCGAATAAAGAAGCGGCGATCATCATCGGAAAGCGCAATAGGCGAATCGATTCGGACATATCAGGATTTGGAATAATAAATGAAGCAATCGCTGTGAGCGACACGATGACGACCATAATGTTGCTGACGATGCCAGCTTCAACGGCTGCTTGCCCGATGACGACTCCGCCGACGATGCCGACCGTTTGCCCGATTGGCGCAGGTAAACGTAACCCTGCTTCACGCAACATTTCGATCGCAAGTTCCATTAAAATCGCCTCAAGAATCGGAGGAAGAGGAACCCGTTCACGCGATTCGCCGACCGTTAACAATAAATTGAGCGGAATAATTTCGTAATGAAACGAAAGGGCCGCAATGTAAGCCGACGGTAAAAAAATCGCCATGAAAAAGGCAAGTAACCGCAAAAGTCGTAAAAACGAGGCGATCATCCAACGCGTACTATAGTCATCAACTGTTTGGAAGAAGGTAATAAACGTCATCGGTCCGATCATGACGCTAGGCGAACGATCAACAACGATGACGATGCGTCCTTGCAGTAGGTTGCTTACTGCTGCATCCGGCCGTTCCGTCAATAAAAATTGCGGAAATGGCGAAAAAGGATTATCTTCAATCAGTTGCATAAGTTCGCCTGTATTGACGATCGTATCGACGTCGATTTGCTCGATGCGATCTTTTAGTTCTTGTAGTACTTCGGGGTGAGCTACATCTTCTAAATATAAAATAGAGACAGGTGTGTGACCGCGTCTGCCGACCGTTGTCTCTTCAATTTTTAACTGTTGGTGCGGTAAATAACGTCGAATGAGCGCAATATTTTTTTCGCACGTCTCAATAAACCCTTGGTGCGATCCTTTCAGCGACGATTCCACTTGCGGTTCTGCAATGGCGCGTTGCGGCCATCCTTGTGTATCCAACAGCAATACGTGGTCGTCACCGTCTAGGAATAGTGCGGTTTCTCCTTGAAACACATGTTGAATGACGTGTTCCCATTTTGTCGTATATGATTTCGACCCGATCGGCAATTGAATGTCCGTAATCGCTCCAATTTGTTTCGTTTCAAATAAAAGCGGATCAATAATGTTATTGTTAATCGAGTTTTTATCGACGAGCGTATTGAGATATACGAGCAATGCTCTTTTTTTCGGCTCGCCAATCCATATATGACAATAAATGAGGTCGGGAGTTTTTGTGAAATAGTCACGCAACGTTTGTTCGTTCATATCGAGCGAGTGCGTGACGGTTTGTTGTATTCCGTTCATCATTCATCCCCTTTAAGCTGTTGAAGTGGTTCGATAGCTGGTCCTTCTAGCACTTTTCCAGTAAAACAGAAGCGTGAACCGTGGCACGGGCAGTCCCATGATCTTTCACTATTGTTCCACTCAAGTTCGCAACCCATATGCGTACACGTTGTATCGACGACATACAGTGTGCCTTGTTCATCGCGATAGGCACCTGCCCGTTTTCCGTCCACATTGACCACTGCCCCTTCCCCTTTCGATATGTCGCGCGGGGTACGAAGAGCATATTCGAGCTTTCCAGTTAAAAAATGTTTAGCGACATCGATGCCTTCTGTCAACAAACTGTTTAATGACGGGTCAGCGACAAATCGCGACGGAGTAAATAAATGCGCGTAACGATTTTCTTTTTGTAACGCTAAATCTGTCAAAAGACGAGCAGCGACCATACTTGTCGTCATCCCCCATTTTCGATATCCTGTCGCAACAAGAATGTGAGGGAGACTTTTGCGAATTGGACCGATGTATGGAAGATTGTCTAGCGTGACGAGATCTTGTGCCGACCAACGATATAGCACATGTGATAAATCAAACATATGTTCACTAAATACTTGTAACGCTTCATAGTGTTGAATCATGTTGATCCCTTGTCCGACTTTATGCGATTCACCGCCGATTAGAAGAAGTGGCTTGCCTTCCATCGTTGTGCAGCGAAGAGATCGCTTTGGTTCATTTGCGCTTAAATACATGCCTTGCAATCGTTCATGCGACTCGACTGCAATAACGTATGACCGTTCGGCATGTAAACGAGCAAAATAAAAAGAAGGATCAAAAAACGGAAAGTGAGTACAAATGATGACCGTATCGCACGTCATGGTAGCTCCGTTTTTCATCTTCACGACGGGTTGCGTTGTCGGTTCAATCTCGACCGCAACCGTTTTTTCATAAAACGATGCCCCGTATTTTACTGCAAGATCAACTAATGTTTTTATATAATGGAGCGGATGAAATTGCGCTTGGTTTCGCATCATGACTGCACCTTGGATGGAGAAAGGAAGCGACAGTTGATCGACATATGCCCCGTCGATGCCGAGCGTTTCATACGCTTTCCATTCCGCCTCAAGCTTATATAATTGCGTTTCTTCAGTCGTATACACGTATGCGTCTTCTACCGATAAGTCGCAATGAATATTATGTTCTTTTATGATGTGCAAAATCGATTGCAATGCTTCTTTATTTGCTTCGTAATATTGACGAGCACTATCCTCGCCAAAGTGGGCTATCAGTTCATGATAAATGAGATCATGCTGGGCAGTCATTTTTGCAGTCGTATGCCCTGTTGTGCCGTGACATAGCCGATCTGCTTCGATGACGGCGACACGCACGCCTTGTTTAGCGAGCAAATAGGCCGTCGTAATGCCTGTTATTCCTCCACCAATAATCGCTACATCTGTTTCAATCGGTTGTGTCAGAGATGGAAAAGACGGAATAGTTGTTGTTTGTAGCCAATACGATTGTGATAACTTTGGTAGAGACATGTTTTTGTTCCTCCATAACCATGTTTTTCTTAATTTTCCCCAAATCGAAAAGTTTATGATGAACATTTGCAAAGATGATAAAATGGAAATAGACGAGTATCGAAACGTTTTTATAACATAACGTAAGAGGGAGATCGAAAGTGAATAAAGATGCAAACATTCGTTTACAAGATAACGTGGTGTTAGAACATTACGGGCTTAATGAATTGCATTTAGAATCTGTTCGTCATTATCGCGAACAATTTGCGAAAGCAAAGCCAAACCATCCGTGGAACGGGTTAGAAACGAAAGATTTTTTATATAAAATTGGGGCGTGGGGAAAAATACGAGATACAAACAAAGAAGGGCTCACATTAGCAGGGCTCCTTATGTTCAGCGAAGAGCGAATGATTACAGAAGTTTTACCACAATACTTTTTGGAATATCGTGAGCATGACGACAATGATATGCATTGGACAAATCGTTTCACTTCACAAGATGGAACATGGTCGGGAAATATTTATGATTTTTATTTTAAAGTGATGAACGAGATGCAAGATGGATTAGAGAAAGAAAAAGAAGCGGTTCATGAGGCGCTTATGAACGCGCTCGTTCATGCTGATTATAACGGAGATGGAGGAATTATTGTTGAGCGCCAACAGTCATCTATACAGTTCTCAAATCCAGGGCTTTTTCGCATTCCTTTAGATCAAGCATATAACGGTGGGATGAGCCATTTGCGAAATCCAAATATATTTAAAATGTTTATTTACATTCATTTTTGCAAACGGGCTGGTTTAGGATTGAAAACGATCGAAACGATTTGCTTGCAACAGCCTGTCATTGATCAATACGATTTCCAGGAGCGGACGGTCATAACATTACCAGTTGTGTCCTTCCCAAAAAGACATAAACAAAACGACGATTTAGAAATGATATGTGATTGGTCGGAGCATGTAGAGTTAGCGGACTCCATAAATAACAACGAAAACTCCTACAACAACGACCTAAACTCCTATAATAGCGAGTTTGAGTCCGTAAATAAAGAGTTAAGTTCCTTAAATAACGAACTTAGCTCCGTTAATATAATAGATAAATCCTTAAATAAAGATCAGAACTCCGAAAATAAACCCGAAAGCTCCTTAAATAAATCGATCAACTCCGTAAATAACAACGAAGGAATGCATATCGATCAAGAGCTTTGGAGCATTGCTGGGATTGCACGGAAGAAAAAAAGACTTGCCCCGGCGAAGATGGAAGAAGTGATTTTGCAATTATGTGCCCGCCGACCATTAATGTTAAAAGAATTAGCCTACTTATTAGAAAGGACGCCAGACGGTTTACGAAACAATTATTTAGGAAAGTTATTAGCAGAAGGAAAAATGCGCTTAAAGTATCCAGACCAACCAAACCATCCGAAACAAGCATATATAACGAATAAGTAATATTCATGATTTGTTCAATATTTCACAATCTAAAAATAAAAAAATAATGTTACAATAATGGTAACAACAGAAAAGTTGAGGTGACAAAAGATGCTTATATGCGAATGGAGAGACTTTTCGACAGATGCAGAAACATACACATTGGAATTATTCGAAGAGATGATTGGCGATGAATTTGAAGCGATGATGTTTGAAGATAACCAAGATATTCCTTCTTATATATGGACGGTTAACTACGTCGTGATCGTTAAACGGAATACGCGCATGTACAACGATATTTCGTTTACGAAAATTCCGCGCAATCCCGTATGTGAGTAGCTGCTTCTTTTCCAAGAAGCAGTTTTCTTACAAAATATATTTGCTCAATATTTCACAAAGTTGACACACACAAACGAAATCCAATTCATTATAATAAAAATGTGAAAACAATCACATTTTTATTTTTGATTAACTTGTGAAATTTTTCACAAGAATAATTATGGGAGGGGCTTATATGGCTGTGGAGGAAAAAGTATTAGACCAAAAGAAGGAAGTTACAAAAATGATTGATACGCTCGTTGCTAATGCTCAAAAGGCGCTTAAATCGTTTCGTGATTACGATCAAGAAACGATTGATCATATTGTTAAACAAATGGCGTTAGCTGGGCTTGATAAACATATGTATTTAGCGAAACTAGCTATTGAAGAAACAAAGCGCGGCGTGTATGAAGATAAAATTATTAAAAACATTTTTGCGACAGAATATATTTACCATAACATTAAATACGATAAAACGGTTGGCGTCATCCGAGAAAATGAACAAGAAGGCATCATTGAAATTGCCGAGCCTGTTGGGGTGATCGCTGGGGTCACACCGGTAACAAACCCAACGTCAACAACAATGTTTAAAGCGCTCATTTCTATTAAAACGCGCAATCCAATCATTTTCGCGTTCCACCCATCCGCTCAAACATGCAGCAGTGAAGCGGCACGCATTTTACGCGATGCAGCGATTGCGGCGGGTGCGCCAGAGCATTGTATTCAATGGATCGAAACGCCTTCTGTCGAAGCGACGCAACAACTGATGCATCATCCTGGCGTTTCGCTTATTCTTGCGACAGGTGGAGCAGGCATGGTTAAAGCGGCATATAGCTCAGGAAAGCCAGCATTAGGGGTTGGACCTGGTAACGTGCCTTGCTATATTGAGAAAACCGCAAATATAAAACGTGCCGTGAACGATCTTATTCTATCAAAAACGTTTGACAACGGCATGATTTGTGCATCTGAACAAGCGGTCATTATTGATAAAGAAATTTATGATGCTGTGAAAAATGAGATGATCGCAAACAAATGTTATTTCTTAAATGAAGAAGAAAAGAAAAAAGTTGAAAAGCTCGTCATTAATGAAAATACGTGCGCAGTCAATCCGAATATCGTCGGTAAACCAGCATATGAAATTGCGAAAATGGCAGGCGTTGATGTGCCAGTTGATACGAAAATTCTTGTGGCAGAACTAAAAAGCGTCGGTCCGCAAGAGCCGCTTTCTCGTGAAAAATTAAGCCCGGTATTGGCGTGCTATAAGGTGAATAGTACAGAAGAAGGATTAAAACGAGCAGAAGAAATGCTCGAATTTGGCGGGCTTGGCCACTCGGCTGTTATTCATTCGGAAAATCAAGACGTCATTCTTGAATTCGGTAAGCGAATGAAAGTCGGAAGAATTATCTCGAACGCCCCATCTTCACAAGGAGCGATCGGTGATATTTACAACGCATACATTCCGTCATTGACGCTCGGTTGCGGTACGTTCGGTGGCAACTCTGTTTCGACAAACGTTGGGGCGACACATTTAATTAACATTAAAAAATTAGCGAGAAGGAATGTAAACATGCAATGGTTTAAAGTTCCGCCAAAAATTTATTTTGAAAAATACGCGACACAATATTTAGCGAAAATGCCAAACATCTCGCGTGCCTTTATCGTTACAGACCCAGGTATGGTGAAGCTCGGCTATGTTGATAAAGTGTTGTACTATTTACGCAAACGCCCAGATTATGTGCATTGCGAAATTTTCTCAGAAGTTGAGCCGGATCCATCGATTGAAACAGTGATGAAAGGTGCCGACATGATGCATGCGTTCCAGCCAGACGTCATCATCGCGCTCGGCGGTGGTTCGGCAATGGACGCGGCGAAAGCGATGTGGTTGTTCTATGAACATCCGAATACAGACTTCAATGGGTTAAAACAAAAGTTTTTAGATATTCGTAAGCGTGTATTTAAATATCCAAAACTCGGCCAAAAGGCGCAATTTGTGGCGATTCCAACAACGTCTGGTACAGGTTCAGAAGTGACATCGTTTGCGGTCATTACAGATAAGAAAAATAACGTCAAATATCCGCTTGCTGATTATGAGTTAACACCAGATGTCGCCATCGTTGACCCACAATTTGTTATGACGATGCCAAAACATATTACAGCAGATACAGGTATGGACGTATTAACGCATGCGATTGAGGCGTACGTATCGAACATGGCGAACGACTATACAGACGGATTAGCTTTAAAAGCAATTCAGCTCGTTTTTGAATACTTGCCACGCGCATACAGAAACGGAAACGATGAAGTCGCGCGCGAAAAAATGCATAACGCGTCAACGATTGCGGGTATGGCATTTGCGAACGCCTTCTTAGGCATTAACCATAGTTTAGCGCATAAACTTGGTGCAGAATTCCATATTCCGCACGGACGGGCAAATACGATTTTAATGCCGCATGTCATTCGTTACAATGCGCAAAAACCGAAGAAGTTTACAGCGTTTCCGAAGTACGAACATTTCGTAGCTGACGAACGTTATGCTCAAATTGCGCGCTTGCTCGGCTTGCCAGCAAAAACGACAGAAGAAGGTGTCGAAAGCCTTGTTCAAGCAATCATTAAGCTAGCGAAAGAACTCGATATGCCGCTAAGCATCGCAGCTACAGGTGTGAAAAAAGAAGAGTTTGAAAGCAAAGTCGAACAACTCGCTGAATTAGCGTTTGAAGATCAATGTACAACAGCCAATCCAAAATTGCCGTTAGTGAGCGACCTCGCTGACATTTATCGTCAAGCGTATAAGGGAGTGTAAGTGAATGAGGGGCGTCCCGTAAAGGATGTCCCTTCTTTTTGTTTATGGTACACTAATAGGGGAAAGCGAGGGACGGATGGTGAAACAAACAAAGACGAATGCTGTGCGCATGCTCGATCGCGCACGTGTGCCATATGAATTGCTCACTTATGACTATGCCGATGGGCAAATTGATGGGAGATCGGTTGCGAAAAAAATTGGACAACGTGAAGAGATTGTATATAAAACGCTTGTGACAAAAGGGACGAGCGGACAACTTTACGTGTTCGTCATCCCTGTCGCAGCGGAGTTGCATGTAAAAAAAGCGGCGGCTGTTGTTGGAGAAAAAAGCGTGCATATGTTGCCTGTGGGAGACATTGAAAAAATGACAGGGTATGTGCGCGGCGGTTGTTCACCAATTGGGATGAAAAAAATGTACGACACGTATGTTGACGAATCAGCTCTTGCGCACGAGCAAATCATTGTGAGCGCAGGAAAAATTGGCACGCAAATGAAGCTTTCTGTTCAAGACTTATTAAAGTTGACAAATGGGAAAACCGCACATGTCATTAAAGCGTAGGAGGGTTGTCGCGTGCGAATGGCAAAAGAGGAAGAACAGCAATGGTTAGCACAACGTATAGAAGAAGGATTGTTAACTGACGACAATCGCTTGCTTTGGGAAATGATTTTGCCAAGTCGCTTAAAGCGGATGTACGATGTGTTAAGCGAACGGACGAGGTATATTACCATTTTGACGGAAGCGGTAGACGACCCGCACAATCAGGCAGCGGTATTGCGTTCGGCGGAAGCGTTCGGTATTCAAGACGTTCATGTCGTTACCGGAGCGGCTCCGTTTGAGCCGAACAAATGGGTGACGCGACATGCGGACAAATGGTTAACGGTGCATAAACATTCATCAATTGAGCGGGCAATTCGCCATCTCCAACAAAACGGCTATCAAGTATATGCGAGCTATTTAGGGGAAGGAACAATTCCGCTTGAACAAATTGACGTAGCGAAACCGACAGTGCTTTTGTTCGGAAATGAGCATCGTGGGGTATCAGAAGAAGCGCTTGCTTTGGCAGATGGAAAGTTCGTCATTCCGATGAATGGATTTGTGCAAAGTTTTAACATTTCTGTCGCGGCAGCGATTTCCCTTTATGAAATCACGAAGCGGGCGAAACAAGTGGCAGGGGAGCGTTATCATCTGTCGCTAGCGGAAAAGAAAGAAATATACGAACATTGGATGAAGCTTTCACTTAGCCCACGACTAAGAAAAATGGTGGAAAGGAAAATGGGAGGACGCAATGATTGAAGCAGTGATTTTTGATTTAGATGGCGTCATTGCTGATACGGTTGAGCTGTACTATATCGCGACAAAACGTGTCGCCGATGAAATCGGAGTGCCCTTTGATCGACAGCTCAATCAAAAGTTACAAGGGATGAGCAGACAGGCGATGGTTGAGACGCTTCTTGGGGAAAAGGCGCATGAATGGTCGGAGGAAGAAAAACGAGCCCTTGGTGACCGGCGCGGTCGATATTATCGCGAATTGATCGAGCAATTGTCGCCAAGTGACGTGTTGCCGGGAATGAGGGAGTTTCTTTGCGACATTCAGCGCGACGGTGTCCCGATGGCGCTCGCATCGTCAAGTTCAAACGTAAGTGTCGTTGTTGAGCGGCTCAACGTGCGCTCTTTTTTCGATGTCATTGTCGATGTAAAAACAATTACGCGCATGAAGCCAGATCCAGAAATTTTTTTAACAGCTGCGAAACAACTTCGTGTCAACCCATCCCATTGTGTCGCTATTGAAGATGGGGAAGCGGGAATGAAAGCGATCAAACAGGCGAATATGTTTTCGATCGGCATCGGAGTGCATTTAGCCTCGCTGTCTCCCGATTGGCTCGTGCAACGGACGGAGCAATTGACATGGGATGAGTTGAAAGCGAAATTTATGCAAAAAGCTGGTCAATGACGACCAGCTTATTTTGCGCCTAATATTTGTTTTGCTTTTTCAACAAGTTGTTCTGATGGCGTTGGGATACCTTCAAGCGGATACGTAAGTCCAAGTGCTTTCCATTTGTATACGCCGAGTTGATGATACGGAAGAACTTCAATTTTTTCGACGTTGTCTAACGTGCGAATGAAGTCAGCTAAGCGACGTAAATCTTCTTCATCGTCTGTGACGGTTGGAACGAGCACATGGCGAATCCAAACGGGTACGTTTCGCTTTGATAATAGGCGCGCAAACGCTAAAATATGTTCATTCGTTTTTCCTGTTAGTTTACGATGTTTTTTTTCATCGATATGTTTCAAATCAAGCAAAATTAAATCTGTATATTGAAGCAATTCATCTAATTTTTGTTGAAATGATGCTTCCGTCGTATAACATCCGCCAGACGAATCAATCGTTGTATGAATGCCAAGCTGTTTACAACGGCGAAATAACTCAATTAAAAAATCGATTTGCAAAAGCGGCTCCCCACCGCTTACTGTAATCCCACCACCGGATGCTTGCATAAACGGCAAATACGTTTCAGCGTCAGCAATAATTTCCTCGACCGACATTTGTTTTCCTTTGCCGATGTCCCACGTATCTGCGTTATGGCAATATTGGCAGCGCAATAAACAGCCTTGAGTAAAAATGACGTAACGAATGCCGGGACCATCCACCGTCCCGCACGATTCGATGGAATGAATAAATCCGTTCATGTTGTTTCCTCCTAGGTAGAAAGCTCCCACGATGTGTGGGAGCTTCATTACATTGTTTCATGGAACGTCCGATTAATGACGTCAATTTGTTGTTCACGTGTTAATTTAATAAAGTTGACCGCATAGCCTGATACGCGAATGGTGAGTTGCGGATATTTTTCAGGATGTTCCATCGCGTCAAGCAACGTGTCGCGGTTAAAGACGTTGACGTTTAAATGATGACCGCGTTTTTGCGCATAGCCATCTAAAATCGCGACAAGGTTTTGAATGCGTGTCGCTTCATCTTTCCCAAGCGCTTTTGGTACGATTGAGAACGTGTTTGAAATACCGTCTAATGCATATTCATACGGTAATTTTGCGACAGAGCTTAACGATGCAAGCGCTCCTTTTGTATCGCGACCGTGTAATGGATTCGCACCAGGGGCGAACGGTTCACCAGCGCGACGACCATCTGGTGTATTTCCTGTCTTTTTTCCATAGACGACGTTTGACGTGATTGTTAAGATCGATGTTGTATGTTTTGAATCGCGATACGTTTTATGTTTGCGCAATTTTGTCATGAAGCGCTCAACAATATCGACAGCAATCGAATCTACACGATCATCGTTGTTACCGTATTTCGGGAAGTCGCCTTCAATTTCAAAGTCGACAGCTAAGCCGTTTTCGTCGCGAATCGTTTTTACTTTCGCATATTTAATGGCACTTAATGAGTCAGCGACAACGGACAACCCAGCGATACCAGTTGCCATCGTGCGCAAAATGTGCGTATCGTGGAGCGCCATTTCAATGCGCTCATAACAATATTTATCGTGCATGTAATGGATGACATTTAATGTATTAATATACAATTCAGCAAGCCATTCCATGACGTTATCAAACTTGCGCATCACTTCATCGTAATCTAAGTATTCAGATGTGATTGGCGCAAATTCTGGACCGATTTGCACTTTTAATTTTTCATCTACGCCGCCATTAATCGCATATAATAATGCTTTCGCAAGGTTTGCGCGCGCGCCGAAAAATTGCATTTGTTTGCCGATGCGCATGGCGGATACGCAGCACGCAATGCCGTAGTCATCGCCGAACTCAGGGCGCATTAAATCGTCATTTTCATATTGGATAGAGCTTGTTTGAATCGACATTTTCGCGCAATATTTTTTGAACGCTTCTGGCAATTGTGTGGACCAAAGCACCGTTAAGTTTGGTTCCGGTGCAGGCCCTAAGTTGTCGAGCGTATGCAAGAAGCGGAACGAGTTTTTCGTCACAAGCGGACGGCCGTCAATCGCGACACCGCCGATCGACTCGGTTACCCACGTTGGGTCGCCGCTAAATAGCTCATTATATTCTGGTGTTCGCGCGAATTTGACGAGGCGTAACTTCATAACGAAATGGTCAACAAGCTCTTGTGCTTCCCGTTCTGTTAATGTCCCTTCTTGCAAGTCGCGTTCGATATAAATATCTAAAAACGTAGAAACGCGACCTAAACTCATTGCTGCACCGTTTTGTTCTTTAATCGCAGCGAGGTAAGCAAAGTATAGCCATTGAAACGCCTCATGTGCGTTGCGCGCCGGCTTTGAAATATCGTAGCCGTAGCTTGCAGCCATTTCTTTTAGTTCTTGGAGGGCGCGAATTTGCTCTGCTAGTTCTTCGCGGAGACGAATGATGTCTTCGCTCATTGTACGCGCGCCTGTGTTTCGTAAGTCTTTTTTCTTTTCTTCAATTAAACGATCAACGCCGTATAAAGCAACGCGGCGATAGTCTCCGATAATGCGGCCGCGTCCGTATGCATCAGGGAGTCCTGTAATAATTCCGGCTTTACGTGCCGCTTTCATTTCGTCCGTATACACGTCAAATACGCCTTGGTTATGCGTTTTACGATATTGAGTAAAAATTTTCTTTACGTCATCGCTCACTTCATATCCGTAAGCTTCGCACGCCTGCTCCGCCATGCGAATGCCCCCAAATGGCATGAGCGCTCGCTTAAATGGCTGATCTGTTTGAAAACCGACAACTTTTTCAAGTTCCCTGTTTAAATAGCCTGGTCCGTGCGACGTGATGGTCGATACAATTTCTGTATCCATGTCGAGAACGCCGCCTTTTTCGCGTTCAAGTTTTGAAAGTTCCATCACTTGTTCCCAAAGTGTTTTTGTCGCTTCAGTTGGACCTTGTAAAAACGATTCATCCCCTGTGTAAACGGTTACGTTATTTAAAATAAAGTCGCGAACGTCAATTTCTTTTTTCCACTTATCACCTTTAAACGTTCTCCATGCGTCCGTTAACGTTTCATTCACAGTAAGTAGCGCCATCATAATCTCCTCCCAATCATTAAGGAATAGTAACCCCCTATATAAAGAATACTACTTTATTACACGCACGGGAGAATAAAGTGTTGAAAAATTTGTGAAAGATTGAGCGAAAACATTTTTTAAAATAAAGATTTTTCCGAAAATTATTTTTATAAAATTTGTTGCATAAAAACAAAAAAGCTGATAATATGTGAAACATGAGGAGCATAACATGTTTATAAACAAGTATTTATTATTTTACAGCAAATAGTAAGGGGGAATAACAATGATAAAAAAAGGAATGATTGCAACACTTGTTTTTATACTTATGTTTGCGCTTGTCGGATGCGGTAGTTCGACAGAAAAAACAGCAACAACAGAAAAGAAAATGACTGTCGTCACAGATGCGGCGTTTGCTCCATTCGAATACATGGATAAAGGGGAAATTGTCGGCTTTGATGTCGATTTATTAAAAGCTGTCATGAAAGAAGCTGGACTAGAATATGAATTAAAAAATATCGGCTGGGATCCATTGTTTGCGGCTATTCAAGGGAAAACAGCGGATATGGCTGTTTCGGGCATTACGATCAACGACGATCGGAAAAAAACATATGACTTCTCTATTCCTTACTTTGAATCAACACATATGATTCTTGTGAAAGAAGGAAGTTCGATTAAAAGCGCGAAAGATTTACAAGGAAAAGTAGTTGGGGTCCAAAATGGTACAACTGGACAAGAAGCAGTTGAGAAAATTTTAGGAAAAGAGAGTAAAAACATTAAAAAGTTTGAGAATACGGTCGTTGCGATTATGGATTTATTAAACGGCGGTGTGGAGGCAGTTGTGACGGACAATGCGGTAGCGAACGAATACGTAAAAAATAATCCGGATGCTAAAATTGTAGCGTTTGAAGATCTAGACCATTTTGAATCCGAATTTTACGGTTTTATGTTCCCGAAAGGTAGCGAGCTCAAACAAAAAGTAGACGAAGCGTTGAAAAAAGTCATTGAAAATGGCACGTATACAGAAATTTATAAAAAATGGTTTGGCACAGAACCGAATATTGAATCATTACAACAACAGCAATAACGTTGATGTAAAAATTGCGTAACTGTCTCCAGTTACGCAATTTTTTCAAAGGGAAAGGTGAGACATATGGATTTTCGTTTTGATATTGTAGTTGAATATGCGCCGTTCTTTCTTAAAGGGGTATTATGGACGATCGGCCTATCATTAGTCGGTATCGTCTTTGGGACGATGCTCGGGTTAGTAATTGGGCTTGGAAAAATGGTTCAAAACCGCTTCATTCGTCTTCCATTTGATTGGTACGTTCATTTTTTCCGTGGAACACCGCTATTTGTACAAATTTTACTTATTCATTTCGGTGTCATGCCGATGTTTACAGCGCAGCCGAATCCGCTCGTATCAGGAGCGATTTCTTTATCGTTAAACGCAGCTGCGTATATCGCAGAAATTTTCCGGGCCGGCATTCAATCGATCGATCGTGGTCAAATGGAAGCAGCTCGCTCGCTCGGTATGACACATGTACAAGCGATGCGTTACATCATTTTACCGCAAGCGATTAAACGAATGATCCCACCGCTTGGCAATGAATTTATCGTCCTTATTAAAGACTCGTCACTTGCGGCTATCATTGCAGCACCTGAACTCATGTATTGGGGACGGGCGATGCAAGGTCAATATTATCGCGTTTGGGAGCCTTACTTAACTGTTGCCCTTATTTATTTAATTCTCACTCTTTCGCTAAGCAAGCTGTTACACCGGTTAGAAAGAAGGTATGATGCATGATTCAAGTGACCAACTTAAAAAAATCGTACGGATCGCTACACGTGTTAAAAGGAATTGACGTGCATATTCGTGAAAAAGAAGTTGTCGTTGTCATTGGTCCTTCCGGTTCAGGAAAATCGACATTTTTACGTTGTTTAAACATGCTTGAAGATTTCGATGAAGGCGATATTATCGTCGATGGATTCCATTTAAAAGATCCGAAAACGGATTTAAATAAAGTGCGCGAAGAAGTAGGAATGGTATTTCAACGATTCAATTTATTTCCGCATATGACGGTGCTTGATAACATCACACTTGCTCCGATGAAAGTGCGCAAATGGCCAAAGGAAAAAGCGACAGAAAAAGCGCTACAATTGCTTGCGAAAGTCGGTTTGCAAGATAAGGCGAACGTATATCCGGACTCTTTATCGGGCGGACAGGCGCAGCGGGTCGCGATCGCTCGTGCGCTTGCGATGGAACCGAAAGTGATGTTGTTTGATGAACCGACATCTGCCCTTGATCCAGAAATGGTCGGTGAGGTGCTTGCGGTTATGAAGCAGTTGGCGAAAGAAGGAATGACGATGGTCGTCGTGACGCATGAAATGGGATTTGCGCGTGAAGTCGGGGATCGTGTTCTCTTTATGGACGGTGGAGTGATCGTAGAGGAAGGAACGCCACAACAAATTTTTGATGCACCACAACATGAGCGAACGAAGTCGTTTTTATCCAAAGTGTTATAGGAAAAAGGTGTCCCGTTTGTCAGGACACCTTTTGTTTTTTTATGCTAATAGTTGTTTTTCCAAAGCTACTTCAACCGGAACGTAGTCGTAACCGAGGTCGCGTGCGACTGCTTCGTATGTGATTTCTCCGTTTGCGACGTTTACACCAAGGCGTAATGCAGGGTTGTCTGCAACCGCTTTGTGTACGCCTTTATTTGCAATTTGTAACGCGTACGGCATTGTGACGTTTGTGAGCGCAAGTGTTGATGTACGTGGCACAGCTCCAGGCATATTCGCTACTGCGTAGTGAACGACGCCGTGTTTCACATATGTTGGGTTGTCGTGCGTTGTTACGTGGTCGCTCGTTTCAACAATACCGCCTTGGTCAATTGCTACGTCAACGATGACAGAGCCTGGTTGCATCGCTTTTACCATTTCTTCTGTCACTAGTTTTGGCGCTTTCGCCCCAGGAATTAATACGGCACCGATCACAAGGTCGGACTCGGCGACAGCTTGCGCGATGTTCATTGGGTTAGACATAAGCGTATTAATTTGGCTTCCGAAAATATCATCAAGTTCACGTAAACGTTCGGCGCTTAAGTCGATAATTGTTACGTTTGCGCCTAAGCCGATCGCAACTTTCGCAGCGTTTGTTCCAACGACGCCACCGCCGATAATCGTTACTTTTCCGCGGCTAACGCCTGGAACACCGGAAAGAAGAATACCTTTTCCACCTTTTGTTTTTTCAAGGAATTGGGCACCGATTTGCGCTGCCATACGTCCCGCCACTTCGCTCATCGGAGTTAAGAGCGGTAGCGTGCGACCAACCTGTACCGTTTCATAAGCGATCGCGATGACGCCTTTTTCTTTAAGTGCGCGCGCTAACTCTGGTTCAGCAGCAAGGTGTAAGTATGTGAATAATACTAATCCCGGACGGAAGTATTCGTACTCGCTCGGTAGCGGCTCTTTTACTTTCATCACCATATCTGCTTGCGCCCATACATCTGCGGCACGTTCAACGATTTGTGCACCTGCCTGAACGTAAGCTTCATCTGTGAAACCGCTTCCAACCCCTGCGTTTTTCTCAATTAATACGGTATGTCCATTGCTGACGAACGACATAACGCCAGCAGGTGTAATGGCTACGCGATTTTCGTTATTTTTAATTTCCTTTGGAACACCAATAATCATGTGCTGTTTCCCCTTTCATGTTTTCTTTCATTATTATCTACAGTATAAATGTTTTTTATCATTTGTTGTTTGTTTAGAAAAGAGAAAGAAAAAACAAGCTTTTGTGGATTTCCACAAAAGCTATGTTGCCCGATATTTGTCTAATTTCATATCAACGTATAGTTTTACTTTTTCACTCATATTGCTTAAGTCGATATGTCCGATTTCGCTAATTCGCTTTAGCCGATAAGCAAGCGTATTTGGATGAATATTGAGCGCTTTTGCCGTTTCGTTCACATTGCTGTCGTAATCGAGATACGTTTCGATCGTTTCGACTAAGTTTGTATGATGTTGAGCATCGTATTGTTTCAGCTTGTCGAGCGCAGCATTGTGGAAATCCCCATGTCGCTTTTTCTCAAAAAGTAAATCGAAAAACTGATACATGCCGAGATGTTGGTAACTTTGAACATCAGCAAGTTGATGAGGAAATGCGCGCTTCATTTTTAATACGGTTTGTGCTTCTTCGTAGCTTTTAGCGATGTTCGTATAACATTCATATACGTTTCCGAAAGCCCCCATTACAATGTCGACGCGAAAACGTTCTTTCATTTGCGTCATAAACGAACGGAAAAACCGTTCAATATGCGCTTCACCGTAGACGTTCGAACTTGGGGCGACAAGCACGATGAGCCGTTGATGATCGATCGTATAGAGCGGCACGGCAAGCTGTTGTGTCGTCTTTAATAAGTAATCAATTTGCCTTTCCACTTGCGTTTGAATATGTTGTTGAAATTGAAAAATGCCAACAGCAAAAAACGGATATACGTGTACGTTTAATTCGTTGCATTGTTCAACAATATCGTGCGGAGACGAAAAGTGTCCGGTTAATAGCTTCCAAAAAAATTCTTGAATGCGCTCTTCTTTTTTATGCTTCCGAATTTGCACTTGCAACAATAAATTTTTTGCCGCTTTTGCAGCCTGTTTTAATACATCGAATTGTTGTTCCGTCCAAGGTTCATCCATTTCAATTGCCCAAATAAATCCGAGCACCTCTTTATTTTTCCAAATTGAAATGGCGATGCGATTGCCAAGTCCTACTTCTGAAATTTGTGCCACACGGACAGGCTGTTCGCTTTGCAAAAGCTTTGGAATCACTCCTTCACGCCATAAACTGTTAATGACTCGCTCCGGTACGCGTCGGTGAATGATGGTCGCTGTGCGGGCGGGATCAGTGTAATGTTCATGTCCGCTATAAGCCATTAGGCGATGGTTTGCATCTTCAATTGTAATCGGACATTGTAACAGTTCGCTCACACGATCGGCAAACTCCTCTAAGCTGTCAAAATGAGTGGCAAAAGGGTTCACAAACATCCACTCCGTTTCGTATGTTGTCTTATGATTATTGTAGCATATTGACAAATGAAAGAGCTTACTTTAACTTATAAGAAGAAGCTAAATACGTAGGATTGTGACTGCATAAGCAGGCAAGACCTAAAACGGATGGGAGAGTCGTGTCTTCCTTGCGTTTTAGGTCTTTTGTTTTTATCCAAATAATTCTTTATAAGGGGGGATATTTCAAATGTTTAAATGGCTTCGTAAACGTGAAGAAACGATTGTCGCCCCGTTAACAGGAAATGTGCGACCGCTCGATGATGTTCCAGACCCTGTATTTGCCCAAAAGATGATGGGAGAGGGTTTGGCGATCGAGGCAATAGACGGTGTTGTTGTTTCACCAGTCAATGGAGAGGTCGTACAAGTATTCCCGACGAAACATGCAGTAGGTTTGCGTTCAGAGGGAGGATTAGAAATTCTTATACATGTTGGAATCGATACTGTTCATATGCAAGGGGAAGGGTTTGAAGCGTATGTGAAAGCGGGAGAGCGTGTGAAGGCTGGTGACTTGCTTTTGTCGTTTGATGTATCGCTTGTGCAACAAAAGGCGAAAAGCGATCTTACTCCTGTAGTCATAACGAACGGGGATGCGGTGAAAGAGTATGGTTGGGAACATGTGGAACAAGTGGAAAGAGGGAAGACCGTTTTAATGAAAGTACATTTGAAGTAATATAAGTGATATAACGAAATAGATCGTTAAGGGGACGAAGATGACGTTGCGAATTCATAAAATTTTAAATAATAACGCCGTCGTTGTATTGGATGAGGGTCAAGAAAAAATTGTAATGGGACCGGGTATCGCGTTTCAAAAAAAGAAAAACGACATCGTACCTCGTGCGAAAATCGAGAAAATTTTTGTGATGGAAGAAGAAAACGAAAAATTCCAAGAGTTGTTGCGTACTCTTCCTGAAGAACATATCGATATTGCCGAAGAAATTATTAGCTATGCAGAAGGACAGTTGCAAGCACCGTTGAATAACCACATTCACATTGCATTAACGGATCATTTGTCGTTTGCGATTGAACGCATTCAGCAAGGGTATCAAATTCAAAATAAATTGTTAAATGAAATTAAAGTGCTGTATAAGAAAGAGTACCAAATTGGTCTTTGGGCAAAGCAGCTTATTCGCGACCGTCTCGGTATTGACATTCCGGATGATGAAGTTGCCCATATTGCGCTTCACATTCATACCGCGAAAATGGACGCAGCCAGTATGAATAAAACGTTACAGCAAACGACTTTAATTCGCGAAATGATTGATTTCATGAAGCAAACGTTACGCATTCATATTGATGAAGAAAGCATATCTTATCAGCGGCTTGTTACCCATTTACGCTTTGCGCTTAATCGAATAGAAAATGGTGAGCTGTTTCATACTATGGATCCAGATATGTTAGCGCTTATTCAAAAAAAGTACGAAAAAGAATTTGCATGTGCGATGGCGATGGCTGAATATGCGAAAAAAGAATACGGCATCGAATTTCCTGTGACGGAACTCGCTTATATTACGTTGCATATCCAACGTCTAACTACAAAATAATATATTTGTTGTATATTGACTTAAATTGAATAATAAGTTAAAATGAAAGCGGATAAAAATTGAATGATGTAGGATTGTGACTGCTTTGCAGGCAAGACCTAAAATGTACGACGAAGCTTAACGGCATTCGTATGTACGTTTTAGGTCTTTTTGTTTTCCATATAATAACAGGAGGGGTGAATATGAATTACGAACAAATTAGTGAGCAACTCGTTTCGTTGCTTGGTGGGAAGGAAAACGTCATTAGCGCTGTTCATTGTGCAACTCGTCTTCGTCTTGTTTTAAAAGACGAAACAAAAGTGAACCACGAAGCTATCGAACAATTAGATGGGGTGAAAGGTGCTTTTTCTAGCTCCGGTCAGTATCAAATTATTTTTGGTACAGGCGTCGTTAATAAGGTGCATGAACAATTTGTTAAACAAGTGGGCTTACAACATGCAAATGCAGATGCACATCAAGAGGCGTTAAAGCAAAAAATGAATCCGCTTGCTCGGCTCGCGAAAACATTGTCTAATATTTTTGTTCCGATTATCCCTGCCATTGTAGCTAGCGGTTTATTGATGGGATTACTTGGTATGATGAAAGCGTTCAATTGGGTAGCACCTGATAGCGCCTGGATTGTATTGTTGGACATGTTTTCAAGCGCTGCTTTCATCATTTTGCCAATTTTAATTGGCTATAGTGCTGCCAAAGAATTTGGTGGAAATCCGTTTTTAGGAGCAGTTATTGGTGGAATTATGACCCATCCGGCTTTATTAAATCCATGGGGATTAGGAAGTGCTGAACCAGAGTATTTGCATTTCCTCGGCTTTGATATCGCCATGATCGGGTATCAAGGAACTGTTATTCCGATTTTACTTGCAACATATGTCATGAGCAAAATTGAAAGAAGTTTACGAAAAGTTGTTCCGCATGCAGTAGATTTACTTGTCACGCCATTTGTGACTGTCATTTTAACAGGCTTTACTGCTATTTTAGTAATCGGCCCACTTGGAAACATCGTAGGGAAAGGTATTACGACAACGTTAAATTTTGTATATGATACAGGTGGGGCGTTGGCAGGTCTTATTTTCGGTGGTTTGTATTCGATGATCGTCATCACAGGAGTGCATCATAGCTTCCATGCTATCGAAGCTGGTTTGCTTGCCGATATTGGTAAAAACTATTTATTGCCAATTTGGTCAATGGCAAACGTTGCCCAAGGTGGAGCAGGTTTGGCCGTATTTTTAAAGTCGAAGCGTACAAAAACGAAAGAAATTGCTTTGCCGGCAGCCTTTTCTGCATTTTTAGGTATTACTGAACCCGTTATTTTTGGAGTGAACTTAAAATATCGAAAACCGTTTATTGCAGCAGCAATTGGTGGAGCGGCTGGTGGAGCGTATGTTGTATTTACAAACGTTGTCGCAAATGCATATGGATTAACGGGCATCCCAATGATTGCGATCGTCGCACCAATGGGGATGACGAACTTAATAAATTATTTAATCGGTTTTGCGATTGCCGTCGGTACAGCGTTTGTGGCAACATGGATATTAGGATTTAAAGAAGAATAAGAGGCGAGCGAATACTCGCCTTTTTTTGTAGGAGGGAATAACGATGAAGAAAGGAATTATTAGTCTTGGTGAAGCGTTAATTGATTTTATTCCGCTCGATGCAACAAATCGGGCTTACCAAAAAAGTCCTGGTGGGGCGCCAGCGAATGTCGCGGTCGGTGTCGCACGGCTTGGCATACCATCGACATTTGTTGGAAAAGTCGGACGTGACGTACTCGGTGTCTTTTTGAAAGAAACGCTCGATGAATACGGTGTCAACACAACTTCGCTTCAATTTAGTGACGATGTTCGTACCGGTGTTGTTTTTGTGACATTAGCCGAAAACGGAGAACGAAGCTTTGATTTTTACATTAATCCGAGTGCCGATCGCTTTTTAAGCGAAAAGGAAGTGGATGAGTCGTTATTTCGGACGCATCGCATTCTCCATTTTGGTTCTATTTCACTTATTAGCGAACCAGCACGAAGCGCGACAAAGCGGGCTGTTATGTTAGCTAAAGAAAATGGAATGATCGTCTCGTATGACCCGAATTTACGTCTCGGTCTGTGGGAAAGCGAACAACAAGCTCGCCAAATGATTATATCTATGTTAACTGAAGCGGACGTATTGAAAATTTCCGAAGAGGAATTGACATTTATTACAGGGGAAGAAGATATTCAAAAAGGTGTAGATGCCCTTGCTTCCTACAACATTCCACTCATTGTCGTCACGCTAGGAGAAAACGGAAGTTATGCGTTCACGAGGGAAGGATCGGTATTTACCCCAGCGCTTAAAGTAGAGGCGGTGGATACGACAGGGGCAGGAGATGCGTTTGTTTCCGGTATGCTTTATTGCTTGCATGAGCGAGAAGGGACGATCGACGACTTGTCGCTTGCGGAAGTTGAACAAATGGCGCGTTTTGCGAGTGTTTCAGGGGCGCTAGCTGCATCAACAAAAGGGGCGATGACAGCTTTACCGACGCGTGATGAAGTCGAACGAATTTTACGAGAAGGTTGGTCGAGATGAAATCGCTCATACAATTAGCTGAGGAAGAAATAAAAAAGTATGCATCGATTGTTGAAAGTGACCCGAATCGCTTGCGTTATCATTTAATGCCTCCTGTCGGACTAATGAACGATCCAAATGGACTCATTTACTGGCGCGGCGAATACCACGTATTTTATCAATGGATGCCGTTTCAAACGACACATGGGGCGAAATTTTGGGGGCATTATACGTCACGCGACCTTATTCATTGGCAAACACAAGTGCCAGCGCTAGCTCCAGACGAATGGTTTGACCGAAACGGTTGCTATTCAGGGAGTGCTGTAGACAATGACGGTGTGTTGACGCTTTTTTATACAGGAAATGTAAAAGATGATCAAGGAGTGCGACATACGTATCAATGCATGGCGATATCAAATGACGGCCTTCACTTTGAAAAAAAGGGGGTTGTTATTCACCTCCCGGACGGTTATACTGCTCATTTTCGAGATCCAAAAGTTTGGAAGCACGAAAATACATGGTACATGGTTATCGGTGCTCAAAGCGCTCAACTAGACGGAAAGGCAGTATTATTCCGTTCCCACGATCTTGTGCATTGGGAACATGTAGGGGCTATTGCAGGCGGTGAGAACGGAAATTTCGGTTACATGTGGGAGTGTCCAGATGTATTCCGTTTGGGTGGAAAAGATGTTCTCATCGTCTGCCCACAAGGATTACAACCAGAAGGTATGCATTACCAAAACGTATATCAAGCAGGATATTTCGTCGGACAGATGAACTACGAGACGGGGCAATATGCACATGGCACATTCACTGAATTAGATCGAGGATTTGAATTTTATGCTCCGCAAACGATGGTCGATGAATACGGTCGCCGTATTATGATCGCCTGGATGGGCGTTCCCGACCAAGATGAAGATAAACATCCAACGATCGCTTACCGATGGGTACATGCATTAACGTTGCCTCGTGAACTCGTTTTAGTTGGCGATAAATTATATCAACGACCGATTGAGCAATTGCAGTTGCTCCGAAGCGACGAAGTTCACTATCCAAATGTATCGTTGCACAAAGAAACGATGCAATTTGATGGAGTGAAAGGAAAAACGGTTGAGCTGTTACTTAAGCATATTGAAGGTCAAGGTGTTTTATCCATTGACATACAAAACGATGTTTCGTTTTCATATGATTTTGAGAAAAGGGTGGCCACGCTACAACGTGAAAGCTTTGCACGGCAAGGTGAAAAAGAAAAAAGACAGTGCGTTTTATCGAATTTGCGAACACTCCATATATTCATCGATACATCGTCCATCGAAATTTTCTTAAATGAAGGTGAAGAAGTGTTTACAGCACGGTTTTTCCCACATGAGAAAAACGAACATATTGTATTTAAAACAAATGGACGAGCCGCGTTTCACTTATACAAGTGGAAATTATGTTAAAACTTTTGCTTGTCAAATGTTCAACTATTTTCGTATGATGAAAGAAAAGGGAGTATTCCTTCAAATATGGAAGGTTGCTCCTTTTTCATTCAATGACAAAAGGTGATGAAGCGATGGAGCAAGATAAGTTAAAAAAAGTAGTGGAAGCTGCGAAGTTGTATTATTTGCTAGATTACAACCAAAATGATATTGCCAAAAAGCTCGGCGTGTCGCGACCGACCGTGTCCCGTTTATTGCAGCAAGCGAAAGAGGAAGGGATTGTGGAAATTAAAATTAACGATCCAGCGGAAGATATTCAACAATTAGCGAAGCAGCTTGAACAAAAGTTCAATCTCAAGAAAGCAATTGTTGTGTCCGTTCCTGAACATCAAGATGGCATTATTAAAAAATATGTTGGAAAAGAGGCAGCTGAATATTTACGTTCAATCGTAAAAGACGGTGATGTCATTGGCGTGACATGGGGGACGACGCTGTATCATGTTGCGTTACAGCTTAAACATAAGCATGTGAAAGACGTCAAAGTCGTTCAATTAAAAGGTGGCGTCAGCTTGTCGGAAACGAATACGTTCGCTTCTGATATTTTACATTTGTTTGGAAGCGCATTCAACGCAACGGTACATCACTTGCCTCTCCCGGCCATCGTCGATCATGTCGTTGTTAAGCAAGCGATGGAAGCCGACCGCCACATTCGTAAAATTCTCGATCTCGGTCGACAAGCAAACATTGCAATATTTACGATCGGGCCCATTAAATCGGAGTCGCTACTGTTCCAGCTCGGCTATTTTACAGATGCCGACTTGCAAACGATTTATTCAAAAGCGGCTGGTGACATTTGTTCACGTTTTTTTGACCAAAATGGAGAGTTATGTAGCGAAGAGCTAAATGCGCGCACGCTTGGCATCGAATTAGAAGAGTTAAGAAAAAAAGAATATTCGATTGTCATCGCTGGTGGGATTCATAAAGTGGCAGGCATATATGGCGCGTTAAAAGGAAAGTATGCCAACGTATTAGTGACAGACCAATTTACTGCGGAATGTTTGTTAGAAAAAGAATAAAAAACGACAAATGGGGGGAAAAGAAGAAAGCCCCCCTTTATTTATGCAAAGAAGGAAGAAAGATTTAAGGAAACCATGAATTTTCTTTGACATTTGTTCATGTTAACGTTTACATATGTTCGTTTTCCTGTTATATTGATTACGTAACTAAAAAACTTATTAGGAGTGTGCAACATGAATATCGTTTGGGGACTTATTGGTATCTTTGTTGTTCTTGGAATTGCTTTTCTTTCTTCAAATAACCGCAAAGCGATTAATCCGCGAACGATTTTAGGTGGTCTTGCGATTCAAGTCGCTTTTGCGTTTATCGTTTTAAAATGGGAAGCAGGAAAAGCTGCGTTGCAATGGTTAACGAATGGTGTGACGAACATTATTAACTATGCGAGCGAAGGGATTAACTTCTTGTTTGGTGGCATGTTTGCAGCAAAAGGAATCGGATTCGTCTTTGCGTTCCAAGTGTTGCCTGTTGTCATTTTCTTCTCGGCGTTAATTTCCGTTCTTTATTATCTCGGTGTCATGCAGTGGGTTATTAAAATGATCGGGGGGCCACTTGCGAAATTGCTCGGAACGAGTAAAGCAGAGTCAATGTCAGCGGCAGCGAACATTTTCGTTGGGCAAACAGAAGCTCCGCTTGTTATTCGCCCATATTTATCAAAAATGACTCAATCTGAGTTGTTTGCAGTTATGACGGGGGGATTAGCGTCTGTTGCTGGTTCTGTTCTTGTCGGTTACTCGCTTTTAGGTGTTCCGCTTGAATATTTGCTTGCGGCAAGCTTCATGGCTGCCCCAGCCGGATTAGTTATGGCGAAAATGATCGTGCCTGAAACAGAGCCAATTAAAGAAGATGAACAGTTTGAAATGGAAAAAGATGAACAATCGACAAACGTCATCGATGCAGCTGCGCGCGGTGCGAGCGACGGTTTAAAGTTGGCATTAAATATCGGTGCGATGTTGTTAGCGTTTATCGCCCTTATCGCTTTAATTAACGGATTGCTCAGCGGAATCGGTAACTTGTTTCATTACGATGGGTTGACGCTTGAGAAAATTTTAGGTTTCTTATTTGCGCCTATTGCGTTTGCGATTGGTGTGCCATGGTCTGAAGCGGTGACAGCTGGTGGGTTTATCGGCCAAAAATTAATTTTAAACGAATTTGTCGCTTATTCATCTTTTGCACCACAAATTCCAGATTTATCAGCGAAAACAGTAGCGATTGTTAGCTTTGCGCTATGTGGATTTGCTAATATTTCTTCGATGGGAATTTTACTCGGTGGTTTAGGAAGCTTAGCGCCAAACCGTCGCAGCGACATTGCGCGCATGGGATTAAAAGCTGTGCTTGCTGGTATGCTTGCTTCATTGTTAAGCGCATCGATTGCCGGTATGTTTATTTAAAAGCGGAGCGCCTCGTGTGCTTCGAACATTTTCAATATTCAAGGAGGAATGAATGATGAACATTGCTAGCATGATTGATCATACGTTATTAAAGCCAGAAACGACGAAAGCGCAAATTGAAAAGTTAGTAGAAGAAGCGAAAAAGTACGAATTTGCATCAGTATGCGTTAACCCAACGTGGGTAAAGCTTGCTGCTGAACGTTTGCAAGGAACGAATGTGAAAGTATGTACAGTGATCGGCTTCCCGTTAGGAGCGACAACGCCAGAAGTGAAAGCTTTTGAAACAAAACAAGCGATTGAAAATGGTGCGCAAGAAGTCGATATGGTCATCAACATTGGTGCGTTAAAAGACGGGAATGATGAATTAGTAGAGCGCGACATTCGCGCCGTTGTCGATGCAGCGAAAGGAAAAGCGTTAACAAAAGTTATCATTGAAACAGCGTTGTTAACAGATGAGGAAAAAGTGCGCGCATGCGAAATTGCTGTTCGTGCTGGTGCGGATTTCGTTAAAACATCAACGGGATTTGCCAGCGGCGGTGCAACAGTAGAGGACGTCGCATTAATGCGCAAAACAGTTGGTCCAAACGTCGGCGTGAAAGCATCTGGCGGTGTGCGTAGCGCAGCTGATGCTAAAGCGATGATTGATGCAGGAGCAAATCGGATCGGTACAAGTTCTGGACCTGCTATTATGGAAGGAACAACTTCAAACGAAGCATACTAATGGAGGCATTCACATATGAAAGAAGTATTACTAAGCTTACTTGCCGGGCTTGTCGTTGGAATTTTGTTTAAGTTTTTACGTTTGCCGTTGCCAGCCCCGCCTGTGTTGGCAGGAATGATGGGTGTATTTGGCGTATATTTAGGTGGCGTCGTTGCTGACTGGTTAATGAAGACGTTTTTTAACTAAACAGCCCAAGAAGGGATGATCAACAATGAATAAACAACTATTAATTGAAGCGGCAAAACAAGCGAGAGAGCGGGCGTACGTTCCGTATTCAAAGTTTAAAGTTGGGGCAGCGCTATTAACGAAAGATGGGAAAGTGTATGGAGGTTGCAACATCGAAAACGCATCATACGGTTTATGTAACTGTGCTGAACGTACAGCTTTATTTAAAGCGTACTCAGAAGGAGACCATGAGTATGCGATGTTAGCTGTTGTTGCGGATACGGAACGTCCTGTTCCGCCATGTGGCGCATGCCGTCAAGTCATTGTTGAATTGTGTGACCCGAATATGCCTGTCATTTTAGCCAATATGAAAGGCGATGTACAGGAAACGACGGTGAAAGAACTTCTCCCTGGAGCTTTTTCAAAAGAAGATTTGCGATAAGCGTCGGCTTTTCCGACGCTTTTTGCATTGATACATAACAAAAAAGGAAATATAATCGTGTAGAGGATAATTTGACAGCTGACAACGGAGGGATGACATGAGTCAAGACGTATCAAGAAACAAGTTGCTTTGGATCGCGGGGCTTGGATGGTTGTTCGATGCGATGGATGTCGGGATGCTTTCATTCATTCTTGCGGCTTTGCAAAAGGAATGGGGATTAACAGCTGAGCAAATGGGTTGGATCGGGAGCATGAACTCGATCGGTATGGCCGTCGGTGCTCTTGTGTTCGGATTGTTAGCTGATCGTATCGGTCGAAAGCAAGTATTTATTATTACGCTTTTATTATTTTCAATCGGAAGCGGCTTATCTGCTTTTGCGACAACGTTAACGGTATTTTTAATTTTACGCTTTTTTATCGGTATGGGACTTGGCGGTGAACTTCCGGTTGCTTCAACGCTCGTATCGGAAAGCGTACCTGCTCATGAGCGCGGGAAAGTTGTCGTTT
The DNA here is from genome assembly GCF_019448545.1 of Anoxybacillus sp. ST4. Classification (NCBI taxonomy): domain Bacteria; kingdom Bacillati; phylum Bacillota; class Bacilli; order Caryophanales; family Anoxybacillaceae; genus Anoxybacillus; species Anoxybacillus sp. ST4. The sequence goes on along the minus strand of NZ_JAHZOE010000004.1, from coordinate 143,088 downwards.
TATTAGAAAGCTTTTGGGCAGGTGGCTGGCTATTAGCTGCGCTTATTTCTTTTTTCGTTATTCCTGCATATGGATGGCAAATGGCGCTCATTTTAGGGGCTTTACCTGCGTTATACGCCATTTATTTGCGTATTAACTTGCCCGATTCACAAAAGTTTATTGCGGTGAAAACGACAGAGCGTCGTTCTGTTTGGCGCAATATCGCAGACGTATGGGCAAAACCTTACGCCAAGCAAACGACGATGCTTTGGATTTTATGGTTTGCGGTCGTCTTTTCGTACTACGGCATGTTTTTATGGCTGCCGAGCGTGATGGTGATGAAAGGATTTAGTTTAATTAAAAGCTTTGAATATGTGCTAATTATGACGTTGGCACAGTTGCCGGGCTATTTTAGCGTGGCTTGGTTGATTGAACGCATCGGAAGAAAAGCGGTGCTCATTATTTATTTAGTTGGGACAGCGTTAAGCGCTTATTTCTTCGGAAATGCCGAGTCGGCTGCGATGTTAATGACGTTTGGAGCGCTGTTATCATTCTTTAATCTCGGCGCATGGGGAGCGCTTTATGCCTACACGCCAGAACAATACCCAACGGTTATTCGCGCGACAGGGGCAGGCATGGCAGCTTCATTCGGACGCATTGGGGGCATTTTAGGACCGCTTCTTGTCGGTTATTTAGTTGCACAAAACGTGTCGATGACGATGATTTTTGCGATTTTTTGCGTCGCCATTTTTATCGGTGCACTCGCCGTTCTTTTTCTCGGGAAAGAAACGAAACAACAAGAACTCGCATAATTGTACAAAAAGAAGCTATAATGGTATCATTGTAGCTTCTTTAATTTTTGAAAGGAGACATGTCATTTGGGTGTTTCTGTAGTCATTGCAACATATAACCGGCTACTTCCATTAGCGGAATTGTTAGAGTCATTAAGTAAACAAACATACAAGCCAACGCAAGTGATTATTGTTAACGATGGAGGTTCATCTGTACAAGCTGCAGTTGATGCATATCCTGAGCTCCCGATCGAACTCATTGAATTGCAAGAAAACGTCGGGCATGTTGAAGCGCGGAATATCGGTGTGCGCACAGCAACAGAAGATTTTATCATGCTTTGTGATGACGACGACTTATTATTGCCATGTCATACGGAACGAATGATTGCAAATATGAACGACGCGGACTTTGTATATAGCGATGTAGAAATTTTTCATTACCGCATTGAAAACGGGATGCGCTTACCGACTGATCGCTTTTTATTTGCATATGAATGCGATTTACAGGCGATGCGGTCGTTTTCAACATACGTCCCTTCAGGAAGCATGTATCGCCGCGCCATTCATGATACGATCGGCTATTTCGATCCGTACGTCCATAATTATTGGGATTGGGATTTCTTTTTGCGCGTTGCGAACGAATATCGCGTGAAACGCGTGCCGATCGCGAGCGTCCTGTATGCTTTCTCAAATGAGGGCGATCATTTATCGAAACAAATGAATGAAACGAGACAAATGTATTTAAACCGATTAAGTGAAAAACATGAACTTGGCAACCTACCAACAAAAAACTTTTGGCTCCTTTTATGTGAATCGGAAGTGCAAAAAAGAAGAGCGACAAGTGAAATCGTATGGAACGGTGAGCCGTTTCGCTCGCGCTTAGCACATATTGTCATGTGTTAGGAGGATGACAAATGTATTGGTGGAGCGTCCAGCAATTATTTATTTTGCTTTTGTTTTCCCCACTGCTTGCTCGTCACGTCTTTGACGGATATGGGATACGTTTTTTGCTGTTTGTTTGCTTAACGTTTTCCATTGCTTTATTCGCTGAGCATCAAGTAAAGAAAAATAAAAAAGCGAAGTCGTTTTTTATGTCGGCGGTATTATGTAACATACTTATTTTGCTTGGCTTCGCTTTTTTTGCATGACAGAGTCTTTCAGAAGGCTCTGTTTTTGTTTTATAAAAAAGGGATAAAAAGAAAAATGTCGAAAAACTAATTAAATCGACAAGTTTCTACTTGACAAATAAAAATTACTATATGATAATTTATATCGAATTATAATTGTTATAATTTAATTTGTCAGTCATATTTTCTATATGGCTGGATCATACTACTAACATGCAAAAAAATGATGCAGGAGGATGATGAAACATGCCATTAGTAGGAAAACAAGTACAACCATTTAAAGCGATGGCGTACCATAACGGTGAATTTATCGAGGTAACAGAAGAAAACTTAAAAGGAAAATGGAGCGTCGTTTGCTTCTATCCAGCAGACTTTACGTTCGTTTGCCCAACAGAATTAGAAGATTTACAAAACGAATATCCGAAATTAAAAGAGCTTGGTGTTGAAGTATACTCTGTTTCAACAGATACACACTTCACGCATAAAGCATGGCACGATCATTCGCCAGCTATCAGCAAAATTGAATACGTAATGATCGGCGACCCTTCACAAAAATTATCACGCATGTTCGAAGTGCTTGATGAAGAAACAGGTCTTGCGCAACGCGGTACGTTCATTATCGACCCAGATGGCGTTATCCAAGCAGTTGAAATTAACGCTGACGGCATCGGTCGCGACGCAAGCACAATTGTAAACAAAATTAAAGCTGCACAATACGTGCGCAACAACCCTGGCGAAGTATGCCCAGCAAAATGGCAAGAAGGTGGGCAAACATTGAAGCCAAGCCTTGACCTTGTAGGTAAAATTTAAGGAGGCTTACGTCAATGATATTGGATGCTGAAATTAAAGCACAGCTCGCCCAATATCTACAATTGATGGAAAATGACATTGTGTTAAAAGTGAGCGCGGGAGACGATTCAGTTTCCCGCGATATGCTTGCTTTAGTCGATGAGCTTGCAACAATGTCATCGAAAATCAAAGTAGAAAAAACAACGTTAGAGAGAACGCCAAGCTTTAGCGTCAATCGCGTTGGCGAAGAAACGGGCGTTGTGTTCGCAGGAGTACCTTTAGGACATGAATTTACTTCCCTCGTGCTTGCGTTGCTTCAAGTGAGTGGACGTCCGCCAAAGGTCGATCAAGCGGTCATTGATCAAATTAAAAGTTTACAAGGAACGTACCGTTTTGAAACATACGTCAGCTTAACGTGCCATAACTGTCCGGACGTCGTTCAAGCATTAAACGTCATGAGCGTACTAAATCCGAACGTTTCACATACGATGATTGATGGAGCAGCATTTAAAGAAGAAGTCGAACAAAAAGACGTGATGGCGGTACCAACTGTCTTTTTAAATGGCGAACCATTTGCGAGCGGCCGCATGTCGCTTGAAGAAATTCTTGCGAAGTTAGGAAGCACGTCAGATGCTTCAACGTTCGCAAACAAAGAACCGTTCGACGTGCTTGTCATCGGTGGGGGACCTGCTGGTGCGACAGCAGCCATTTATGCTGCGCGTAAAGGCATTCGCACGGGAATTGTCGCTGAACGTTTTGGCGGTCAAATTTTAGATACGCTAGGCATTGAAAACTTTATTAGCGTCAAATATACAGAAGGTCCAAAACTCGCAGCAAGCCTTGAAGAACATGTGAAACATTACAATGTTGACATTATGAACTTGCAGCGTGCGAAACGGTTGGAAAAGAAAGACCTCATTGAAGTTGAACTTGAAAACGGCGCCGTTTTAAAAAGTAAAGCGGTCATTATCGCGACAGGTGCGCGCTGGCGCAATCTCGGCGTCCCTGGCGAAGCGGAGTTCAAAAATAAAGGGGTTGCTTACTGCCCGCATTGCGACGGTCCGTTGTTTGAAGGAAAGCATGTCGCGGTCATTGGCGGTGGTAACTCTGGGGTCGAAGCGGCAATTGATCTGGCGGGAATTGCTAAGCATGTGACCGTTCTTGAGTTTGCGCTAGAATTAAAGGCGGATGCTGTGTTGCAAGATCGTTTGTACAGCTTACCGAACGTAACAGTCATTAAAAATGCGCAAACGAAAGAAATTACAGGTACAGACAAAGTAAACGGTCTCACGTATATTGATCGCGCAACAGGCGAAGAGCACCATATTGAACTTCAAGGTGTATTTGTTCAAATTGGACTCGTACCGAATACAGAGTGGTTAGAAGGAACGGTCGAGCGCAATCGCTTCGGTGAAATTATCGTCGACAAACGCGGTGCAACAAACGTTCCTGGTGTCTTCGCTGCTGGCGATTGTACAGATAGCGCATATAAACAGATTATCATTTCCATGGGCTCAGGCGCAACAGCTTCTTTAGGTGCGTTTGACTACTTAATTCGGAATTAACCGGTTTCCCTCCCCTTGACGCTCGTATTGTCGTTTGATACAATATTAGCCAAACGAAATACAGGTGCAACGATGAAAGATGGATAGTAGCTAAGATCGTTCTTTTGTAGCGAGCTAGGGGTGGTGGAAGCCTAGCAAAGACGCTTAGCGAAACGGCAGTCTGGAGTTGCTTCACGCAAAAAGTGGATGCGTTACGCATCAACTAGGGTGGAACCGCGGGAGTTACGCTCTCGTCCCTAGGCGAAAGGCCTAAGGATGAGAGCGTTTTTTGTTTACACTTCATAAAAGGAGGATGAAATATGTCGGTAACGATGGATCAAATTGTGGCACACGCGAAACATCGCGGTTTTGTTTTTCCTGGCTCAGAAATTTACGGCGGGTTAGCGAATACGTGGGATTACGGTCCGCTAGGGACAGAATTAAAAAACAATATTAAGCGCGCATGGTGGAAAAAGTTTGTCCAACAATCGCCGTACAATGTCGGATTAGATGCAGCGATTTTAATGAACCCGCGCACGTGGGAAGCGTCAGGTCATTTAGGGAACTTCAACGATCCGATGATTGACTGTAAACAATGTAAAGCGCGTCACCGGGCAGACAAACTTATTGAAAGCGCCCTTGAAGCGAAAGGCATTGAAATGGTTGTCGATGGGCTCCCATTTGAAAAAATGGAGCAGCTCATTCAAGAGCACGACATCGCTTGTCCGGATTGCGGCAGTCGCGACTTTACGAACATTCGCCAATTTAACTTAATGTTTAAAACGTTCCAAGGTGTGACGGAATCGAGCGCGAACGAAATTTATCTTCGTCCTGAAACGGCACAAGGCATTTTTGTAAACTTTAAAAACGTGCAGCGGACGATGCGCAAAAAATTGCCGTTTGGTATTGCGCAAATCGGAAAAAGTTTTCGGAACGAAATTACACCTGGAAACTTCACATTCCGCACGCGCGAATTTGAGCAAATGGAGCTTGAATTTTTCTGCAAGCCGGGCGAGGAATTGCAATGGTTTGATTATTGGAAACAATATTGCGAACAATGGCTTTTATCGCTTGGCATGAAGCGTGAAAACATTCGTTTGCGCGATCATTCTGAAGATGAACTATCTCACTACAGCAACGCGACAACAGATATTGAATATAAGTTCCCGTTCGGTTGGGGCGAGCTATGGGGTATTGCATCGCGCACCGATTACGATTTGCGCCGTCATATGGAATATTCAGGAGAAGATTTCCATTATCTCGATCAAGAGACGAATGAGCGTTTCATTCCGTACTGCATTGAACCTTCACTCGGTGCAGACCGCGTGACGCTTGCCTTTATGATTGATGCATATGAAGAAGAACAACTTGCAGACGGCACGACGCGCACCGTTATGCATCTTCACCCAGCATTAGCGCCGTACAAGGCAGCCGTATTGCCGTTGTCGAAAAAGTTATCAGAAGGTGCACGTGCTATTTTTGAACAGCTTTCCCAGCACTTTATGGTCGATTACGATGAGTCTGGTTCGATCGGAAAACGATATCGCCGTCAAGATGAAATCGGAACACCGTTCTGTATTACGTATGATTTTGACTCAGAACAAGATCAAATGGTAACTGTGCGCGATCGCGACACGATGGAACAAACACGCATTCCAATCGCACAATTAAAAGACTTTTTAGAAGAAAAAATTCAATTTTAACGAAAAACAGGCTATCCTATCGTTAGGGTAGCCTTTATGTTAGGAAGGAGTGAAACGATGAGCATATTGAAAAATGATTGGGCACCTCTGTTAGAAGAGGAATTTCAAAAGCCGTATTATTTGAAGTTGCGTCAGTTTTTAAAAGAAGAATATCGCACGAAAACGATTTATCCCGATATGCATGATATTTTCAACGCCCTTCATTACACGCCATATGCCAATGTGAAAGTCGTTATTTTAGGCCAAGATCCGTATCATGGACCGAATCAAGCGCACGGATTAAGTTTTTCTGTCAAACCGGGCGTCCCTTTCCCTCCGTCGTTATTAAACATCTTTAAAGAATTACACGATGATCTCGGCTGTTACATACCGAACAATGGCTATTTGTTAAAATGGGCGAAGCAAGGGGTATTATTGTTAAATACGGTATTAACGGTGCGGCAAGGGGAAGCAAACTCGCACAAAGGAAAAGGATGGGAACATTTTACGGATCGCATCATTGAACTTGTAAATGAAAAGACGGAGCCGGTCGTCTTTATTTTATGGGGGCGTCATGCGCAAGCGAAAAAATCGCTCATTACAAATGAACATCATTATCTTATTGAAGCCCCGCATCCGAGCCCACTTTCAGCCGCGCGAGGCTTTTTCGGCAGCCGCCCATTTTCGAAAACGAACGCGTTTTTACAACGAACAGGGAGAGAGACGATTGACTGGCAAATCGAAAACATTTGATACACGAATAAACTGTTATGCATGCAAACATTTTTACGTCACGTGGGATGCACAGCTACCGCGCGGTTGTCGTGCGTTCGGTTTCAAAAGTGCTGCGCTCCCTTCCGTTGTCGTGAAACAATCGTCTGGTACGCCGTGCATGAAGTTTGCTAAAAAAGAAAATAAGGGGAGAAACGAATGAGTTCATCGCGCTCCATCGTCGTTTCTGTCGTCGCGATGATGGTAGCCATTATCGCAGGCACAGTAGGATTTATGTTCTCAGAACAATTATCTTTTTTTGATGCGCTTTGGCTGACAGTTGTCACCATTTTAACGGTTGGTTACGGGGATACTGTTCCACAAACATTTTACGGAAAACTGTTTGCCCTCATCATTATTCCAGTCGGCATCAGCATCGTCACCTACGCGACAGGGGCAGTCGTTTCTATGATGATGGAAGGCGAATTTTCAAAAACGGTACGGAGGCGAAAAATGAAAAAGAAAATCGAGATGATGGCAAATCATATTATCGTATGCGGATTTGGGCGCGTTGGCGAACAAGTGGTGCGCGAGCTTGTTAAAAACGGGACACCTGTCGTTGTTATTGAGCGAAAGACGGATTGGCTCGAAGAAATGGACGACCCTCTTCCGTACGTCGAAGGGGATGCGACAGAAGATGACGTATTGATCGCGGCAGGCATTGAACGGGCGGCTGGCTTAATTGCCGCGTTGCCATCTGATGCTGATAACGTCTTTATTGCCTTAACAGCAAAAGGAATAAACCGCGACATTCAAGTTGTCGCGCGTGCCGAGCGGCCAGAATCAGAAGAAAAATTGCGGCGCGCCGGTGCGGACAAGGTGATTAACCCTTCGTTTTTGAGCGGTCGGCGCATGGCGATGACGATATTAAAGCCAGTTACTGTCGATTATGTTGATACGATTTTTCACGACCGTACCGGACAATACGCCATTGAGGAAGTAAAGATTGAGCCTCATTCTTCATTTGTTCATACGTCTGTCGGCGATCAAGCGGTAAGGACGCGCTTTCGAGTGACGATTATTGCTATTCAGCGGCAGGACGACATCATTGGGAACCCGACCCCAGATGAGCGGTTTTGCGCGGGCGACATCGTCATCGTCTTTGGGGAAAAACGAGCGTTGGAAGCGTTTGAACAGGCAGTAAACAAAAAGTAAGCAGCCATATCGGCTGCTTACTGTAATGCATAAATTCTCGCTTCGTGTGGGCGCATATGAAGCGTCGTTCCTTCTTCTTTGACGTCTGTATAGTTGCCGAGCAAGAGGCGGCGACTTGCAGAGCTGATCTCTTCTGGCAATGTATATACGTTGTCGCTGTCGCAATGATTTAAAACGATGAGCCAGCGAACGCCATCGAGCTCGCGTGTATAGGCATAAATGTACGGCTCATTTTCTGAAAGATCGCGGAATGTGCCGTACACCATTACCGGATTTTGTTTGCGTAATTGAATGAGCTTTTTATAGTAATAATATACTGAGTTCGGATCGGCCAATGCCTGTTTGACGTTAATCTCTTTATAGTTTGGATTTACTTTAAGCCACGGCGTGCCTGTTGTAAATCCTGCATGTTCGCTATCGTCCCATTGCATTGGTGTGCGCGAGTTATCACGGCTCAATAGCTGCAAGCTTTCGAGCACTTCTTTCGGATCGCGACCTTTCGCGACTTCTTCCGCATATTTGTTTTTCATCGCAATGTCGTTATAGTCATCAATTGAGTCAAATTTGACGCCGGTCATGCCGATTTCTTCTCCTTGATAAATGTATGGCGTTCCAGGCAACGTATGCACGAGCGTAGCGAGCAATTTCGCTGATTCAACACGGAACTGCTTATCGTTTCCGTAGCGCGTCACTTGTCGCGTATGGTCGTGGTTGTTTAAAAATTGTGAGTTCCATCCTTTCCCCCACAACCCTTCATACCAACGTTTTTGAATTTGTTTAAAGCGAATCGGGTCCCATGTCGGCATTTCGTCACACACTTCAAAATGGAACAGCGTATGTAGCTCGTTTCGGTCTTCCCCAACATATTTTAAGCCTTCTTCTGGCGATACGAAAGCAACTTCCCCGACGGTAAAAATGTCATAATGTTTAAGTACTTTGTCGTGCATTTCTTGTAAATACTCGTGCACGCCCGGATTGTTTGTTAAATAGCGAATGTCATACGGATTTTCTGCGTCCGGGAATCCGTCTGGCTTCGCTAATAAAGCAATCGCATCTAAACGGAATCCGTCGATGCCTTTATCTAACCAAAAGCGCATCATTTTATAAATTTCTTCACGAACTTCTTTATTTTCCCAATTCAAATCTGGTTGTTCAACCGCAAAGGAATGGAAGTAGTATTGCCCTGTTTTTTCATCGTATTCCCATGCGGACGGTGTAAAGTACGAACGCCAGTTATTTGGCTTGTCACGCCATATGTACCAATCGCGCTTCGGATTGTCTTTTGACGAACGCGACTCAATAAACCAAGGATGTTGATCGGATGTATGGTTTACGACAAGGTCCATAATTAATTTCATTCCACGTTGATGCACTTCGTGAAGCAGGCGATCAAACGTCTCCATATCCCCTGCTTTATCCATAATGCGATAATAGTCTGAAATGTCGTATCCATTATCTTTATCTGGTGACTCGTAGCACGGATTGAGCCAAATGACATCGACCCCTAAATCGTGAATGTAATCGAGCTTTTGAATGAGCCCTTCTAAATCACCGTATCCATCACCGTTTGAATCAAAAAAGCTTCGCCAATATACTTGGTATACGACAGCTTCTTTCCACCATGTCCGTTTCATTTGTTGTCACTCCTTGTCCAATTAAAGCGTTTTCAATTTGAAAAGTTGCTATGTATAAGATACCATTGTTTTAGGGGAAAAAGGAAGACGGGAGTGAAAATGTTTTGGACATATTAGTGACACATGTGTTAACAAAAATGGAAGAAGAAATCGCAAAAGCAAAGCATACGTCGTCACCGCAGGCGTTGCGTGAGCATATGTATGCCGTTCGTGCATTGTGTGACGTTATTTTACAACAGCCGTCAGCGAACACGTCAACGATCGTTGCCACGCAGCCGGCAACAAAAGAACGATTAGACATTGACGGCGATGCGAACGGACCGTCATTACTTGATTTTTAGGAGGGGGAGCATGAAACGATTTACGATCATCGCCTCGGTTAGTGCGGCGTTATGTGTTGCGCTAGGCGCGTTCGGGGCGCACGTGTTGGAAGGAACAATTCCGGATCGATACATAGACACGTGGCAAAAAGCGGTACAATACCAAATGTTCCATACGCTCGGTTTGTTTCTCGTTGCGTTGTTTGCGACAAAATGGCCGAACGTGACGCCAGCTGGTTGGTTTATGGTTGCGGGCATCATTTTATTTTCAGGAAGTTTGTATATCCTTAGTTTGACACAAATCAAAATACTTGGGGTGATTACCCCGTTTGGAGGCGTATCGTTTATTATCGCTTGGTTACTTTTAGCGTATACTGCGATCAAACATATGTAAAACGAGGCGCGTTGGACGCCTCGTTTTTAACGTGGAGCATATGTGCTTAATCCGACACCTGATGCAAATGGATATTCATAATTAATTTCTTCATCAAATGTCACATAGTCGAGATAAATCATCGGCAATAAATAGCGCATGCCTGTTTGTGGATCACTTAAAATAAGATGGTCGCGTCCAGCTGCTTCAATGGCGCCGCGGAAAATTTTTGCATTCCATTCACGATTGTTTTCAAACGTCGCATAAACTGTGGCGATTTTACCTTTGTTTAGTCGTAAAATGTTTTCAATGTACGATTCTTCGAGCGGAAGCATGCCAGGTAGCGGCTGGCTTGCGGTCGTTGGTGTTTGCATCGCTCCCGTTTGGGGCGTAAACGTTGGTGTAGGCAATCCAAATGGATATGTTGGCATTTGGTACGGATAGTAGTAAGGATATGCATAATAAGGAACTTGTTGTCTTTCTTCACTCATACTAATCCCTCCCTTAAATTAATATACGCGTGGACAATTCGAGCGAGTTGGCGCGTAAAAACAATGCGCTTTAAAGCGCCCTGCATTCCATTGATTAAACCATTGTGGTGGACATGGACCATCTGGTCGGAAAAACCAAAGCGCATTCGTTGCTGGATGAAATCGCTCACCGCGAATGACGCGCCGGGCAAGGCGCATGTCTTCTTCGCGGGCACGTTGATAAAAATACCCCTTTTGTACAGCTTCAAACCCACCTGGACTTTGAAAAACCATTTGCCGAATGGTACGTAGTCCATTAAAATCTAGACAGTTCGCTCGTACGCGGTTCACTCCGACATTTCCAACCATTAACATGCCGAGCTGTCCGTCTTCTTCTGCCTCCGCTCGCATGAGGCGTGCAAGCAATTTTACATCTTCTTCTGTATGTGCAACAACAGCCATCCCTTCACCTCGCTTTATGGAAATCGCTATTAGCCTATGATGAAACATGCGAAAATGTGAGGAAAGTCGTCATTGTTATATGTATGAAGCACATCATAAAAAAAGACCTCCAAACCGGAGGCCTATACATGTAAAAACGATTGTATTTTTTCTTTTGGCAAGATGTTCCCAACAAAAAACGAGCCAAACTCACCAAATCGTGCGCTTACTTCATCGAAACGCATTTCGTATACAAGCTTTTTAAACTGAAGGACATCGTTTGAAAAGAGGGTGACGCCCCATTCGTAGTCATCAAAACCGACAGAGCCAGTAATAATTTGTACGACTTTTCCTGCATATTTTCGTCCTGTCATGCCGTGTGCGCGCATTAAATTGCGGCGTTCTTCCATCGGAAGCATGTACCAATTATCATTTCCTTGACGACGCTTGTCCATTGGATAGAAGCATACGTGATTTGTTTTCGGTAAAATCGGATATAAACGGCGGCGCACTTCTGGGTTTTCATACGGATCGCCAGCTTCTGCCGGCAAATAGTTGCTTAGCTCAACGACAGAAACGTATGAATATGCAGGGACGAGATATTCAGCTAACTTTGTTTTGTTGATTGCTGTTTCAATTTCATGAAGTTCTTCCATCGTTGGACGTAAAAGCATAAACATGACGTCCGCTTTTTGCCCCATAATCGTATAAATGGCGTGGCTTCCCTCTTTAGCAGCTTCCGTTGTTTCCCATTTTTCCACTAGCGTTAAAAACTCATGAATTGCTTCTTGACGCTCATCATTTGTGAGCGTTTTCCAAGCTACCCAATCAATTGTGCGAAAATCATGCAGGCAATACCAACCGTCTAACGTTTGTGCTGCTTCGCTCATATGTCACACTCCTTTTGTATGTACTGTTAAAAATTTTATCATATGTGTTTCGTTTATGACAAACCGCACTATTTCAATCGTTTGTAAATGAGAAAAGCGATGACCATGACTATTCCGCCGACGATCGTAATCGTTGTGAAATGTTGCTCGATAAATGATTTCGCTTGAGCGCCTAAGATGAAAATAATGAGCCCTTCGGTGAAAAAGCGCGCTCCGCGGCCGATGAGCGACCAAAAAAGCAACGTGCGAATGCTGACGTTTGAAATGCCTGAGAAAATGGTAAATACTTTATACGGAATAGGTGTAAATCCTGCGATGACAATCGCCATCGCTCCGTATTGTTGAAAGTATTGCTCGACTTTGTCCATTTTTTCATCAGAAATCAAATAACGCAAAACCGGTCTGCCAAATTTTTTCCCGATATACCATCCAAGCAAGGCGCCAAGTACGGAAGCGACGGTCGTTAAAAACGAAAACCATAATGCCTTCTCCGGTTGCGCAAGGCTTAGCGGAATTAATAACACATCAGGTGGGATAGGGAAAAAAGAAGATTCCGTAAATGAAACGATAACTAAACCAATGACCCCAAACTCAAGCAACCATTGTTCAAGGTGATGAATCCATTGTGACATACGTAACGCTCCTTTATATTGTACATGTTTTTTAACAAATATATCACTTTTTAGGTGATATATCACTCGAAACAAAAAACAGAATTATTATAAAAAAAAGACTATTTTCGTTTGCGGCGTAATTCATTGCTTTTCGTCTCAATAAGAGTATTCTAATAGATAGACGAATTTTTTTAAACTAAGGAGGAACATTTCGTGAGTGATTTATTTGCAGCCTTAAAACAAAAGGTGGCAGGGAAAAATGTAACGATCGTGTTTCCAGAAGGATTAGATGAACGTATTTTAACAGCTGTCGGACGTCTAGCGGCAGAAAATGTATTACAGCCGATTGTCATCGGCGATCAAGAAGCTGTCGTTCAAAAGGCGAAAGAGCTCGGCTTGACGTTGGAAAAAGTAGAAATCATTGATCCGCGCTCATATGAAGGAATGGATGAAATGGTGGCGGCTTTCATTGAACGCCGAAAAGGGAAAGTCACAGAAGAAGATGCTCGCAACATTTTACTTGATGAAAACTATTTTGGCACAATGCTCGTCTATATGGGAAAAGCGCACGGTCTTGTTAGCGGCGCCGCGCATTCGACGGCAGATACTGTACGTCCTGCGCTACAAATTATTAAGACGAAACCGGGCATTCGTAAAACGTCTGGCGTATTCATCATGGTACGTGGCGATGAAAAGTACGTATTTGCAGATTGCGCCATTAACATCGCTCCAGATAGTCAAGATTTAGCGGAAATTGCTGTTGAAAGCGCTCAAACAGCGAAAATGTTTGACATTGATCCGCGCGTAGCGATGCTTAGCTTCTCAACAAAAGGGTCAGCCAAATCGCCAGAGACAGAAAAGGTCATTGAAGCGGTGCGCCTTGCAAAAGAAATGGCACCAGATTTAACGCTCGATGGCGAGTTTCAATTTGATGCGGCGTTCGTACCTTCAGTTGCGAAAAAGAAAGCGCCTGATTCTGTCATTCAAGGCGATGCCAACGTCTTTATTTTCCCGAGTTTAGAGGCGGGAAATATCGGCTATAAAATTGCCCAACGTCTCGGCAACTTTGAAGCGGTCGGTCCAATTTTACAAGGATTAAATCAACCGGTAAACGACTTATCGCGCGGATGTAACGCCGAAGATGTGTACAAATTATCACTCATCACAGCAGCGCAGGCGCTAGCGGCGATGGAATAATGAGCGAATTGTTGCGACAACAAATGTGGCGCATTATCGATCATTCGAGTCTTGGGCCATCGTTTGATGCTAAGCAGTCATTTGCATTTGATGATGCGCTTTGCGAATCGGTCGGTAACGGTCATTCACAACCGATTGTTCGCTTATGGGTGCATCATCATACCGTTGTACTCGGTATTCAAGATACGAAATTACCGCATATTGAGAAAGGACTCGCCTACTTACATGAACAAGGGTGGCATACGATCGTTCGCAACTCCGGTGGGTTGGCGGTCGTGTTAGATGAAGGGGTTTTAAACGTTTCACTTATTTTTCCTGATACAAAAAAAGGAATTGACATTGATCGCGGATATGAAGCGATGGCGACACTTATTGCACGCATGTTGTCAGAAGTGCATGTGCAAGCGGGGGAAGTTGTCGGTTCGTATTGCCCGGGAAGCTTTGATTTAAGCATTGACGGAAAAAAATTTGCAGGTATTTCACAGCGGCGCATTCGAGGCGGTGTCGCGGTGCAAGCGTATATATGTGTAAGTGGAAGCGGCGCCGCAAGAGCGGAGTGGATTCGCCAATTTTATGAGCGCTCGCTAGCAGGAAAACAAACGAAGTTCACGTATCCGACGATCGTTCCGCATACGATGGCGTCGCTTAGTGAATTACTCGGTAAAGAAATGACCGTTTCATCACTCATTATGCGCTTGTACGAAGCGCTCCAATCGTTCGGGAGTAGGCTCGAGCCGTCATCGCTTACCTCGGAAGAATGGGAGCGATATTACATGTATTTTCAGCGCATGATTGACCGTAATGAGACGATGTTGCCGAAATAAAAAAGCTGTCGCATCGGACAGCTTTTTTATTCAGCAATTTTTTCGATTTTCTCTAAATTTCCGTTGCGATCCATTTTAAAAATAGGCGCTTTAAACTCATCTTCTGAAATCTCGATTTGTCTTGCCCGATTAATGATTCGCGCCATCGTTCCGTAATCTTCGCGCAATTCTTCATTTTCTTTTTGTAGTTTTGTAAATTGTTGTTCTAGTTGTTTATGTTGTTGTTGTAATTGTTCAAGTTCAAGCTTGAGCTGTTTATTTTCGATTAGTGCCGTCTCTTGTCCGACGTACGATTGCTTTAAGGAATGTAAAAAAGCAATGACATGATCGAGCGTTAAATGATTCGTCTCAACATGTTCATATGCATTCGTCTCGACTTGTAACGGTTCCATTCCTAACTCCTCAAGTGAAGGAACAGGCGGCGTATAGAGCGGTCGCTTTCGCAAGGCATGTTTATTTCCAAGTGCTCGTTGTCTTTGTTTCCGAAACTTTTTCGCCATTTGTAACGATTCCTCGTATTGCTGACGAACGACCGCATTCCATCGAAACCCGCATGCAGCGGATGTGCGATTCAACTTATCACCTACTTCTTCAAACGCATTTAATTGCGTGCTTCCTTCACGTACATGGCGAAGCACCGTTTCAGCTAACAATAAATCCTCTTCTTCAGTCCAAGCATCTTGCCGTTTTTTTGACATATGAAAAACTCCTTTCACATTCTTTTACTTTCATAATCACCAAAAAAGGAAAAAGATATACTATTTTTCAAAGGAAATAGATGCAACTTGCATTGTTTGTATATAAGCGTTAGAATACTCGTTAGCGAAAAGGAGTGAGGACGTTATGCAAAATGAATTTCGCGTCTGTGACGATTGCCAAGCAACAAACTTAAAAACGTTGTTGCCAAGGTTAAAAAAGTTGGATCCGAACGCCACGATTGAAATCGGTTGCCAATCATATTGCGGTCCGGGTCGAAAAAAAGTGTTTGCGTTCGTCAACAATCGTCCTGTATCAGCGATGACGGAAGATGAATTAATTGAAAAAATTGCTGCGAAGTTGAAAAAATAAAAAAATCGCCTTTGTTTAAAAAGGTGATTTTTTCTTTTATTTCAGTAAAAAGGAACCCTTTGTTTTTTACGAAGAACGCTCTATAATAAAGCTATGTTATGAACGGAAGAGAGGGAGAGAGATTGTATCCCAACGAAAAGTTAAGCGAAGAGAAAGTGTTTAAAGATCCGGTGCATAGGTATGTGCACGTGCGTGATAAAGTCATTTGGGATTTAATTGGCACAAAAGAATTTCAACGGCTGCGTCGCATTAAACAGCTCGGCACGACGTATTTGACGTTCCACGGCGCGGAGCATAGCCGCTTTAATCATTCGCTTGGCGTATATGAAATTGTGCGCCGCATCGTTGACGATGTGTTTGCTGGTCGACCGGATTGGGATGAAAATGAGCGTTTGCTTTGTTTATGCGCTGCGCTTTTACACGATTTAGGGCACGGGCCGTTTTCGCATTCGTTTGAAAAAGTGTTTCATCTTGATCACGAACAATTTACGCGCGCAATTATTTTAGGTGATACGGAAGTGAATGCGGTGTTGCGTCGTGTGTCGCTACATTTTCCGAAAAAGGTCGCTGAAGTGATTGAAAAAACGTATGAAAATAAGCTTGTCGTCAGCTTAATTTCTAGCCAAATTGATGCGGATCGCATGGACTATTTATTGCGCGATGCGTACTATACAGGTGTCAGCTATGGACATTTTGATATGGAGCGCATTTTGCGCGTGATGCGTCCGCGTGAAGAACAAGTAGTCATTAAGCGAAGTGGCATGCATGCGGTAGAAGACTACATTATGAGCCGATATCAAATGTATTGGCAAGTATATTTCCATCCTGTTACGCGCAGCGCAGAAGTCATTTTGACAAAAATTTTGCACCGTGCGAAACATTTATATTTATCCGGTTATACATTCCAAACACCTCCAGTTCATTTCCAATCTCTTTTTCATGGAAACATGCAACTAGAAGACTACTTGCAATTGGATGAAGCGGTGACGTTATATTATTTTCAACAATGGCAATACGAACGAGATGCGATTTTAAGCGACTTATGCCGTCGTTTTATGAATCGTCATTTATTTAAATACGTTGAATTTCAACCGACGAATGAAGAAATGAAAAAATTGATGGAATTGACGACGTTATTTAAAAAAGCAGGCATTGATCCGGACTATTATTTAGTTGTTGACTCTTCCTCTGATCTTCCTTATGACTTTTATCGTCCGGGGGAAGAAGAAGAACGGCTTCCGATTTATTTGTTAATGCCGAATGGGGAATTGCGCGAACTATCGCGAGAATCGACAATCGTCGATGCGATTTCCGGGAAACGTCGCACAGACCATAAACTATATTTTCCACAAGATTTTCTCGATGACTTATCGACAAAAAGAAATATAAAGAAAAAAATTAAACAACTTTTATACGAATAGGAGATGGGGACGTTGCTTTTTGAGCATGCGAAAATGTTGAAGGCGCTAGCAGCAGTAGGGGAAATTGTCGGTCGAAAAAAGCTGCAAAAAATGATTTACATTGCGAAAAAGATGAAGTTTCCGTTTTATGAAAAGTTCGATTTCCATTTTTACGGTCCATATTCTGAAGAGTTAACATGGCGTATTGAAGAGCTATGTAACGTTGGCTTTTTACAAGAAATGAAAGAAAAAAAAGGCGGATATTATCAATATCGCTATACGTTGACGGAAGCAGGAGAGCAATTTTTAACGCACTATCAGTTGGACATGCCTGATTTAGACGTTTGTTTGCGCAGTTTAAATGAACAGAGTGCAAGATTTTTAGAACTCGTTTCGACCATTTTATACTTTGAAGAGTTAAGTAAAGACGAAGTGAAGGAAAAAGTATTTACGTTAAAACGTAAACAGCGGTATACGGAAGAAGAAATAGAGGAAGCGTACCGTTATATTGAGCAGTTGCGCGAACAAGCGTACATAAAAAGCTGACCCGTTATGGTCAGCTTTCGTCGCTTAATCGCTTTCCGCCGATGGCGTAATGATTTTTTGACATTTCTTCAATAAAAACGACAATTTTCTCTTTCGGTGCACCTGTCGTTTCTGCAACGGCTTCCGTTACTTTTTCAACGAGCGCTCGCTTTTGTTCTTCCGTACGTCCTTCAAGCATTTTTACTGTTACGTATGGCATGTGCGACCGTCCCCTTTCTGCTTTGTTCGACAATCGTTATTATACCACTCATCGACCGTTATCAGTAGTGTTTCGATATGTTTTTCGTGTATAATAATCAAAAAATGAAAAAAGTTTGAAAAGGAGAAGGATCGTGGACCAATTTTTAGCATATCCGCTTCGAGAAATACCGTATGTTGTTTTGGCGCTCGCGATTGCATTTTCAGTCCATGAATTTGCCCATGCCTACGTCGCGTATAAATTTGGTGACCCGACGGCAAAGGAGCAAGGGAGGCTGACGCTGTCGCCGCTCGCCCATTTAGACATTCTCGGAACGTTACTCATTTTTATCGCTGGATTTGGCTGGGCGCGTCCGGTACCTGTCAATCGCGCCTATTTTCGCCATCCGCGTCTTGCAGGTATTCTCGTTTCCGTCGCTGGTCCGCTTAGCAATTTATTGCTTGCGGCGATCGGATTCGCCTTATGGTATGCGATGATTCGCATCGGCATATTTGATTTCATCCCGGTATGGTTTCGGGATGGATTGTATCAGTTTTTTGAAATTTATATCGGGCTTAATATTTTGCTGTTTGTGTTTAACTTGTTGCCGTTTCCTCCGCTCGACGGGTATCGCGTTGTTGAAGATTTAGCACCGATGCATGTGCGCGCAAAAATGACGCAATTCGAAAACTATGGGGCGCTCATTTTTTTAATTCTTATTTTCACGCCATTAGATCAATATACGATTCGACCGATTTTCCATGTAGCCATTCCAGCCGTTGCTCAATGGTTGCAAAGTATATTTTCAACGCTCATTTTGTAATGAAAGGATGAACGATCGTGGAAGAGAAAAAAAAGCCGATGTTTAATATTATAAAAAAAGAACCGAAAGTGCATGGAACATTCGGAGCGGGCGTACTGAGCTTAGCGAACGTTTCCCCTGTTTTAATCGATGTTGAGGCGGGCGAGGCATTTATTGATATGGGAGCGATGCATGCGCGCAGCGTCGTGGAAAAAGGGATTAAATTTACGCCGAATCGTGAGGAAGTGCCAAATGGCAAGCCATATTGGCTCGTATGGGTGACGATTGATCATGCAGAAGAAGGGGCGTATTATGCTGGGGTGACAGCGTGTGAAATGACGGTTGATCGCGAGGCGCGCCGCGGATATAAATCGCTTCCAGAGCATGTGAACCGAATGGATAAATCGTTAAAGCGCCATATTATCGTCGACCATATGGACGATCGCTCAAAAGCTGTATTAGCTTCGTTTTTACAACAACATAATCGCGACATGTGGGATCGTTCGAGCGAGGAATTGAAACGACAGCTTCAAAATCATGGATAAAATGTGACGGTTTTGTGAACGAAAACTTGTCCATACTTGCCGTTGAGTGGGAAAAGGAGTAAACTAGAGGTACAAATGTAACACATGATAAAACTAGGACGCATAAACGCCCAAGCACACGCGCTTGGGCGTTTATGTTTAAAACCAGTCGAACAGTCGCTTAAACCATGAATCTTTTTCTTTTTTCTTTTTGTTCTTTTTCTTTTCTGCCGGATGGTCTTTGCAGTAGTCTGTCGGTTCTGTACCGACAACGTAATACGTTAATCTCGTTGTCGGACAAGCTGCAGTAGCGAGCTTACCGCTATGAGGATCGACGTACACCCCAATGACTCCTTCTGGCGGCTCGAATGTCGCAACTTTTCTTCCGCGCAAACTATCTTCCATAAAATTGACCCAAATATGTTTAGCATACTGTTTTTCATCTGTCCGATCGATCGTTTCGTCGCGATCATATCCTGTCCAAACTGCCGTAACGAGTTGAGGAGTATAGCCGATCATCCAACTATCCGTTTTCGTCGTCCCAGATTTTCCAGCATACGGACGGGTCATGCGCGAAATAATCGATTGTCCCGTCACAGACGCATAATCGTTAAGCGTTGGATCAAACATGCCTGTCATTAAATGTGTCGTGACGAAAGCGAGCGCTGGATCAAGTATTTGTTCATCATTCGTTCGTTGTTCGTACAATACTTTCCCCTCATAATTCGTCACTTTTGTAATGAACAGCGGCTCGACTTTTTTTCCACCGTTGGCGATTATGCTGTAGGCGCGCGCCATATCAATCACTTTCACGGGTGATGTCCCGAGGGCGAGCGATGGCACTCGCTTTACTTCGCTCGTGATGCCGAGTTGTTTCGCGATGGCGACGAGCTTTTCTTGTCCGAGCAGCAAATGCGTCTTTACAGCATATACGTTATCAGAAAGAGCAATAGCTTGTGCAAGCGTAATTGTATCGTTTGCATAATAGTTGTTAAAGTTGCGCGGTGTATACGTTGAACCGTCTTCAAGCGTAAACGTCGTTGGCTCGCTGCGCAACAGCGTCGATGGCGTAAACCCATGTTGCAGTGCAACGTAATATAAAAACGGTTTGAATGTTGAACCGGGCTGGCGCTCTGCTTGTGTGGCGCGATTGAACGGGCTTTTTTCATAGTCGCGTCCCCCGACAAGTGCTTTCACTTTTCCCGTTTTTGGCTCCATGGCGACGAGCGCCACTTGAATGTTTGATTGCGAATGAATCGTTTCTTTTATTTTCGCTTCGGCGGTCGCCTGCATATGCACATCGAGCGTTGTATATACGCGCAAGCCCCCCATTTCAATCGTTTCTTCATCGATGCCGAGCTTCGTTTTTAATATATGTTTTACAGCATCTTGAAAATACGGTGCAATGGCTTTCGTTTTCATTTGTTGTCCGTTAGAAAAATGAAGCGGCTCATTGGCAGCTTTTTCTGCTTCTTCTTTTGACAATACGTCCGCTTCAACCATCGAATGCAAAACGATACGTTGCCGTTTTTTTGCTCGCTCTAGATCGACAAGTGGGGAATAGTAACTTGGACCTTTTGGAATGCCTGCAAGCATCGCTGCTTCCGCTACCGTTAACTCCCGAGCAGATTTACCGAAATAAAAGTTTGCGGCTGCTTCAATTCCGTACACCCCATGCCCATAGTAAATGGTGTTTAAATACCCTTCTAAAATATTTTTTTTGTCGTAATTTGCTTCAAGTCGAATCGTATATAGCGCTTCTTGTATTTTGCGCCACCACGTTTTTTCGTAGCTTAAAAATAAGTTGCGTGCATATTGTTGCGTAATGGTGCTTGCCCCTTGCACTTTCGCCATTGCTTTAATATCTGCGATGATTGCCCCAGCAATTCGTTTAACATCGAACCCGTAATGGTCGAAAAATTTTCGATCCTCTACCGCGATCGTTGCATTAATCGCATGTTGAGACATATCGGATAGTTTCACCCAATATCTTTTTCCACCGTAATGATTTTCACCAATTTTCGTGCCGTCTTCTGCATAAAAAATAGTCGATTGCGGAACCGCTAAAGGGGGAGGGCCTTTCCATTTCGCAAATATAATGAGCCCGGCGATCGTTATCGTGCCTAACAAGCTGCTAACTAGCGCAAACCAAAGGAAGAGCCGCATATATTTAAACGTTCGTTTCCATCGTTCGATGGCGATCGTCTCCATAGCCATCACCTCATTTTTTACGTTTAAAATTAGTATGAAAACATTTTTATTTTTTTAAACGTTTTCTAGCAATTTTTACTTGAAATTTTGCTAGATTGCTCTATACTTTTTCATGTTTAGCATTTTATTTTTTGGGCATGATAAGCGGTGCATTATTGACGAAAGGGTGTTCAAACATGGAACTTTGGTTTACTGAAAAACAAACGGACAGCTTTGGGATTACAGCACGAATTAAACGCACTTTACATACAGAGCAAACGGAATTTCAAAAGCTCGATATGGTTGAAACAGAACAATTCGGCAACATGCTTATTTTAGACGGAATGGTTATGACAACGCAAAAAGATGAATTCGTCTATCATGAAATGGTTGCGCACGTCCCGCTATTTACGCACCCGAATCCAGAAAACGTTCTTGTCGTCGGCGGCGGAGATGGCGGTGTCATTCGCGAAGTATTAAAGCATCCGAGCGTGAAAAAAGCGACGCTCGTTGAAATTGACGGGAAAGTCATCGAGTATTCGAAAAAATATTTGCCAGAAATCGCTGGAAAATTAGACGATCCGCGCGTGGAAGTGAAAGTGGACGACGGCTTTATGCACATTGCGCAAAGCGAAAACGAATACGACGTCATTATGGTTGACTCAACAGAGCCAGTCGGTCCAGCGGTCAATTTATTTACAAAAGGGTTTTATGCAGGCATTGCGAAAGCGTTAAAAGATGATGGCATTTTTGTTGCGCAAACAGACAATCCATGGTTTAAAGCAGATTTAATTCGCACTGTTCAACGTGATGTGCGTGAAATTTTCCCAATTACACGTTTATATATCGCAAACATTCCAACGTATCCGAGCGGCATGTGGACGTTTACTATGGGCTCAAAAAAATACGATCCGCTTGAAGTGAGCGAAGAACGTTTCCACGACATCGAAACGAAATATTACACAAAACAGCTTCATAAAGCGTGCTTCGTATTGCCGAAATTCGTTGAAGACTTAGTGAAGTAAGGGGAGAAGACGATGCGATTTGATGAAGCGTATTCTGGCAACGTATTTATTAAAAGCCATCCGAATTTTGAAGAAAGCCAAGCGGTTATTTACGGGATGCCGATGGACTGGACAGTTAGCTACCGCCCAGGCTCCCGTTTCGGTCCAGCACGCATTCGCGAAGTGTCAATCGGGCTTGAGGAATATAGCCCATATTTAGATCGCGAGCTTGATGAAGTGAAATATTTTGATGCAGGGGATATTCCGTTACCGTTTGGCAACGCGCAACGCAGTTTAGATATGATTGAACAGTTTGTTGATCGCGTGTTAGAAGCTGGGAAATTTCCGCTCGGTCTTGGCGGCGAGCATTTAGTATCTTGGCCGGTTATGAAAGCTGTATATAAAAAGTACCCAGACTTAGCGATCATTCATATGGATGCCCATACGGATTTACGCGAGCATTACGAAGGTGAGCCGTTGTCGCATTCAACGCCAATTCGTAAAATTGCTGAGCTCATTGGACCGAAAAACGTATATTCTTTCGGCATTCGGTCGGGCATGAAAGAAGAATTTGAGTGGGCGAAAGAAAACGGTATGTACATTGCGAAATTCGATGTGCTTGAACCGTTAAAAGAGGTGCTCCCAACGCTTGCTGGTCGTCCGGTATATGTCACGATCGACATTGACGTATTAGATCCAGCGCATGCGCCAGGGACGGGAACAGTCGATGCGGGAGGCATTACATCGAAAGAGTTGTTAGCTGCCATTCACGCAATCGCTCGTTCCGACGTTCGTGTTGTTGGGGCAGATTTAGTGGAAGTTGCGCCAGTATATGACCATTCTGAACAAACAGCCAACACGGCAAGCAAACTCGTGCGCGAAATGCTTCTCGGTTGGGTGAAATAAATGAAAATCCCTGTCTATGAGACGGGGATTTTTTTTCATAAAAGTATTGCCAACGTCATACATTGAAAGTAACATTTACATAGTGTAAATATTTGAAAGGAGGTGAAAAAATGGGCATTCGGCTAATTAAAATTTCTGTTGTGTATTTCGCAATCGGCGTCTGTTTAGGGCTTTACATGTCTATGACGCACGCTTTTACATTTACACCTGTCCACGTTCATATTAATTTGCTCGGTTGGACAGCGTTAACGCTTGCTGGTATTTTATATCATTTATTCCCTCATATTGCGGAAACGAAAACAGCGAAAGCGCATTTTTGGCTTCATAATATTGGATTGCCGGCGATGATGATCGGTTTAGCATTTGTCGTCTCGGGATATGAAGCATTCATTCCACTAACTGCGCTCGGTGGTACACTCGTTACTATCGCGGTGCTAACGTTTGCATGGAATGTATTAAAAAACTTAAAGCAGGCGTAACATGGTAGGCGGTCTCTAAAAAGGGGCCGCCTATTGCATGTATGCGTCTCTTTTTCTATACTTATCTACAGTCATAACAACAGCAAGGATGTGGGGAAGGTGAACGGAACGCCTATACAGCTCAAGCAGGTAACAGAAATTCGGGACGGGGCACGAAAAGAAATTGTTGTCATTGAGGCAAATGGTTTATACTACTTAAAAGGAGATGTGACGTATGTGACGTTTGAAGAGATGTACGAAGGGGAGACGATCAAAAACGTCGTGAAAATTATGGCCGATGAAGTGGTCGTCCTTCGCTCTGGAGCCATCTCGATGCGTCACACATTCCGCAAACAGTCGGAGACGATCGGGATGTACGAAAGTCCGATGGCACGCTGGGAAATGAAGACGAAGACGGAACAAGTATTGTATCAGTACAACGAGAAAACGAAAAAAGGGCAGCTGTTTTTTTCTTATATACTTCACTTATCTGGTAAACATATCGGCCGTCATGCTGTGACGATGTCGTTTAAGGAGGCAAAGAAATGAACATTGTTGAACAAATGAAACAAAAGTTAAAAGAAGAAATAAAAGAAGCGGTCATTCGCTCGGGGATCGCGACGGAAGAAGACGTGACGAACGTCATTTTAGAGACGCCGAAAGATAAAGCGCACGGCGACTATTCAACAAACGTTGCGATGCAATTGGCGCGCGTAGCGAAAAAAGCACCGCGCATGATTGCGGAAGATATTGTTCGCCACTTCCATGGCGAAGCGGTTTCCGTTAAAAAAGTGGACATTGCTGGACCAGGATTCATTAATTTTTACATGGACAACAGCTATTTAACTGAACTCGTTCCCGCCATTTTACAAGCAGGAGATGCGTACGGAGAAACGAACGTCGGCAACGGTCAAAAAGTGCAGGTCGAATTTGTGTCGGCCAATCCGACAGGAAGCTTGCATTTAGGCCATGCGCGTGGGGCGGCAGTTGGTGACTCATTATGCAACATTTTGAAAAAAGCAGGCTTTGACGTGACGCGCGAATATTACATTAACGATGCGGGCAATCAAATTGCCAATTTAGCAAAGTCGGTAGAAGCTCGTTATTTTCAAGCGCTTGGCATCGATAAAGATATGCCTGAAGACGGATACTTCGGTGAAGATATTGTTGAATTAGGGAAAAAGTTAGCGGAAGAGCATGGCGACAAATTTGTCGCGCTTGATGAACAAGAGCGACTTCAACAGTTCCGCGAGTACGGACTGGCGTTTGAAATGGACAAAATTAAAAAAGACTTAGCCGACTTCCGGGTCACATTTGACGTTTGGTATTCAGAAACGTCGCTTTACTATAACGGAAAAATTAATAAAGCGCTTGAAACGTTGCGCGAAAAAGGACATATTTACGAGCAAGATGGCGCGACGTGGTTCCGCTCTACGACATTTGGTGACGACAAAGACCGCGTGCTTATTAAACAAGATGGGACGTATACGTATTTATTACCAGACATCGCGTACCATCAAGATAAACTCGAGCGCGGATTTGAGAAAATCATTAACATTTGGGGAGCGGACCATCACGGTTACATTCCGCGCATGAAGGCAGCGATTGCTGCGCTCGGCTATGACCCAGACGTATTGGAAGTTGAAATTATCCAACTCGTCAGCTTATATCAAAACGGCGAGAAAGTGCGCATGAGCAAGCGGACAGGAAAGGCGGTAACGTTGCGCGACTTAATGGAAGAAGTCGGGCTAGATGCGACGCGCTATTTCTTTGCGATGCGCTCATCGGATACGCATTTAGATTTTGATATGGATTTAGCGGTATCGCAATCAAACGAGAACCCTGTATATTATGCGCAATATGCTCATGCGCGCGTATGCAGCATGCTTCGCCAAGGGGAAGAGCAAGGGTTATCATATGACGGCGACTTATCGTTCACGTATGAATTGGCAGAAAAAGAAATTGACTTGTTGAAAAAGGTAGGAGAGTTTCCGTCCGCGGTTGCGGAGGCGGCGGTGAAACGTTCGCCGCATCGCATGACGAACTACATTTTCGAGCTCGCTTCTGCGCTGCATAGCTTTTACAATGCGGAAAAAGTGCTTGATGCAACGAACGTGGAAAAAAGTCGTGCCCGCCTCGCGCTTATGAAAGCTGTGCAAATTACGTTAAAAAATGCGTTAGCGCTTGTCGGCGTACACGCACCAGAAAAAATGTAACGAAAAGCCCTTCTCCGCCTGGAGAGGGCTTTTTACAATAACGGGGCCATCATTGTTGCGGCGATTTCTTTTAGGCGATAAAACCATGGTTGCTGGTGAAAATATTGTTCCGTTAGCAACGTTGATGTGCTAATGTCTCGTTCAATCGTTTGTTTCACATGTTGAATAAACGGTTTGTCATATATATAACAATTCATTTCATAGTTAATAAACAAACTGCGGCGATCGAAATTCGCTGTGCCGATATCGCAAATATCATCATCAATGACGATCACTTTGGCGTGGTAAAACCCGTTGTTAAACTGGTAAATATGAGCTCCGGCACGAAGAAGCTGACGAAAATAAGGGTATGCGGCTTCTTTGACGAGTGGATGATCAGCTTGTGTCGGTGCGACAATAGTCAGTTGGACGCCGCGCTTCATCGCTTCAAGGAGGGCGGTCATGATGTTTTTGCTCGGAATAAAGTACGGTGTGCCAATAATTATTTTTCGTTTCGCTTGTTTAATGAGCTGAATAAATTCTTCCTCTAAATATTTTCCATCTGTCGGAAGAAAGCGATGTTTCATCGCTCCTTTTTGAAGAGGTGGAAAATATCGCTCACTATTTCCAAACGATTGTCCAGTTGCTTTTTTCCAATCTTCT
This sequence comes from Anoxybacillus sp. ST4, assembly GCF_019448545.1. Classification (NCBI taxonomy): domain Bacteria; kingdom Bacillati; phylum Bacillota; class Bacilli; order Caryophanales; family Anoxybacillaceae; genus Anoxybacillus; species Anoxybacillus sp. ST4. The sequence goes on along the minus strand of NZ_JAHZOE010000004.1, from coordinate 116,553 downwards.
TGAAACTGTCGTTGCAAATCGTGAACCCCTTCTCCGACGATTTTTAAGTGATAGTCGCGCCAGTTGCCGAGCTTCGGATCTTGACCGATATATTCTTTTCCGATATTAAATCCACCTAAATAGCCGATTTTCCCATCAATGACTGTTATTTTCCGATGGTTTCGTTCGTTTAACTTGTAGAAAAAAAACGGCAATGTTGGGCGGTTTGCAAAAGCGAACTGACCGCTTTTTTGTCGGACGGAAGGAGGCAATCCGAAGCTTCCAACCCAATCGACAAGGAGGCGCACTTCCACCCCTTCGTTTACTTTTTGTTCAAGCAAAGAAAAAAAACGCTTCCCCATTTCATCATCGCGCACGATATAAAATAAAATGTGAATGTGATGTTTCGCTCGTTCTAACTCGGCGAAATAGTCATCAAACAGCTCCTCTCCGGCTGTAAATAGCGTCAAGTTGCTTTCGCGCTCGACGCCGATTTTTTTTCGTACAGAAGCTTTTGACACTTTTTCGCCCCATTTGTAATCAAGCAAAAGGAGAAACAATAAAATGAGGACAATGGCGAGCCAACGCATGCTTTCACTCCTTTCTTTCTTGTAGTCTTTCCAAAAAGAAAATAAAAAATGAGAAAAAATATTGACTGAACGCTCATTCATTATATAATGAAAGTAAGTTTGTTCAGAAAATTTATTTTATTTTTATAACAAAGGGGGTTGGAAACAGTTAAAATAAATTTATAAAATTTAGCCAAACTCTATATACAACTTACAAAGTGATTCAGGAGTTGGTAAAAGATGATAAAGACTTATAAGGTCATGCTTTTGCCGAACAATAAGCAAAGAACAAAGTTATTTCAGTGTGCAGGCGTGTCCCGGTGGGCATATAATTGGACGTTGGCTACACAACAAGAAAACTACAAAAATGGTGGAACGTTTGTAAACGATAATAAGTTAAGGAAAACGTTGACACAGTTAAAAAAGCAAAAAGAATATGCTTGGCTTAACCATTACTCAAACAATATAACAAAACAAGCGATTAAAGATGCTTGCCAAGCGTATAAAAACTTCTTCGAAGGCAGGACAGAGTTTCCAAAATTTAAGTCAAAAAAGAGAAGTAAACCAAGTTTTTATCAAGATACGGAAAAGATAAAAATCACAAAAACGCATGTGAAATTGGAAAAGTTAACGACTTCGAAGAAAAAGAATAAGCAAACATTCAACTATGTTAAGTTAGCTGAAAAAGGCAGAATACCAACAGGGAGCAATATAAAATATTTCAACCCAAGAATTACGTTTGACGGGATAAATTGGTGGCTTACTATTGGAGTTGAAGAAGTTGAAAACAAAAACCAAAACCAAAAATATACTGACGGCATAGGCATCGATTTAGGGGTAAAAGATTTAGCCGTTTTCAGTAATGGGCAGAAGTTTAGCAATATAAACAAATCAAAAAAAGTGAAGAAGCTGGAGAAAAGACTTAAAAGGCTACAACGTAAACTAGCGAAAAAATATGAGAAAAATAAAATAAAAACAGAAGGAGGTGAATTCCGTTACAGAAAAACAAACAATATAAAGAAGTTGGAATTCCTTGTTCTAAAGACATATCGAAGGCTGAAACATATCAGGCACGATTATATTCATCAAATCACTGCATCTTTGGTGAAAACCAAGCCAGATATGTCGTGATGGAGAACCTAAACATTCGTGGAATGTTAAAGAACAGAAAGCTATCTAAAGTTATACAAGAACAAACATTCCGCGAGTTTAAAAGGCAAATGGAATATAAATGTGCTTGGAATGGGATCAAGTTTATAGTTGCAGATCAATTCTTCCCTTCGTCTAAAACTTGTAGCCATTGTGGTGTTGTAAAAGATAAACTTTCTTTATCAGAAAGAACGTTTATATGCGATGAATGTGGAAATAAAATAGACAGGGATGTAAACGCAAGTATAAACCTAAAAAATTATGGCAAATCAATAGCCTAGCAATTGATATGTACCCATTCGTTTGTGGGGAGTTTAAGCCTTCGGAGCGCCATATCAAACGAGAGTAGCTTTGGCGAAATCGGGCGCGATGAACAAGGAAAGAAACATAGGTCTTTATAAGATTTTTAGCTATCTTATAAAGCCTTATAAGTTTTCTGTAACGGAAGAGTATCGTGCTTTGGTTGAACTGGATCGCTTTTCTACTTGTGACAGCGTACGCCGTTCATTTGTTCGTTTATCTCGTCAAAACGCGCATTGCGTATATTAAGCTAGGAAAAAAAGTTGAGTTTGATGGAAAGGTAAAAGAACGACTACAAAACATATGGGTGAACGTTTTCGGACAGAAAAAGCTGTTAAAAGATAAAAAAAGCGGGATCATTCACGTCATGTTTTTTTACGGCTTTATTCTCGTTCAGTTTGGTGCCATTGACTTTATTATAAAAGGTCTTATACCGGGGGCGCACTTGCCGCTTGGGCCGCTTTATCCAGCGTTTACGTTTTTCCAAGAAATCGTCACATTGCTTATTTTAGTGGCAGTGTTATGGGCGTTTTATCGTCGCTACATTGAAAAGCTTGTCCGTTTAAAGCGCGATTTGAAAGCAGGGCTTGTGCTCATTTTTATCGGTGGACTTATGCTTTCGGTGTTGTTCGGTAACGGCATGGGCCGCATTTGGCATAACGAAGGGACGTCGTGGAGCGAGCCTGTCGCTTCGGCCATCGCCCTTGCATTTGGCTGGGTAGGGGAAACAGGTGCAGCGGTATTGTTTTTCGTCGCTTGGTGGGTGCACTTGCTTATTTTATTAACGTTTTTAGTGTACGTGCCACAATCGAAACATGCGCATTTAATCGCTGGGCCGATCAACGTCTTTTTCAGTCGATTAACGCGGCCAAAACTTGAAAAAATTAACTTTGAAGACGAAACACAAGAGTCGTTTGGCGTTGGTAAAATCGAAGACTTTAAGCAAACCCAACTGATCGATTTATATGCCTGTGTGGAATGCGGGCGCTGTACAAACATGTGCCCGGCAACAGGAACAGGAAAAATGTTATCGCCGATGGACCTCATTTTAAAATTGCGCGACCATTTAACAGAGAAAGGGGCAGCGATTACATCAAAAGCTCCTTGGGTGCCAACGTTTGCGTTTGCTAATACGAAAGGGAACCAGCTCGCTTTCATGGCGCAAGGAATGCAAGAACAAGCGGCAACGATCGAACTGCCAAACTTAATTGGCGATGTCATTACCGAGGAAGAAATTTGGGCATGTACGACGTGTCGCAACTGTGAAGATCAATGTCCGGTCATGAATGAACACGTCGATAAAATTATTGATTTGCGTCGCTATCTCGTACTGACAGAAGGAAAGTTAAATCCAGATGCGCAACGGGCGATGACGAATATTGAACGCCAAGGAAATCCGTGGGGACTAAACCGAAAAGAAAAAGAAAACTGGCGCGAATTGCGTGAAGATGTGCGCATTCCGACAGTAAAAGAAATGCAAAAAGCAGGGGAAGAATTCGAATATTTATTTTGGGTTGGTTCGATGGGATCGTTTGATAATCGAAGCCAAAAAATTGCGCTAGCTTTTGCGCGCTTACTAAACGAGGCAGGGGTGAAGTTTGCGATTTTAGGCAATAAGGAGAAAAACTCTGGCGATACGCCACGCCGTTTAGGAAATGAATTTTTATTCCAAGAATTAGCGACAGCGAATATTTCAGAGTTTGAAAAAGCAGGCGTGAAAAAAATTGTGACGATTGACCCTCATGCGTATAACACATTTAAAAATGAATACCCAGATTTCGGATTTGAAGCGGAAGTATATCACCATACGGAACTATTAGCGAAGCTCGTTGCCGAAGGTCGTCTCGTTCCGAAATATGAAGTAAACGAGGTCGTTACATTCCACGACTCGTGTTATTTAGGTAGATACAACGACGTATACGATGCGCCGCGTCAAATATTGAAAGCGATTCCGGGAGTAAAACTCGTCGAAATGGCACGTCATCGCGAGACCGGTATGTGTTGTGGTGCAGGCGGTGGACTAATGTGGATGGAAGAAACGACAGGCACGCGCATTAACGTGGCGCGGACAGAACAAGCGCTTGAGGTGAATCCGACAGTTATTAGCTCCGGCTGTCCGTACTGTTTAACGATGCTTTCGGATGGAACGAAAGCGAAAGAGGTCGAAGAAAAAGTAGGTACGTATGATGTAGCTGAACTGTTAGAAAAAGCTGTATTTGGCCCGATTCATTAAAAATTCTAAAAAAAATAAATAGTTTTATTTTTAAGATATTTTAAGTATAATGAAAGCAATAGGAAGGTGTACGGTTGCGTGCGCCTTCTTTGCCCGTCCATAATTGAACGAGCGTTCGCTCAACATTTTTGAAAGGGCTTTCTTATTACGAAAAGGGGGAGAAACATGGGGAAAACGGTCATTGTTAGCGGGGTACGCACGCCATTCGGAAAGTTTGGTGGAAGTTTAAGCTCATTTAGCGCAGCGCAGCTCGGTGGAAAGGCGATCAAGGAGGCGTTAGTGCGCGCAAACGTTCGTGCAGAAGATGTCGATGAAGTCATTTTCGGCACGGTATTGCAAGGTGGACAAGGGCAGCTCCCATCGCGACAAGCCGCAAGAGAGGCAGGCATTCCCTGGGAGACGAAAACGGAGACGATCAACAAAGTGTGCGCCTCAGGGATGCGTAGCGTCACGCTCGGCGATCAAATTATTCGCGCAGGTGATGCCGACGTGATCGTGGCTGGGGGAATGGAATCGATGAGCAATGCGCCGTATATGTTGCCGAAAGCGCGCTGGGGATTGCGCATGGGCGATTCGACGGTAAAAGATATGATGGTGTATGACGGATTGACATGCAGCTTTACAGGCGTGCATATGGGGATTTACGGAAGCGAAACAGCAAAAGAGTTAGGCATTACGCGCGAAGAGCAAGATCGTTGGGCGTATCGAAGCCATCAATTAGCGATTGCTGCAATGGAAGGCGGCAAACTGGCAGAAGAAATTGTTCCTATTACCGTTCCACAACGAAGAGGAGAACCGATCACGGTAGCGGTTGATGAATCGCCACGAAAAGATACATCGCTTGAAAAATTAGCGCAACTTGCACCAGTTTTTGATCCGACGGGAACGATTACCGCAGGCAATGCACCAGGGGTCAATGACGGGGCTGCCGCGCTCGTATTAATGAGCGAAGAACGGGCGCAAAAAGAAGGTCTTACTCCGCTTGCGACGATTGTTGCACATGCGGCGATTGCGATTGAAGCGAAAGATTTTCCGAAAACGCCCGGCATTGTCATTAATGAATTGTTGCGCAAAACAGGAAAAACAGCAAACGACATTGATTTATTTGAAATTAACGAAGCGTTTGCTTCCGTCGCTTTAGCGAGCATGAAAATTGCCGACTTGCCGGAAGAAAAAGTAAACGTCAATGGCGGCGCGATCGCGCTTGGGCACCCGATCGGAGCAAGTGGGGCGCGCATCATTATTACGCTTATTCACGAATTAAAACGTCGCGGAGGCGGCACTGGCATCGCAGCGATTTGCAGCGGTGGCGGTCAAGGTGATGCGATCATGATTGAAGTTCATTAACGGGGGATGGGACGATGAAAAAAGTAATGGTTGTTGGTGCTGGTCAAATGGGATCAGGCATTGCCCAAGTGTGCGCCACAGCAGGATATGACGTTATTTTAAACGATGTCAATGAAGAGCGCGTACAATGGGGGCTTAACAATATCACAAAAAGTATAAACAAATTCGTCGAAAAAGGAGCGCTAAGCGAACAACAGCGCGATGAAGCGATGAGCCGCATTCGCACATCGACCGATTTGCGTGATGGAAGCGACGTCGATGTCGTCATTGAAGCAGTCGTTGAACATATGGATGTGAAAACAGCACTGTTTGCCCAGCTAGATGAAATCACACCTCCGCATGCCATTTTAGCAACAAATACGTCCTCGCTACCAATTACAGAAATCGCTGCAGCAACGAAACGACCAGAAAAAGTGATTGGCATGCATTTTATGAACCCAGTACCGATTATGAAACTCGTCGAAATTATTCGCGGTCTCGCAACAGCTCATGAAGTGTATGAAGCGATTGAACAAATGACAAAAACGTTAGGAAAAGTGCCAGTTGAAGTGAACGACTTCCCAGGATTTGTTTCTAACCGCGTATTAATGCCGATGATTAACGAGGCAATTTATTGTTTATATGAAGGGGTTGCGACAAAAGAAGCGATTGACGAAGTGATGAAGCTTGGGATGAATCATCCGATGGGACCTCTCACCTTAGCCGATTTCATCGGATTAGATACGTGTTTATACATTATGGAAGTGCTTCATGATGGACTTGGGGATGACAAATACCGTCCGTGTCCGCTTTTACGCAAATATGTGAAAGCGGGCTGGCTCGGAAGAAAAACGGGACGAGGATTTTACACGTACGAATAAAGGGGTTGGCATCATGAATTTACATTTTACAGAAGAACAACAAATGATGCGTCAAATGGTGCGCGAGTTTGCGGAAAATGAAATTGCACCGTTTGTCGAGCGCATGGAGCGGGGAGAGTTTCCGCGCCCCATTCTCGAAAAAATGGCAGAGCTTGGTTTAATGGGCATTACTGTGCCTGAGCAATATGGCGGCGCAGGGATGGACTTTACGTCATACATTATTGCCATTCATGAAATTTCAAAAGTAAGCGCAACTGTCGGGGTCATTTTATCCGTTCATACATCCGTCGGCACAAACCCGATTTTATACTTCGGAACGGAAGAGCAGAAGCGAAAATATGTGCCAAAGCTCGCTCGGGGCGAATATTTAGGGGCGTTTTGTTTAACAGAGCCAGGATCAGGTTCCGATGCGGCGAGTTTAAAAACGACAGCCATTCGCGATGGTGACCATTACGTATTAAACGGCTCAAAAGTATTTATTACAAACGGTGGCGAAGCGGATACGTACATCGTGTTTGCCCGCACAAATCTAGAAGAAAAGGGAAGCAAAGGAGTTAGCGCATTTATCGTTGAAAAACAGACGCCCGGTCTTGTTATTGGAAAAGACGAGAAAAAAATGGGGCTTCACGGATCGCGCACGGTACAACTGTCGTTTGAAGATATGCGTGTGCCAGCAGAAAACTTGCTCGGGCAAGAAGGGGATGGCTTTAAAATCGCGATGGCTAATTTAGATGTCGGGCGCATCGGCATTGCGGCGCAGTCGCTCGGCATTGCCGAAGCAGCGCTGGAACATGCGACGAGCTATGCGAAAGAACGCATTCAGTTCGGCAAGCCAATTGCCGAGCAACAAGGGATCGCTTTTAAACTAGCAGATATGGCAACGAATGTTGAAGCGGCCAAATTGCTCGTGTATCATGCTGCCTTTTTGCGTACAAACGGCATGCCGTGCGGAAAAGAAGCATCGATAGCGAAGCTGTTTGCATCAAAAACAGCGATGGAAAACGCGATTGAAGCGGTGCAAATTTTCGGCGGAAATGGCTATACAGAAGACTATCCGGTCGAGCGGTTATTCCGCGACGCGAAAGTATGTGAAATTTACGAAGGAACGAGCGAAATTCAACGGCTCGTCATTAGTAAACATGTGTTAAGGGGGATGGGGAAATGAATTTTCAGTTAAGTGAAGAGCATGAAATGATTCGAAAAATGGTGCGCGATTTTGCGAAAAATGAAGTCGCGCCGACAGCGGCCGAACGCGATGAAGAAGAGCGGTTTGATCGCAGTATCTTTAATAAAATGGCGGAGCTTGGCTTAACAGGCATCCCATGGCCAGAGGAATACGGCGGCATCGGGAGCGACTATTTAGCATACGTGATTGCTGTTGAGGAACTGTCGAAAGTGTGCGCATCAACAGGAGTAACGCTTTCCGCTCACATTTCGTTAGCGAGTTGGCCGATTTATAAATTTGGGACAGAACAACAAAAACAAACGTATTTACGGGCATTAGCAACAGGTGAAAAGCTTGGAGCATACGGGTTGTCTGAACCGGGGGCTGGTTCTGACGTGTCATCGATGAAAACGCGTGCCGTGCGCGATGGCGACCATTACGTACTAAATGGCTCAAAAGTATGGATTACAAACGGCGGAGAAGCGGAAATTTATATCGTTTTTGCGGTCACGGATCCAGAGAAAAAGCATCGCGGCATTAGCGCATTTATTGTTGAAAAAGGAACGCCTGGGTTTTCGATCGGGAAAAAGGAGAAAAAGCTTGGCATTCGTTCATCGCCAACGACTGAGCTCATTTTTGAAGATTGCCGCATTCCGAAAGAAAATTTACTCGGTCAAGAAGGAGAAGGATTTAAAATTGCGATGATGACGCTCGATGGCGGTCGAAACGGCATTGCGGCGCAGGCGGTTGGCATCGCACAAGGGGCGTTAGACGCAGCGGTTGAATATGCGAAAGGGCGCGTTCAATTCGGCAAACCAATCGCAGAACAACAAGGTATCGCTTTTAAACTAGCGGATATGGCAACGGCCATTGAAGCGGCGCGTTTATTAACATATCAAGCCGCATGGCTTGAATCAAACGGCTTACCGTACGGAAAAGAATCAGCGATGGCGAAACTGTTTGCAGGGGATACAGCGATGAAAGTCACCGTTGAAGCGGTACAAATTTTCGGTGGTTACGGCTATACGAAAGATTATCCAGTAGAACGCTTTATGCGCGATGCAAAAATTACGCAAATTTATGAAGGCACGCAAGAAATTCAGCGCATCGTTATTTCAAGAATGTTAACGAAATAGGAGTGATGTAATGAAGAAGCGTGAAGTGCCCGCGTCTGTGAAAGACGAACGGCTTGTGAAAAAAAGGCGCAATCAAATGATTAAAGGGGCAATTTCGTTATTTAAACAAAAAGGGTTTCACCAGACGACGACGCGCGAAATTGCCCGCGCTTCTGGCTTTAGCATCGGAACGTTATACGAATACATTCGCAAAAAGGAAGACGTTCTTTATTTAGTGTGCGACCGAATTTACGATGAAGTACGCGATCGCATGGAGCAAGCAATCGATACGACAAAAGGGGATTTAGACGGGTTAAAATTAGCGATTGATTACTATTTTCGCGTTGTTGACGAGCTGCAAGATGAAGTGCTTGTCATGTATCAAGAAGCGAAGTCGCTCGGCAAAGAATCGCTCCCGTACGTGTTAAACAAAGAATTGCAAATGGTGGCGATGTTTGAACATATTTTACGGCGCTGTGTCGACAACGGGGTATTTTCCCTTACAGAAAAAGAAATTCAATTATTTGCACATAACATTTTCGTTCTCGGTCAAATGTGGGGGTTCCGTCGGTGGGCGTTGAAAAAAATGTATACGCTCGATGAATATATTGAATGGCAAACAAAGCTATTGCTCGAAGGCATTATGAAGCGGTAGCGAAAGGGGATGGGAGAAAGATGGCGCACATTTATCGTCCGAAACATCATGTTCGCTTTGTAACGGCATCAAGTTTGTTTGATGGACACGATGCGGCCATTAACATTATGCGTCGCATTTTACAAGCGAGCGGAGCGGAGGTCATTCATCTAGGGCATAATCGTTCAGTAGAAGAAATTGTGAACGCTGCGATTCAAGAAGACGTACAAGGGATTGCTGTATCTTCGTATCAAGGCGGACATATGGAATTTTTTAAATATATGTACGACTTATTGCAGCAGCGAGGCGCTTCGCATATTCGCATTTACGGTGGCGGTGGCGGTGTGATTATTCCAAGGGAAATAAAAGAATTGCACGCGTATGGGATCGCTCGTATTTTTTCACCAGAAGACGGGCGGCGTTACGGGTTGCAAGGAATGATTAACATCATGATGGAAGAATGCGATTTCCCAACGGTCAGAGAAATAACAGATGAAGTGGAACGATTAGCAAACGGGGATGTTCAAGCGGTGGCGCGATTAATTACTGTGTGTGAAAACCGCGTAAATGCCCATAGTGAAGTAGCTGCGACAGCAGAAGCGGTTTTACAAAGGGTCAAAGCGATGGCCAAGTGCGTTCCCGTCGTCGGGATTACAGGAACAGGCGGGGCCGGCAAAAGCTCGCTTACTGATGAGCTTGTCCGTCGCTTTTTAAACGAAATTCCAGACAAAAAAGTGGCCATTTTGTCCGTTGATCCGACAAAACAAAAAACAGGTGGTGCGTTGCTTGGCGACCGCATTCGTATGAATGCGATTTCTTCCCCGCGTGTCTATATGCGCAGCTTAGCGACGCGCAGCTCCCGTTCGGAATTGTCGCTTGCGATTCAAGATGCAATTGACGTTGTCAAAGCGGCAGGTTTTGATTTAGTAATTGTTGAGACGAGCGGGATCGGGCAAGGTGATGCGGCGATTAAAGATATTTGCGACATTGCGATGTATGTCATGACGAGCGAGTTCGGTGCCCCATCACAGCTTGAAAAAATCGATATGATCGACTATGCCGATCTGATCGTTATTAATAAATTTGAACGCAAAGGGTCAGAAGATGCGAAACGCCAAGTGCAAAAACAATATCAACGAAGCCATCAATTGTTTGATCGCGATGTGAGCGAAATGCCTGTGTTTGGTACAATCGCAAGCCAATTTAACGACCCAGGAACAAATACGCTCTTTGTTGCATTAATCGACTTAATTAACGAACGAATGGGAACAAATTGGACGACGACGTTACAAAAAGTCGATCATGTCGAAAAACAAAATGTGATCATTCCGAACGAACGGCGCCATTATTTGCGGGAAATTGCTGATACGATCCGACAATATCATAAACGCGTCAATGAGCAATGTGACATCGCTCGTCGCGTATTTCAGCTTGAAGGCGCCATCGAAACGATGAACGAGCGCCATGATGAACAAGCGGTGGCAGCTTTGCAAGAGGCTAAGCGATCATATGAAGAAAAATTAACGCCGGAGTCAAGAAAGCTGTTAGCATCATGGGAAGACGTGAAAAAGAAATATGCCGCAAAAGAGTTTGTGACGAAAGTGCGGGATAAAGAAATCGTCACCCCACTAACGACAAAAAGTTTAGCAGGTTTAGATATTCCAAAAGTAGCGTTGCCGAAGTTTAAAGATTACGGGGAAATTTTACGATGGATTTATAAAGAAAACGTTCCGGGCGCGTTTCCGTTTACAGCAGGCGTATTTCCGTTTAAACGGCAAGGAGAGGATCCGAAGCGGCAATTTGCAGGGGAAGGGACGCCAGAGCGGACGAACCGACGTTTCCATTACTTATGTAAAGATGATCACGCGAAACGGCTGAGCACAGCGTTTGATTCTGTAACGCTATATGGCGAGGATCCGAACGAACGCCCGGACATTTTTGGAAAAATTGGCGAGAGCGGTGTAAGCGTTTGTACGTTAGATGATATGAAAAAGCTATACAAAGGTTTTGATTTGTGCGATCCGCTCACGTCCGTATCGATGACGATCAACGGTCCGGCGCCGATCATTTTAGCGATGTTTATGAACACAGCGATCGATCAACAAGTCGAAAAGAAAGAAGCGGAGCTTGGGCGAAAGCTGACAAAAGAAGAATACGAGCAAGTGAAAGCATGGACGCTGCAAACGGTGCGCGGAACGGTGCAAGCCGATATTTTAAAAGAAGACCAAGGGCAAAATACGTGTATTTTCTCGACGGAATTCGCTTTGCGCATGATGGGGGACATTCAACAATATTTCATTGACAACCGCGTGCGCAACTACTATTCTGTTTCGATCTCAGGCTATCATATTGCCGAGGCGGGAGCGAACCCGATTACGCAATTGGCATTTACGCTCGCTAACGGCTTTACGTACGTGGAATACTATTTAAGCCGGGGTATGCATATTGATGATTTTGCACCAAACTTATCATTTTTCTTCAGCAACGGTCTCGATCCAGAATATACCGTAATCGGTCGGGTCGCACGGCGCATTTGGGCGGTAGCGATGCGCGAAAAATACGGAGCAAATGAACGGAGCCAAAAATTGAAATATCACGTACAAACGTCGGGTCGTTCACTACATGCCCAAGAAATCGACTTTAACGACATTCGCACGACGTTACAAGCGCTTATGGCGCTTCATGACAATTGCAACTCGCTCCATACGAACGCTTATGATGAGGCAATTACTACACCGACGGAAGAATCTGTTCGTCGCGCGATGGCCATTCAGCTCATTATTACAAAAGAGCACGGGTTGACGAAAAATGAAAACCCGCTGCAAGGTTCATTCATTATTGAGGAGTTAACCGATTTAGTTGAGGAGGCAGTGTTAAAAGAGTTTGAACGTCTCGATGAGCGTGGCGGCGTGCTCGGAGCGATGGAGATGCAATATCAGCGCGGCAAAATTCAAGACGAGTCAATGTATTATGAGATGAAAAAACATAGTGGGGAACTCCCGATTATCGGAGTAAACACGTATTTAAATCCGAATGCTGCTGTCGAAGAAGAAATTGAGAGCTTGCAGCTTGCTCGCGCATCATACGAGGAAAAACAGTTGCAACTTGAAAACTTGCGCATATTCCATGAAGAGCATAAAGGGGAAGTAGAAGAGGCGCTTGCACGATTAAAACATGTAGCAGTAAGCGGTGGAAACATTTTCGCTGAACTGATGGAGACGGTAAAAGTAGCAAGCTTAGGACAAATTACGAAGGCGTTGTACGAAGTCGGTGGACAATATCGCCGCAATATGTAATGTCGGGGAATGTCCCGACATTTTTTTTGGGCAACGCTCTAGCATAAAGTAAATGAATTTGTTTATAATGAATGGTATGGATTTTTGATGTTTTCATACGTTGGAGAAAGGGAGTGCGGAAAGTGAGTTTGGAGCAATACTCTCAAGAACAATTGCGAGAGATGTCTTTCGTCGAACTTGCGTATTTGCTATTGTGTGAGAAAAAGCAGACGGTATCATTTCAAGAGATGGTCGAACAGCTCGTCGCGATAAAAGGGTTATCCGAAAGTGAAGTGCGCCCGCGCTTGGCGCAGTTTTATACAGATTTAAACGTCGATGGACGGTTTATTTGTATCGGGGAAACAGCTTGGGGCTTGCGCGCATGGTATCCATACGATCAAACAGAAGACGAAGCGGTACCTGTGGAACGCGTCAAGAAGAAGAAAAAAGCGGCCGATGACTTTGATGATTTCGATGAGCTAATGGATGAAGATGAACTCGTATACGACGATTTAGATGAAGAATTGTTAGAGGACGAGGAATTGCTTGACGATGAATTTGCTTTAGACGAAGATGAAGAAGTGATCGACGATTTATTAGATGAAGAACTAGATTTAGACGATGCTCCGATTGACGAAGAATTAGATGTCGTCGATGAAGAGCTTGAGTTAGAAGAAGATGAGGAATTATAACCTTGACTTTTTACATCGATATATGTAGAATTCTGTTTGGGCTCTTTTCATAGAGATACGTTCGCTCCCTTACTAATTTGTAAGTGGAGCGTTTTTATTTTTCCCCGAATTCGCACACACTGTAACTATTCCAAATGAGTTGAGGGGGAAGGTTTCATGACCAAATATATTTTCGTAACAGGTGGCGTTGTATCATCGCTTGGGAAAGGAATTACGGCTGCATCACTTGGCCGATTGCTAAAAAATCGCGGCTTAAAAGTGACGATTCAAAAATTTGATCCATACATTAACGTTGACCCGGGGACGATGAGTCCGTATCAACACGGAGAAGTATTCGTCACAGATGATGGCGCAGAAACAGACTTAGATTTAGGACATTACGAGCGCTTTATCGACATTAACTTGAACAAATACAGCAACGTAACGACGGGAAAAATTTACTCCACTGTATTGAAAAAAGAACGTCGCGGTGATTATTTAGGCGGTACGGTACAAGTCATTCCGCACATTACGAATGAAATTAAAGAGCGCGTCTTTCGCGCAGGTCGCGAAACGAATGCGGATGTCGTTATTACAGAAATCGGAGGGACAGTTGGTGACATTGAATCCCTCCCGTTTTTAGAAGCGATTCGTCAAATAAAAAGCGACGTTGGCCGCGAAAACGTGATGTACATTCATTGTACGCTTGTCCCGTACATTAAGGCGGCAGGTGAGATGAAGACGAAACCGACGCAACATAGCGTCAAAGAATTGCGCAGCCTAGGCATTCAACCAAACGTGATCGTCGTGCGCACAGAAATGCCGATGTCCCAAGATATGAAAGATAAAATCGCCCTATTTTGCGACATCGATCCGAAAGCGGTCATTGAAGCGCGTGACGCTGACACGTTATACGCTGTCCCGCTTATGCTTCAAGAACAAAAGTTAGACCAAATCGTTTGCGAACATTTAAAACTAAACTGCAACGAAGCGGATATGACAGAATGGATCGCGCTCGTTGAAAAAGTGCGCAACTTATCAAACAAAACAACGATTGCCCTCGTCGGAAAATACGTCGAGCTTCAAGATGCTTACATCTCTGTCGTGGAAGCGTTACGTCATGCGGGATATGCGTTTGATACGGATGTCGATATTCGTTGGATTAACTCCGAACATGTTGATCGGGACAACGTGGCGCAATTGCTGCAAGGAGTAAACGGTATTCTCGTTCCAGGCGGATTTGGCGATCGCGGCATCGAAGGAAAAATTGAAGCGATTCGCTACGCTCGCGAACAGCGCATTCCGTTCCTTGGCATTTGTTTAGGCATGCAGCTGGCATCCGTTGAGTTTGCCCGCCATGTCGTCGGTTTAAAAGGCGCTCACTCGGCAGAAATTGATCCGAATACGCCGCATCCGATTATCGATTTATTGCCGGAACAAAAAGACATTGAAGATTTAGGCGGAACGCTTCGCCTCGGCTTATATCCGTGCAAGCTTGTAGAAGGAACGAAAGCGTATGATGCGTATCAAGATGAAGTCATTTATGAGCGCCATCGTCATCGTTATGAATTTAATAACGAATATCGTACGATGATGGAAGAGAACGGCTTTATGTTTTCAGGTACAAGCCCAGATGGCCGTCTTGTAGAAATTATTGAGTTAAAAGATCATCCGTGGTTTGTTGCGGCGCAATTCCATCCGGAATTTACATCTCGCCCGACACGTCCACAACCTCTTTTCCGCGAATTTATTCGCGCATCGCTAGAAAAATAATAGAGGATGTCCGCTATGGGCATCCTCTTATTCATATTCGCTCACAATTTCTTTTGTCATCAGCACTAAACTATGATAAGCGAACAAAGCAGCGACTGCCGAAGGGAAGCCGATACGTGTGCCATCTTCTGTTGGAACGAGCGGCTGTTTTAAACATAAATCAATATGCACATCGACGTGGTCGACAAGCGATGTCTCCATCGCCTCCACAATAGATGACATACCGATCGTCCATATGTTTTGTTCGCGTAGTTGTTTGGCGAGGCGAATTGCTTCTTCATCTGTGCAAAAGCGGGAGATGATAAGCACGCGATCCACAGTTGTTACATCGTCCATATTGAACCGTTTGACGTTTGGGAATCGTTCAGCCCCATGCAACGCTTCAACAACGACCGCTTCCATTTCACCAATCCCGTAAATGAAAATCGTTCCTTCGCTAATCATCGCTTGCGCAAGCAGCCGTGCCGCATCTTCAAACTGTTGTTCTTCTTGGGCACTTATTCGTTGAAACACCCCTGCAAGTTGTGTGCATAATATTTTTAACATGACTAATCTCCTTTTCATGCGACTACTCGTTTGTTGTTCATTATATTAAAAAATAAAAAAATGATCAAAATTCGAACAGCAAGCAGGATAAATGGTAAAAATTTCGAAATAATGATACGATAATAAAAATAGGGGTATGATATAAAGAGAAAATAGAGGTGTTGAGTATGGCGGGGAAGATTTTAATTGTGGACGACCAGTTTGGCATTCGTATTTTACTAAATGAAGTGTTTCAAAAAGAAGGATACGAAACGTACCAAGCGGCGAACGGCATTCAGGCGCTCGATATATTTGCGAAACATTCTCCCGATTTAGTGCTGTTAGATATGAAAATTCCTGGGATGGATGGGGTAGAAATTTTAAAGAGAATGAAACAGATGAACGAACATGTGAAAGTCATCGTGATGACGGCCTACGGAGAACTCGATATGATTCATGAAACGAAAAAGCTCGGTGCGTTGACGCATTTTGCGAAACCTTTTGACATTGATGATATGCGTGATGCAGTAAAAAAATATATTGGTTAACCATTGACAGCTTTTTGAACTTTTTTCACAAAGTTTTGTTCGTTTCGGTGAATAATGTTGATGGATGGAAACAAAGTTTGTTATTCTTATAATGTACATACTATTCGAGACCGTCTTGTATAAATTTGTCGTATTTTGGTCATTGTACATGTGAAAGGCGCTTTCGGATAGTGAACAATGGCTACATTTAAGGAGGATTTAACGATGCCTTTAGTTTCAATGACGGAAATGCTTAAGCAAGCATTGGCGGGTAAGTATGCGGTCGGTCAATTCAATATTAACAACTTAGAATGGACGCAAGCTATTTTAGCGGCGGCAGAAGAAGAGAAATCTCCTGTCATTCTTGGTGTGTCTGAAGGAGCAGCTCGCTATATGGGCGGCTTTAAGACGATTGTAAACATGGTGAAAGGATTAATGGAAGACATGAATATTACTGTTCCTGTCGCCATTCACCTTGACCACGGTTCGAGCTTTGAAAAATGTAAAGCAGCGATCGATGCTGGATTTACGTCCGTTATGATTGACGCATCCCATCACCCGTTTGAAGAAAACGTTGACATTACATCAAAAGTAGTAGAGTACGCTCATGCGCGCGGGGTGTCTGTTGAGGCTGAACTCGGAACAGTCGGCGGACAAGAAGATGACGTTGTTGCAGAAGGAATCATTTATGCAAATCCAGATGAGTGCGAAGAGCTTGTGAAGCGTACAGGCATTGACTGTTTAGCACCTGCGCTCGGCTCTGTGCACGGCCCATACAAAGGTGAGCCGAAGTTAGGATTTAAAGAAATGGAAGAAATTCGTGATCGTACAGGTGTGCCGCTCGTATTGCATGGTGGAACAGGCATTCCAACAGAGCAAATTCAACGCGCCATTTCTTTAGGTACATCAAAAATTAACGTCAATACAGAAAATCAAATGGCGTTTACAAAAGTAGTGCGCGAAGTGTTAGCGAAAGACGAAAAAGTGTACGATCCTCGTAAATTCCTTGGCCCTGGTCGCGATGCGATTAAAGAAACAGTGATTGGCAAAATGCGCGAGTTCGGTTCTTCCGGCAAAGCGTTGTAATACAAGCCGCGCCGTTTCAGCCTTGCTGAAGCGGGCGGTTTTGTTTCATTCCATTTTGAAAGCGTTTAGGAGGTTGAAAATTATGAAATTTTTTATTGACACAGCGAACATTGACGAAATTCGCCACGCTCACGAACTTGGCATTTTAGCGGGGGTAACGACCAATCCGAGCCTCGTTGCCAAAGAAAACGTATCATTCCACGATCGCCTTCGTGAAATTACTTCTCTCGTTTCAGGCTCCGTTAGCGCTGAGGTGATTGCAACAGATGCAGAAGGAATGATTGCAGAAGGAGAAGAGTTAGCGAAAATTGCTCCAAACATTACAATTAAAGTGCCAATGACGCCAGAGGGACTAAAAGCGGTAAAAGTGTTTAGTGAAAAAGGAATTAAAACGAACGTCACGCTCATCTTTAGCGCAAATCAAGCGTTGTTAGCGGCACGCGCTGGTGCAACGTACGTCTCTCCATTTTTAGGACGCCTCGATGATATCGGTCATAACGGCTTAGATTTAATTGAAACGATCGCAAACATTTTTGCGATTCACGATATTGAAACGGAAATTATCGCCGCATCTATCCGTCATCCACAACATGTGACAGAAGCGGCATTAAAAGGGGCGCACATCGCGACAGTTCCTTACAACGTGTTGATGCAACTGTTTAAGCATCCACTAACAGATCAAGGCATCGAAAAGTTTTTAGCAGACTGGAATAAAGCGAACCAAAAATGATGATCGAACCGTTTTCCGTCGCGTTTTAGTACTTGCTTTGCGAGAAGGGAGACAAATATGGAAAAGTTAAAAATCGTTGGCGGTGACCTTCTTCGAGGCTCCGTGCGCATTAGCGGGGCGAAAAATAGCGCTGTCGCTCTCATTCCCGCCGCTATTTTAGCCAACTCACCTGTAGTCATTGAAGGGTTGCCGAACATTTCAGACGTTCATGTGCTAGGACAGTTAATTGAAGAAATTGGCGGGACGTTTCATTTCGATGAAAACGAAGTTGCCATCGACCCGTCGCATATCGTTTCCATGCCTTTACCGAACGGAAAAGTAAAAAAGTTGCGCGCGTCATATTATTTAATGGGCGCCATGCTAGGACGTTTTAAAAAGGCGGTCATCGGTCTTCCGGGTGGGTGTCATCTCGGTCCGCGTCCGATCGACCAACACATTAAAGGATTCGAGGCGCTCGGGGCGAAGGTAACAAATGAACAAGGCGCGATTTATTTACGGGCGGAAGAGCTTCGGGGTGCGCGCATTTACTTAGATGTCGTTAGCGTCGGGGCGACGATCAACATTATGTTAGCTGCTGTCTTAGCGAAAGGGAGAACGATTATTGAAAACGCGGCAAAAGAACCGGAGATTATTGATGTAGCGACGCTGTTAACAAATATGGGTGCGCGCATCAAAGGAGCAGGAACAGACGTCATTCGCATTGATGGTGTTGAACAGTTGCACGGTTGCCGCCATTCCATTATTCCGGATCGCATTGAAGCGGGGACGTACATGATTATCGGTGCAGCAATGGGAAAAGAAGTCGTCATTGATAACGTCATTCCACAACATTTAGAAGCTGTGATTGCGAAAATGCGCGAGATGGGCGTTAGTGTGGAAACGAGCGATGACCAAATTTTTGTAGCGACGAAAGATCACTTACGCGCAGTCGATATTAAAACGCTCGTTTATCCGGGCTTCCCGACCGATTTACAACAGCCATTCACTTCACTATTAACGAAAGCGTCTGGGACGAGCATCGTCACCGACACGATTTATAGTGCGCGTTTCAAACATATTGATGAATTGCGGCGCATGAACGCCAATGTGAAAGTCGAAGGGCGTTCAGCGATCATTACAGGACCATCGCGGCTGCAAGGGGCAAAAGTGCGTGCGACCGATTTGCGCGCAGGAGCAGCGCTTGTCGTTGCTGGATTAATGGCCGAAGGGATTACAGAAATTACAGGGTTGGAACATATTGATCGCGGCTATAGCAACTTAGTTGACAAACTGGCCAATCTTGGCGCGACGATTTGGCGCGAACAAATGACTGAACAAGAAATTGAACAAATGAAGAACATATAATGCATCAAAGGGGAGAGGGAGAAACGATGGAAAGAAGTTTATCAATGGAGCTTGTCCGAGTGACAGAGGCGGCTGCGCTAGCCGCAGCGCGCTGGATGGGGCGCGGCAAAAAAGACGAAGCGGATGAAGCTGCCACGTCCGCTATGCGCGATGTATTTGACACCGTTCCGATGAAAGGAACAGTCGTCATCGGAGAAGGTGAAATGGATGAAGCTCCGATGTTATATATTGGCGAGAAGCTCGGTAACGGTTACGGTCCGCGCGTCGATGTAGCGGTCGACCCGCTTGAAGGGACAAACATCGTCGCTTCTGGTGGTTGGAATGCATTAGCTGTTGTAGCAGTAGCAGATCACGGTAACTTGCTTCACGCACCAGACATGTATATGGACAAAATTGCGGTTGGACCAGAAGCGGTCGGCATGATTGATATTAACGCTCCCATTATCGATAATTTAAAAGCTGTCGCTAAAGCAAAAAATAAAGATGTGGAAGACGTTGTAGCGATCGTTTTGAATCGTCCGCGCCATGAGCGCATCATTGCCGAGTTGCGCGAAGCGGGGGCGCGCATTAAGCTTATTAATGACGGCGACGTTGCGGCGGCGATCAATACAGCGTTCGATCATACAGGGGTAGACATTTTGTTCGGTTCAGGCGGTGCACCAGAAGGGGTATTAGCCGCTGTCGCGCTCAAATGTCTCGGTGGAGAAATACAAGGAAAACTGTTGCCGCAAAACGATGCTGAAGTAGAACGATGCAAGAGCATGGGCTTAGATATAAACCGTGTGTTGCGCATGGAGGACCTCGTCAAAGGGGATGACGCTATTTTTGCCGCAACGGGTGTCACTGACGGGGAATTGCTTCGCGGCGTTCAATTCAAAGGGGCGTACGGAGAGACGCATTCAATTGTCATGCGGGCGAAATCAGGAACCGTTCGTTTTATTGAAGGACGCCATAGCTTGAAGAAAAAGCCGAACCTTGTTATGAAGTGATCGCGAGATGCGCGAACTTTTTGCGCTCTCGCTCTTTTTCTATTGATTGACAATATGAAAAAAGGGTAAAATAGTCGTGTTACGTCCCTTCTCATCATCTTTTCATCTTCGCTGTTTCCATCCAAAGAGAAATTCATCAAAATAAATAAAAGAGTGGTGTAAGTATGGAGCTAGGAGATTTAACGATTGCAACGCTAGAAAATATGACAATTAAAGAGCTATATGAGTTAGCTCGCCAATACAAAATTTCATATTACAGCAAACTGACAAAAAAAGAATTAATTTTTGCGATTTTAAAAGCGCGCGCCGAGCAAGACGGCCTCTTTTTCATGGAAGGCGTGCTTGAAATTATTCAATCAGAAGGATTCGGCTTTTTGCGTCCGATTAACTATTCCCCGAGTTCGGAAGATATTTATATTTCCGCATCGCAAATTCGTCGTTTTGATTTGCGCAACGGTGATAAAGTTTCAGGAAAAGTGCGGCCGCCAAAAGAAAATGAACGATATTTCGGCTTATTGCACGTTGAGGCTGTAAACGGTGAAGACCCAGAAATCGCGAAAGAACGCGTCCATTTCCCAGCGCTCACACCGCTTTACCCAAGCCGTCAAATGAAGCTGGAAACGACGCCGGACAAGCTATCTACCCGCCTCATCGACTTGATTGCTCCGATCGGATTCGGTCAGCGCGGCTTAATTGTCGCACCGCCAAAAGCAGGAAAAACGATGTTATTAAAAGAAATCGCCAACAGCATCACAACGAATCACCCTGATGTTGAACTGATTGTCTTGCTCATTGATGAACGCCCAGAGGAAGTGACGGACATTGAACGTTCTGTATCAGCCGATGTCGTCAGCTCCACGTTTGATGAAGTGCCAGAAAACCATATTAAAGTGGCGGAGCTTGTGCTCGAACGGGCGATGCGTCTTGTCGAACATAAGCGTGACGTCGTCATTTTAATGGACAGCATTACGCGGTTAGCGAGGGCGTACAACTTAGTCATTCCGCCAAGCGGGCGTACGCTTTCGGGAGGAATTGACCCAGCGGCATTCCATCGTCCGAAGCGATTTTTCGGGGCGGCGCGCAACATTGAAGAAGGGGGCAGTTTAACAATTTTAGCTACCGCCCTTGTCGACACAGGTTCGCGCATGGATGACGTCATTTACGAGGAATTTAAAGGAACAGGAAACATGGAGCTTCATCTCGACCGATCACTAGCGGAAAAACGTATTTTCCCTGCCATCGACATTCGTCGTTCTGGCACGCGAAAAGAAGAGTTATTAATTCCGAGGGAACATTTAGAAAAATTATGGGCGATTCGCAAGACGATGTCGGACACGCCAGACTTTATTGAACGTTTTATTCAACGTTTAAAGCAAACGAAAACGAACGACGAGTTTTTTGCGATGTTAGATGAAGAGTGGAAAGCAAATGGAAATTTAAAACGGTTATAAATGGATAGTTGCAAAACATCGGGACGGTTGTTATAATTTTATCATGTGTGTTTTTCATTGCATATAAACTCTGTTTCGAAAAGATTCAGGGCGGAAGGAGATGAAATGAGATGAAAGCAGGAATCCATCCAAACTATAAAAAAGTGATGGTTAAATGTGCGTGTGGAAACGAGTTTGAGAGCGGTTCTGTTAAAGACGAAGTGCGCGTAGAAATTTGCTCAGCGTGCCATCCATTCTACACAGGACGTCAAAAATTCGCTTCTGCTGCAGGACGTGTTGATAAATTTAACAAAAAATACGGCCTTAAGTAATCCGTATGTCATGAAAACAGGCAAGCGAACATTTTTCACTTGCCTGTTTTTTTCGTGAAAGCTTGAAAGAAAGGGGACGCCCTCATGTATGTTATGAAGCAATCCGGCTGGCTTGAAGTCATTTGTGGCAGCATGTTTTCGGGAAAATCAGAGGAGCTCATTCGTCGTGTACGCCGCGCGCAGTTCGCGAAGCAAGAAGTGAAAGTGTTTAAGCCAGCGATTGATAATCGATATAGCGAAGAAGCTGTCGTTTCCCATAATGGAACATCTGTTATCGCTATTCCTGTGTCATGTGCATCAGACATTCGCAAGCATATTACTGCGCATACGGACGTTGTGGCAATTGATGAAGTGCAGTTTTTTGATGAGCATGTCGTTGCCGTCGTGCAACAGCTTGCTGATGAAGGGTATCGCGTCATTGTAGCTGGATTGGACCAAGACTTTCGCGGTGAGCCGTTCGGTCCCGTTCCAACGTTAATGTCCATCGCTGAATCGGTGACAAAGCTACAAGCTGTTTGTACTGTCTGCGGTTCCCCAGCATCGCGCACGCAGCGGCTCATTGACGGACGTCCTGCATCTTATTATGATCCTGTCATTTTAATCGGTGCGAGCGAATCGTACGAACCACGTTGCCGCCATCATCATGAAGTGCCCGATCATCCAGCGAAAAATAAAACATGTACAGAGACGGCGACTCGTCCATAAGGGCGAGTTTTTTCGTATGATCGTTTATGATATAATGAAAAGTCGAGGTGAGAAAAATGTTCGATCGTTTACAAGCGGTAGAAGCCCGTTATGAAAAATTAAATGAACTATTAATGGATCCAGATGTGTTAAATGATCCGAAAAAGTTGCGTGATTACTCAAAAGAGCAATCCGATTTAGCTGAGACTGTCCAAACGTATCGTGAATATAAAACGGTGCGTGAGCAGCTTGCGGATGCGAAAGCGATGCTTGAAGAAAAGCTCGATCCAGATATGCGCGAAATGGTGAAAGAAGAAATTAGCGAACTAGAAGAGCGTGAAGAGCAGCTTGTTGAAAAACTAAAAGTATTGTTGCTTCCGAAAGATCCGAACGATGATAAAAACGTTATTATGGAAATTCGCGGAGCGGCAGGTGGAGAGGAAGCAGCGCTTTTTGCAGGCGATTTATATCGCATGTATACGCGCTATGCCGAGTCGCAAGGGTGGAAAACAGAAGTCATTGAAGCACATCCGACAGGACTTGGAGGCTATAAAGAAATCATTTTTATGATTCAAGGAAAAGGAGCGTATTCGAAGCTGAAGTTCGAAAACGGTGCCCATCGCGTTCAGCGTGTACCAGAGACAGAATCAGGCGGGCGCATTCATACATCAACGGCGACAGTCGCTTGCTTGCCGGAGATGGAAGAAATCGAAATTGAAATTAACGAAAAAGACATTCGTGTCGATACGTTTGCATCAAGCGGTCCGGGGGGGCAAAGCGTCAATACGACGATGTCAGCCGTTCGTTTAACGCACATCCCAACAGGTATTGTCGTGTCTTGCCAAGACGAAAAATCGCAAATTAAAAATAAAGAAAAAGCGATGAAAGTATTGCGTGCGCGCATTTACGATAAATACCAACAAGAAGCGCGTGCGGAGTATGATCAAACGCGCAAACAAGCCGTCGGAACAGGAGATCGCTCCGAGCGCATTCGCACATACAACTTCCCACAAAACCGCGTGACCGATCATCGCATCGGCTTGACGATTCAAAAGCTTGATCAAGTGTTAGAAGGAAAGCTAGACGAAATTATTGATGCGCTCATTTTAGACGATCAATCGAAAAAATTGGAGCAAGCGAACAATGAGCAGTAAAATATATGAAGTCCTTCAATGGGCTTCTTCTTTTTTCCGAGAGCACGGCAAAGAAGAAACGGCTGCAGAATGGTTGTTGCGCCACCATTTGCACATGACGCGCGCGCAATTATTTGCTTCGTTGCGTGAACCAATCGATGAAACGAGCAAGCAAACATTTATCGCTGATGTAAAAAAACATGCGCTTGAACATATACCGATTCAATATTTAATCGGATATGAACAGTTTTACGGACGAACGTTTATCGTGAATGAACACGTACTCATTCCGCGTCCAGAAACGGAAGAGCTCGTCGCCCACATACTTGCACGTACGACCGAACAGCCCCTTCGTCTAGTTGACGTCGGAACAGGGAGCGGGGCGATTGCCATTACGTTGGCGTTAGAGCGGCCAGCATGGCAAGTGTATGGCATTGATATTGCCGTCCGATCGCTCGAAGTGGCTAAACAAAATGCCGAAAAGCTTGGCGCTCACGTGCATTGGCTCGAAGGAGACTTACTTAAGCCGATCATCGAAAAAGGGATAACGGTCGATATCGTCGTTTCCAATCCGCCATACATTCCATCGCACGAAATTTCGACGCTATCGCCCGTCGTACAAAAAGAACCGCTCCGCGCACTTGTCGGTGGCGAAGATGGTTTGTTGTTTTACCGCCGTTTGACGCAGCAACTTCCCCGCGTCGTTTCCGATCGATCGCTTATTGCGTTTGAAATCGGTCACGGTCAAGGTCGAGCTGTTCAAGCGATGTTGCAACATGCATTTCCTTCTGCGCGTGTGGATGTGATGTGTGATATAAACGGCAAGGAGCGCATCGTCATCGCCGATCTCGCTTCCGAGTAACATCGGAAGCTTTTTTATATTTTTTTATTTTCATAGTTTATAACGCTTCTCCCCTGGTTACAATGCATAACAAGAAAGGGGAGGTAAACGATGAACAAATACGTTATGATGGTATATATAACAATGGTGATGATTGGTGCGATTGTCGCGATATACGGACAACAAACGGAAGCGCAAGGAGATGTTGTCATTCCAAATGAAGCGGTGCGGCTACGCATTTTAGCAAATAGCGATGCACCAGCTGATCAAGCGTTAAAACGTGCCGTTCGCGATGCGGTAAACGATCAAATTACAACATGGGTGAGCGATTTAACGTCATTTGAAGAAGCAAAACGAGTAATTGCCGAACATATACCGGAAATTGAACAAACCGTTGCGCGCATTGTTCGCGAAAAGAAGAGCGACCAATCGTATACAGTAACGTTCGGACGCGTGTCGTTTCCGACAAAAATATATGGATCGTACATATATCCTGCCGGGGAGTATGATGCCGTATTAATTACGCTCGGCAAGGGTGAAGGGGCGAATTGGTGGTGCGTTTTATTTCCACCGCTTTGTTTTCTCGACTTTTCCACAGGTGAAGCGGTTCGTTCTGTGGAAAAACGAAATGAACAACAAGAAGAAGCTGTACAAACAGACGCAACTCCGCTCGTTGTTGATGATGAACAGGAAGTAGAAGTGAAATTTTTCGTTGCGGAAGTATGGAAAAAGCTGATGCAATAAATATATCCACAAAATTATCAACAAAAAGAAGAAACTTATTCACAATTTGTGGACAATTATTGTGTATGTTGTGGCAATTTTTTATACTCAATTGAAGAAACGGTTGTCCAACAAGGATAAAACCGGATAAAAAACGAACAACTCGAATGTTTATGAGGTGAAAACGTTGAAGACACGCATATTTTTTGTGGATAAAAATGTGGATGATTTAAGCACTTATCCACAGATTATAGAAGCCGCTTCGTATTTGAAGCGAGATGAGCTTGTCGCTTTTCCGACAGAAACCGTATATGGTCTAGGAGCGAATGCGATGTCCACATCTGCTGTGGAAAATATATTTATCGCAAAAGGAAGACCGAGCGATAATCCACTTATTGTCCACATTGCGACGAAGGAACAGCTGCACGATGTTGCTTGTGACATTCCGTCTGTCGCGTATACGTTAATGGATCATTTTTGGCCGGGTCCGCTCACGCTCGTTTTGCCGAAAAAAGATGCTGTCTCTCCGCGCGTTACTGCCGGTTTGAACACGGTAGCCGTGCGCATGCCGAACCATCCGATTGCGCTTGCCCTTATCCAAGCGAGCGGTTTGCCTATTGCTGCACCGAGTGCGAATCGTTCAGGAAGACCGAGTCCGACGACGGCGAAACATGTGCTCGACGACTTAGATGGACGGATTGCAGCTGTTGTCGATGGGGGAGCGACAGGTGTTGGAGTTGAGTCAACGGTTATAGACTGCACGTCAGCCATCCCGACCATTTTAAGGCCGGGCGGTGTGACAAAAGAAGAAATTGAACGGGTGATCGGAGCTGTGGATATCGACCGCGCACTTGTGGAAAAAGAGGCTGTGCCGAAATCTCCAGGGATGAAATATACACATTACGCCCCGAAAGCTCCGCTCGTCGTTGTGTACGGCTCACCGTCATTTTTACAACAAGTCGTGAATGAAAAACGAGCGAGTGGATTCACTGTAGGAGTGTTGACGACGGAAGAGCGGCGCGATACGTATGAAGCTGATGTCGTTATTGCGTGCGGACGACGAAGCGATTTACGAACGGTTGCAAAACAGCTTTATGACGCGTTACGAACGTTTGATGAAACACATGTACATTTCATTTATAGCGAGGCGTTTCCGAACGAAGGCATCGGGGCCGCTATTATGAATCGATTGCTAAAGGCAGCTGGTTATCAACAATTGATGGAAAAATGATGTCTAAACTCCTTAGGATGTGCATATGTTAACGTGAGGGCACGTCCTAAGGGGGCATTCGTATGGTTGGAGAAATCGTGACATTAGCGATGATGGCGTTTGCATTAGGGATGGATGCATTTTCGGTCAGCCTCGGCATGGGACTGCTTCGGCTCCGTCTGAAGCAAATTGTCTATGTTGGATTGACCGTCGGCTGTTTTCATGTGATTATGCCTTTAATTGGCATGGGGCTGGGGCGACTGTTATCTGTTCAGCTTGGACATATGGCGACATACATTGGTGGGACGCTGTTGTTTATTCTCGGTATACAAATGGTCATCGCCTCCTTTCGTCATGAACAAGAGAATTGGTTGAGGCCGATCGGTATCGGTTTGTTTGTATTTGCATTTAGCGTCAGCCTTGACAGCTTTTCTGTCGGGTTGAGTTTAGGGATTTATGGGGTAGAAATAGCATTAGCGGTCATGGCGTTTGGATTGACGAGTATGATATTAACGTGGATGGGGCTGCTTCTTGGACGCCGCTTTCAACGTTGGCTAGGTACATATAGCGAAGTATTAGGTGGAGCTATTTTGCTTTTGTTTGCTTGTAAACTGTTATTTCCGTTGTGATCTGGGAATTTCCAGTTCTTTTTTTTCTTTTGTTTGGTCTATATTTTGTCCTACCGTTTGTTTTATAATAATAGTAAACATGTGGGAAATGATGAGAGGTGTACGTTGTGGACCAAACGAACGTTTTGTTTGTATGTACAGGAAATACGTGCCGCAGTCCGATGGCCGAAGCGTTGTTAAAGCATAAACAATTGCCGCATGTGCAAGTGAGATCAGCCGGCATCTTTGCGTTTGATGGGAGTGATGCTTCACAACATGCAAAAGCTGCGCTCGCTGAAAAAGGAATCCATATCGACCATCGTGCGACGTTATTATCGAAAGAACATATTGACTGGGCGACGTACATATTAACGATGACCGAAAGTCATAAACAACATGTGCTGTCGCGCTTTCCAGAAGCAGCAGGAAAAACATTTACGTTAAACGAATTTCTCGGTGACGATAAAGATGTCATTGATCCATTCGGCGGTTCTATCGATGTGTACCGCCAAACGCGCGATGAGCTCGAGCAAGCGATTGAAAAGCTACATGAAAGGCTATAAGTCAAGGGGGATGTATGATGGGGGGAAAATACACATTTAGCTTACAAAAAAAGCTAGCTATTTTTACAACGGTATTAGCAATCATTACGTATTCAACAAGCGCGTTTTACATTTACGTACTGTACGATTACGTCAAGCAATGGCTTCCATTCGGAAAAAATATGTTTACAATTTTGACGTTATTACTCGGCATTTTTTGGTCAGGCGTGTTAGCGTATTTTGCAGCGCGCTTTATTACGAAACCGCTTTCTCAGCTCGAGCAAGCGGCGTTAAAAGCAGCGCAAGGTGAAATCGGACAAGATGTGCCTGTGCCAAAGTCCGACGATGAAATTCGTTCACTGGCGCTTGCGTTTAATGACATGCTTGGAAACTTGCGCGAAATGGTGCGCAACATTCAACAAAATTTTGCTCATACAAATGAAAAGGTAGTGGAGATGACAAACGTTTCTCGAGTTGCAGCAGAACAAGCGGAAAACATCGCGCGAACGATTGACGAAATTTCAAAAGGGGCAGACAATTCTGCCGTTGCAATGCAGACGACAGCGGAAGCAGTAGAAGATGTGTTAGCGATTGCGGGGAACGTCCAACAAAAAGCGATGCAGTCTGAAAAGCTATCGACCGACATGGTAACAACGCTTGAAGAAAGCCAACGAGTAATCGGTTCGCTCATCGTTGGCATTCAGCAATTGGCGAAAAGCAATGAATTTTCGCTCCATGTTGTCCAGCGTTTAGAAGATCATGCCAAAGAAGTCGGTCAAATTATTTCCCTCGTCGGAGATATCGCTGGACAAACGAATTTATTAGCGTTAAATGCTTCCATTGAAGCGGCGCGGGCAGGGGAGCATGGAAAAGGATTTGCGGTTGTTGCGGAAGAAGTAAGAAAGCTGGCGGATGAAAGCGCTAAAGCGGTACAAGGTATTTCTGAGCTCGTTCAAAACATTCAACATGAAGTAGCGAACGTCGTCCAACAAATTACAGAGCAAGTGAAGCAAGCGAATGACGAAGCGAGGAAAGGAAACGAAACAAATCAAGCGATCTCCCATATGAGCGCATCCATTCATGAAGTCGCAAATGCTGTAAAACAAATTGCTCAACTTGTTGATGAACAAATGAAATATATTCAGCAAACATCTGTTCAATCACAAGAAGTGGCAGCGATCGCCGAACAAACATCGGCTGGCGCGGAAGAAGTGAC
The DNA here is from genome assembly GCF_019448545.1 of Anoxybacillus sp. ST4. NCBI lineage: Bacteria > Bacillati > Bacillota > Bacilli > Caryophanales > Anoxybacillaceae > Anoxybacillus > Anoxybacillus sp. ST4. The sequence goes on along the minus strand of NZ_JAHZOE010000004.1, from coordinate 87,563 downwards.
GGCGGCTACGCAAGAACAGACAGCTGTCATTGAAAGCATGCGTGAGCTGGCGACGGAACTTGGGGAACAAGCAGAAAAATTAAAACAAACGATTGCTCGCTTCCGTTTATAAGCATAATAAATGGTGAAAAGACCGTCTCGAATCGTTAAAATGAAAAGAGACGGTTTTTTCTTTACACAAACAAGGAGGGGTTTAAACGTGAAAGTAGCAATCGCATCAGACCATGGAGGCATTCGCATTCGTGAAGAAATTAAAAAATTAATGGATGAAATGGGCATCGAGTATACAGACTTCGGTTGTGAATGTGAAACGTCCGTTGATTACCCAGATTACGCGTTGCCAGTAGCAGAGAAAGTGGCGAATGGCGAATTTGACCGCGGCATATTAATTTGCGGAACAGGTATCGGCATGAGCATTGCTGCAAACAAAGTGAAAGGTATCCGTTGCGCGCTCGTTCACGATGTATTTAGCGCAAAGGCGACGCGTGAACATAACGACAGCAATATATTAGCGATGGGGGAGCGCGTCATTGGACCGGGGTTAGCAAGAGAAATCGCGAAAGTGTGGCTTACTACACCATTTGAGGGAGGACGTCACGAACAACGTATTCAAAAAATCTCCACTTACGAACGTGCACAGTGAAGGTGGGAATGGCGTGATGGAGATGGAACAATGGCTTAATCAGTGGCAAACGGCGTTAGCTGAATTTCGCGCCCAAGTCCCGTTGACAGCAAACGATATCGTCGTCATCGGATGCAGCACGAGCGAAGTCATCGGAGAAAAAATTGGGACGGCAGGAACGATGGATGTCGCAGCCATGTTGTTTCAAGAGTTAAAACGATGGCATGATGAAACAGGGGTTCAGCTTGCGTTTCAATGTTGCGAACATTTAAACCGCGCGTTAGTTGTTGAGCGGCAAACAGCTATAGCAAAGCAGCTTGACATCGTAACGGTTATTCCCGTCCGCAACGCAGGTGGAGCGATGGCAGCGTATGCGTACACGCAACTGGCTGATCCTGTCGTTGTTGAACATATTCGCGCAGATGCGGGAATTGATATTGGTGCGACGTTAATTGGCATGCATTTAAAACATGTCGCTGTTCCTGTGCGGACATCTGTCAAGCAAATTGGGCATGCCTTCGTTACGTTTGCCAAAACGAGACCGAAATTGATCGGGGGCGAGCGAGCCGTATACTCACAAGAAAAGGCGAACAAATCATGTTCGATCGGCTAAATTTGTTCACTTTTTCATTTGAAAATGTGTTAAGATAAAAAAGAATATTCACAATTTAGGGGAGGATTGTCGATGAGTCGCTTGTCACAGCAAGATCCGAAAGTATTTCAAGCTATTCAAGATGAATTAAAACGACAACAAACAAAAATTGAACTGATTGCATCAGAAAACTTCGTTAGTAAAGCAGTGATGGAAGCGCAAGGATCGGTGTTAACAAACAAATATGCAGAAGGATATCCGGGACGTCGCTATTACGGTGGTTGTGAACATGTCGACGTCGTAGAAGAGCTTGCGCGTGAACGTGCGAAACAATTGTTCGGAGCCGAGCATGCAAATGTTCAGCCTCATTCAGGGGCACAGGCGAACATGGCTGTCTATTTTACAGTTTTACAACACGGGGATACAGTGCTTGGCATGAATTTGTCGCACGGAGGGCATTTAACGCACGGAAGCCCGGTGAACTTTAGCGGTATGCAGTACAATTTCGTTGAATATGGCGTCGATCCGGAAACGCATCGCATTAACTATGATGACGTTCGCGAAAAAGCATTAAAACATAAACCGAAATTGATCGTTGCTGGGGCAAGCGCATATCCTCGCACGATTGACTTTGCGAAGTTCCGTGAAATTGCGGATGAAGTGGGCGCATATCTCATGGTTGATATGGCGCATATCGCGGGGCTTGTGGCGGCAGGCTTGCATCCGAATCCTGTTCCTTACGCCCATTTTGTGACGACAACGACGCATAAAACGTTACGTGGTCCGCGCGGAGGAATGATTTTATGCCAAGAGCAGTTTGCGAAACAAATTGATAAAGCGATTTTCCCAGGCATTCAAGGGGGCCCGCTTATGCACGTCATCGCCGCGAAAGCAGTCGCGCTCGGCGAGGCGTTACAAGATGACTTTAAAACATATGCCCAAAACATCGTGAACAATGCTAAGCATCTAGCCGAAGCCTTAACGGCCGAAGGGTTTACGCTCGTCTCTGGCGGCACAGACAACCATTTATTGTTAATCGATTTACGTTCCATTGGTTTAACAGGAAAAGTCGCTGAAAAAGTTCTCGATGACATTGGCATTACGGTCAATAAAAACACGATTCCGTATGATCCAGAAAGCCCGTTCGTTACTAGCGGCATTCGCATCGGTACAGCAGCGGTGACAAGCCGCGGATTTGGGCTTGAGGAAATGGATGAAATTGCGCGCATCATCTCGCTTGCGCTCAAATATAAAGACGATGAGCAAAAATTAGAAGAGGCGCGCCAACGTGTTGCTGCCTTAACTGAAAAATTCCCACTATATGTATAAGGTGTCCATTGGGGCACCTTTTTCTTTCATCGCGAGTTGAATCCTCGTTTGTTTTTATGTAAAATTTACAAGAATGCATATGAAAAAAGGGGCGACTGACATGAGTAAAGTGTACGTATTTGATCATCCGTTAATTCAACATAAGCTTACATACATTCGCGACAAACATACAGGAACGAAAGAGTTCCGAGAGCTTGTCGAAGAAGTGGCAACGCTTATGGCGTTTGAAATTACACGTGACTTGCCGCTTCAAGAAGTCGAAATTGAGACGCCTGTCAGCAAAGCAAAAGCGAAAGTAATCGCAGGGAAGAAATTAGGCATCATTCCGATTTTGCGTGCAGGAATTGGAATGGTAGACGGCATTTTAAAGCTCATTCCAGCTGCGAAAGTAGGTCATATCGGATTGTATCGCGATCCAGAGACGTTAAAGCCGGTTGAATATTACGTAAAGCTTCCGACAGACGTCGAAGAGCGCGACTTTATTGTTGTCGACCCGATGCTTGCGACAGGCGGATCGGCTGTCGAAGCGATCCATGCGTTAAAAAAACGTGGGGCAAAAAACATTAAGTTTATGTGCTTAATTGCTGCACCAGAAGGGGTAGAAGCGGTGCAACAAGCGCATCCAGACGTCGACATTTACATCGCTGCGTTAGACGAAAAGCTAAACGATCATGGCTATATTGTTCCAGGTCTTGGCGATGCTGGAGATCGTCTATTTGGAACGAAGTAAGGTGAGCATAATGGGAAAACGAAAAGTCATGACCATTTTCGGAACGAGACCGGAAGCCATTAAAATGGCTCCGCTCGTTTTACAATTGCAACAATACGAGGACATTGAGTCGATCGTTACCGTTACAGCACAACATCGACAAATGCTTGATCAAGTGCTTGATATTTTTGGTATTCAACCGCATTACGATTTAAACATTATGAAAGAGCGTCAAACGCTTGTCGATATTACGACAAGAGCGCTTGCTGGCTTAGACGACGTCATGAAAAAAGTAAAGCCTGACATCGTGCTCGTCCACGGCGACACGACAACGACATTTGTCGCTAGCCTTGCGGCGTTTTACAACCAAATTGCTGTTGGGCACGTAGAAGCGGGATTAAGAACGTGGAATAAATACTCGCCGTTTCCAGAAGAAATGAATCGCCAATTAACGGGGGTACTAGCTGATTTGCATTTTGCCCCGACAGCGAAAGCAGCGGAAAATTTACGAGCGGAAAACAAGCGGGACGACGCCATTTTTATTACCGGCAACACCGCGATTGACGCGTTAAAAACGACGGTGCGCGACACGTATACCCACCCGATTTTAGAAAAGGTAGCGGGAAGCCGTATGATTTTACTGACGGCGCATCGCCGCGAAAACCTCGGTGAACCGATGCGCAATATGTTCCGGGCGATTAAACGGCTCGTAGACGATTACCGCGACGTTCAAGTTGTTTATCCCGTTCATTTAAATCCCGTCGTTCGCGAATTGGCGAATGATATATTAGGAGACGATGAACGCATTCATTTAATCGAGCCGTTAGATGTCGTAGATTTCCATAACTTCGCAGCCCGTGCATATATGATTTTAACCGATTCAGGCGGCGTTCAAGAAGAAGCGCCTTCCCTCGGTGTGCCTGTCCTCGTGTTGCGCGATACGACAGAGCGTCCGGAAGGGATCGAGGCGGGAACGCTAAAATTAGCTGGAACGGACGAACAAACGATTTACAAGTTAGCTAGCGAGCTACTGACGGACGAAAAAGCATATGACCAAATGGCGAAAGCGTCAAATCCGTACGGTGACGGATGGGCATCAAAGCGGATTGTCGAAGCGATTCGTTATTATTTCGGGCAAAGCGATGTTCCACCGACGCCATTTCAACACGAAAAAGGGATGTGATGACGCATCCCTTTTTTCTACCAAAAATTTTCCCTACTTTTGTGACCGAACGCATTGACATCACGTTTTCACTATTGTATGCTTACAAAGGGATAAGGATAACCTTTTTAAAAATACAGTAAATTCTGAAAATGAAAAGTGAGGCTTTCGTATGCGACAACGTGAGCGCCACCCGTTTCGAGCGATCGGTTTGATGACGGCCATCTCTTCTCAACTTGTCGGATCCGTCTTAGTTGGGATTTTTGGGGGACGTTTTGCCGACGAGCGTTTTGACACTGAACCGCTCTTTTTGATTGTCGGCTTGTTGCTCGGCTTAGCGGCTGGTGTTTATGCGATGATTCGCCTCATTCGCTCATTTTTTTCAGGAGAGGAAAAATGAACGAGCTACAGCAACATTGGCGACGTCACAAATCATACATACTATATTTGTTGGCTGTTTATGTATTAGGATGGGGTTTTTCGTCATACGAAAAAATATTTTTAAGTTTAATTATTGGAACGATTGTCGGCTTATTTAATACGTGGACGCTCATTAGAAGGGTTGAGCGACTAGGACGAGCTGTTATTCTAGGGAGACGAGTAGTTTCACTCGGCATGCTCTCACGCATGGCGGCCGCTACATTGGGTGCCATTTTTGCGTTGCGTTATCCAGAACACTTGTCGATCGTTTGGATAGTGGTAGGATTAATGACATCTTATGTTGTCATTATGATAGATTTCTTTTTCCAAAAAAACAAAGGGGAAGAGAGGTGAGTAAAGGTGCATCATGAGGCTCCTCTGTATGAATTGTTTGGATTAACCTTTAATTTGTCAAACGTAATGATGATTACGGTTACATCCGCCATCGTTTTTGTGATCGCTTTATTGGCTACCCGCAACTTGTCGATGAAACCAACTGGCATGCAAAATTTTCTTGAGTGGGTTATGGATTTTGTTAAAGGAATTATTAAAAGTAACATGGATTGGCAAACAGGCGGGAGATTCCAAGTTTTAGGTGTTACGCTGATTATGTATATTTTTGTAGCCAATATGCTTGGTCTACCTTTTGCGGTCGTCATTAACGACGAACTATGGTGGAAGTCCCCGACCGCTGATCCTGTGATCACACTTACACTAGCTACAATGGTAGTTGGATTGTCTCACTATTACGGCATTAAAATGAAAGGGTTAAAAGGATATGCCGAAGGTTTTGTCAGCCCGATGCCGTTTTTGTTCCCGTTGAAGATTATTGAGGAGTTTGCGAATACTCTGACGCTCGGTCTCCGTTTATACGGAAACATTTTCGCGGGTGAAATTTTGCTAGGATTGTTGGCTGGTAGTCTAGCGACTGGATTTGCTGGCACGGTTGTAGCGATCATTCCTACAATTGTATGGCAAGCATTTAGTATTTTCGTTGGTGCGATTCAAGCATTTATTTTCACTATGTTAACGATGGTTTATATGTCTCACAAAGTGAGCCATGACCATTAGAATATATTAACAACTTTGTTCTCAAAAAACAGCTTTTAAGGAGGAGTTAAATATGGGAGCTTTAGCAGCTGCAATTGCAATCGGTTTAGCAGCACTTGGTGCAGGATTTGGTAACGGTATGATTGTCAGCCGTACGGTAGAAGGAATTGCTCGTCAACCTGAGGCTCGTGGAGCACTTCAAACGACGATGTTCATCGGGGTAGCACTAGTCGAAGCGATTCCGATTATCGCGGTTGTCGTAGCGTTCATGGTTATGGGCATGTAATTGTCAAAGTGAACTTATACGAAACGGTTCAATAATGGCGAAGTCCGTCTCATACGAGAACCTTCGCCATTCCTTTATGTTCGTACGCACACGCTCCGAGCGATATTCGGGCGATTTTTGAAGGGAGTGAAACGCGCGGTGGTAAACATGTTTGTATTAGGTGCTGGTGGACATGGGTTCAACGGTGGTGATATTGCATTCCAGTTACTCATGTTCCTCTTGCTCATGTTCTTGCTACGTAAATATGCATTTGGGCCGTTAATGGGCGTCATGAAGCAACGCGAAGAGCATATTGCGAACGAAATCGAGCAAGCAGAAAAACATCATCAAGAAGCGAAAAAGCTTGCAGAAGAGCAACGTGAATTAATGAAAAAATCGCGCCAAGAAGCGCAAGCACTTATCGAGGAAGCACGCAAGCTCGGTGAAGAGCAAAAAGAGCAAATCATTCAAGCAGCGCGCGCTGAAGCGGAGCGCTTAAAAGAAGTCGCGAAACAAGAAATCGCGCAAGAGAAAGAACAAGCGATGGCGGCGTTGCGCCAACAAGTTGCTTCCTTATCCGTACTTATTGCATCGAAAGTAATTGAAAAAGAATTGAGCGAACAAGATCAAGCAAAGCTGATTAGCGAATATATTCAAGAGGTAGGAGAACGCCGATGAACAAACAAGTCGTAGCGAAACGATATGCGTCGGCACTTTTTGAAATTGCGAAAGAACAACAGCTTCTTGATCAGCTCGAACAGGAACTTCGCGTCGTTAAACAAGTATTTGCACAAAATGAAGCGCTTCTTTCTGTATTGAACCATCCGAAAGTTGCGCTAGCGAAAAAGAAAGCGCTCATCCAAGAAGCGTTTGCAAGCGTTTCAAATGTACTGCAACATACGTTTATGTTGCTTTTAGATCGTCATCGCATCGACATTGTAGAAGATTTAGTAGATGCTTTCATTACGCTAGCGAATGAGGCGCGCGGTGTAGCTGAAGCGATCGTTTATTCGGCTCGTCCGTTAACAGAAGACGAAACGAAGGCGCTTGCAGAAGTGTTTGCGAAAAAAGTCGGCGTCGACACGCTTCGCATCACAAACATCATCGATAAAGATGTGATCGGTGGGGTAAAAGTGCGCATCGGCAATCGCATTTTCGACGGAAGCGTCAGCGGAAAACTAGCAAGATTACAGCGACAGTTAACTCGCTAACATTTATAGATAGGGGTGAAATGCATGAGCATCAAAGCGGAAGAAATTAGCGCGCTGATAAAAAAGCAAATCGAAAACTATCAGTCTGAAATCGAAGTGAGCGATGTTGGCACAGTCATTCAAGTTGGTGACGGAATCGCTCGTGCTCATGGCCTCGACAACGTTATGTCAGGAGAGCTTGTTGAGTTTGCCAACGGCGTCATGGGACTGGCGCTAAACTTAGAGGAAAACAACGTCGGTATCGTTATTTTAGGACCGTACACAGGCATTAAAGAAGGCGATGAAGTACGTCGTACAGGTCGCATTATGGAAGTGCCAGTCGGTGAAGCGTTAATCGGTCGCGTCGTAAATCCATTAGGACAACCAGTTGACGGGCTCGGTCCAATTGAAACGACAGAAACTCGCCCGATTGAAAGCCCAGCACCTGGCGTTATGGATCGTAAATCTGTTCATGAGCCATTACAAACGGGAATTAAAGCGATTGACGCGCTTGTGCCAATCGGTCGCGGTCAGCGTGAGTTAATTATCGGAGACCGTCAAACAGGTAAAACGTCCGTTGCAGTAGATACAATCATCAACCAAAAAGGTAAAAACATGATTTGTATTTACGTTGCCATTGGACAAAAAGAATCAACCGTTCGTAACGTCGTTGAAACGTTGCGCAAATACGGGGCATTAGATTACACAATTGTCGTGACGGCTTCTGCATCACAGCCAGCTCCACTTTTATTCTTAGCGCCATATGCGGGCGTAACGATGGGCGAATACTTCATGTACAAAGGACAACACGTTCTCGTTGTATATGATGATTTATCAAAACAAGCGGCAGCTTATCGTGAGCTTTCGTTATTATTACGCCGTCCGCCAGGTCGTGAAGCGTATCCGGGTGACGTATTCTACTTGCATTCTCGCTTGCTTGAGCGCGCAGCAAAATTAAGCGATGCAAAAGGTGCAGGTTCATTAACAGCGTTACCTTTCGTTGAGACGCAAGCGGGCGACATTTCAGCATACATTCCGACGAACGTCATTTCTATTACAGACGGACAAATTTTCTTGCAGTCTGATTTGTTCTTCTCTGGTGTGCGTCCAGCGATTAACGCCGGTCTTTCCGTATCGCGCGTCGGTGGAGCAGCGCAAATTAAAGCGATGAAAAAAGTATCAGGTACGTTGCGTCTTGACTTAGCGGCATATCGTGAGCTAGAGGCGTTCGCGCAGTTCGGTTCCGACCTTGATAAAGCGACACAAGCAAAACTTGCTCGCGGTGCGCGCACAGTTGAAGTGTTAAAACAAGGTTTACATGAGCCGCTGCCAGTTGAAAAGCAAGTAGCGATCATTTATGCATTAACGCGCGGTTTCTTAGATGATATTCCAGTCGAAGATATTCGCCGCTTTGAAAAAGAGTTCCATGCATGGTTAGATAAGGACGAGAACGGTCAAAAACTAATGGAGCATATTCGCACAACAGGCGATCTTCCAAACGAAGAAGACTTCAATAAAGCAATTGAAGCGTTCAAAAAGACGTTTGTTGTATCGGAGTAAGAAACGTAAGCGGAGCAGTTAAGCTGTTCCGCCCCCCTTTCAACAATTGAGCGAAAAAGGTGGTGAAACCTTTGGGAGCATCGTTACGCGATATAAAAGCGCGCATTAACACGACAAAAAAGACGAGCCAAATTACGAAAGCGATGGAAATGGTCTCGGCCTCAAAGTTAAACCGTGCGGAACATAATGCGAGATCGTTCACGCCGTACATGGAAAAAATTGAAGAAGTCGTCGCGAGCGTTGCACTTGGCAGCAATGACGCTTCTCATCCGATGCTTGTGAAGCGCCCAGTCAAAAAGACGGGATATTTAGTCATTACGTCTGACCGCGGTTTAGCAGGTGCTTACAATAGCAACGTGCTTCGTGCCGTTTTTCAAACGATTCAAGAGCGTCACCGTTCGCCAGAAGAATATGCGATTATTGCAATCGGCCGCGTCGGTTTAAATTTCTTTAAACGCCGCAACATCCCAGTAGCTTTACATATTACCGGTTTGCCAGATCAACCGACGTTTGCGGATATTAAAGAAATTGCGAACAAAACTGTCAATATGTTTGCGGATGGTACGTTTGATGAACTGTATATGTTTTACAACCATTTCGTGAGCGCCATCCAACAAGATGTAACGGAGAAAAAGCTGTTGCCGTTAACGGATTTAGCTTCCGATAAAAAGTTGACAGCTTACGAATTTGAGCCGTCACAAGAAGAAATTTTAGAAGTGTTGTTGCCGCAATACGCTGAAAGCTTAATTTATGGCGCGTTGCTTGATGCAAAAGCGAGCGAACATGCTGCGCGTATGACGGCGATGAAAAACGCAACAGACAACGCAAAAGAATTGATTCGGACGCTTACACTTTCTTACAACCGTGCCCGTCAAGCAGCAATTACGCAAGAAATTACAGAGATTGTGGCCGGAGCGAACGCCTTGCAATAGCTTAAGCAGTTAGTTAGGAGGGAAAACGATGGCAAAAGGACGCGTTATTCAAGTTATGGGTCCTGTTGTAGACGTAAAGTTCGAAGACGGACACTTACCTGCGATTTACAACGCCCTAAAAATTAAACATAAAGCGCGTAACGAAAAAGAAGTCGATATTGACTTAACGTTAGAAGTAGCCCTTCACCTTGGGGACGATACAGTACGCACAATTGCGATGTCAACGACAGACGGATTAGTGCGTGGCATGGAAGTCATTGATACAGGAGCACCAATTTCTGTTCCTGTTGGTGAAGTGACGCTCGGACGCGTATTTAACGTACTAGGGGAGCCGATTGACTTAGGGGAAGACATCCCGGCAGACGCTCGCCGCGATTCGATTCACCGTCCGGCACCAAAATTCGAACAGCTTTCAACACAAGTTGAAATTCTTGAAACAGGAATTAAAGTCGTTGACTTGCTTGCACCTTATATTAAAGGTGGAAAAATCGGTTTGTTCGGTGGTGCAGGGGTAGGAAAAACGGTTTTAATTCAAGAGTTAATTAACAACATCGCGCAAGAGCACGGTGGTATTTCCGTATTCGCGGGCGTTGGTGAGCGCACGCGCGAAGGAAACGACTTGTACCATGAAATGAAAGACTCTGGCGTTATTAACAAAACAGCGATGGTATTCGGTCAAATGAACGAGCCGCCTGGAGCACGTATGCGCGTCGCATTAACAGGATTGACGATGGCGGAATATTTCCGTGATGAGCAAGGACAAGACGTATTGTTCTTCATCGATAACATTTTCCGCTTCACGCAAGCAGGTTCAGAAGTTTCCGCCCTATTAGGACGCATGCCTTCGGCGGTAGGTTACCAACCAACGCTTGCGACAGAAATGGGTCAATTACAAGAGCGTATTACATCAACAGCAGTCGGTTCGGTTACATCGATCCAAGCGATTTACGTACCAGCGGACGACTACACAGACCCAGCGCCAGCGACAACGTTCGCGCACTTAGATGCAACGACAAACTTAGAGCGTAAACTATCAGAGATGGGTATTTACCCAGCGGTAGACCCACTCGCATCGACATCTCGTGCGCTTTCGCCTGAAATCGTCGGTGAAGAGCACTATCAAGTTGCGCGCAAAGTACAACAAACGTTACAGCGCTACAAAGAATTGCAAGACATTATTGCGATTCTCGGTATGGATGAGCTTTCAGAAGAAGATAAACTTGTCGTTCATCGCGCTCGTCGCATTCAGTTCTTCTTATCACAAAACTTCCACGTTGCTGAACAGTTTACAGGACAACCAGGTTCATACGTTCCTGTAAAAGAGACAGTTCGTGGCTTTAAAGAAATTTTGGAAGGAAAATATGACCATCTTCCAGAAGATGCGTTCCGCTTAGTTGGCCGCATTGAAGAAGTAATTGAAAAAGCGAGAAAAATGGGCGTAGAAGTTTAATAAGGGACCGAGGAGGATTTTCCATGAAGACGATTAAAGTCAGTGTCGTAACTCCGGACGGCCCAGTATATGAAGCGGATGTGGAAATGGTGAGCGCTAAAGCGCAAAGCGGCGAACTCGGCGTGTTGCCAGGGCACATTCCGATGGTCGCACCGCTAGAGATTGGCGCGGTTCGTTTGAAAAAAGGAAACGCGACAGAGCTTGTCGCGGTGAGCGGCGGCTTTTTAGAAGTTCGCCCTGATCGCGTCACGATTTTGGCGCAAGCAGCGGAACGAGCAGAAGATATTGATGTGGCGCGTGCAAAAGCGGCGAAAGAGCGGGCTGAACGCCGTCTGCAAGCGAAACAAGAAGATATTGATCATAAGCGGGCTGAGCTAGCTTTACGTCGCGCGCTCAACCGTTTAAATGTCGCGAATCGCAACTTTTAACCCTAAGAGCATCGTCTCTTAGGGTTTTTTTGTTATTAGAAAGAGGGGGTGTTTTTCTTGTTTTTGGAACAAGTTTTATCGACACATATGTGAAGAAGTGATATAATGTTATCGGTTACAGTCGTAATAGTATGACGTTTTCGAAAAATGTGTATAAAGTCACAAAGGGGTGGGCCATCGTTGAACGTGTATGTAAACAGTTATGTAGTCGTCTTTGTGTTTCTTTGTTTAGGTATTTTGCTTCCGATCGTTGCGCTCACAGCAGGACGTTTTCTTCGTCCACATGCGCCGAATGCAGCGAAACAAACAACGTACGAGAGCGGATTGGATCCATTCCACGATTCGCGCGTGCAATTTAACGTCAGATATTACATCTTTGCGTTGCTGTTCGTCATTTTTGATGTAGAAACTGTATTTTTATATCCGTGGGCGGTGGCATTTGAAAAGCTCGGTGCATTTGCCATCATCGAAATGCTCATTTTCGTCATCATGTTGTTGATTGGACTTGTGTATGCTTGGAAGAAGAAGGTGTTAAAATGGATGTAAAATTATTGAACGTATCAGATCAAGAAATGGAAGAAATGCGCCGCAACGTCTTTTTAACGACATTAGAACAGCTAAAAGCGTGGGCGCGCAGCAACTCGCTATGGCCGCTTACGTTCGGACTTGCCTGTTGCGCCATTGAGATGATGGGAGTCGGCTCTTCCCATTACGACTTAGATCGTTTCGGATCTTTCTTCCGCACGTCGCCGCGTCAATCAGATGTAATGATCGTCTCAGGTACAGTCACGAAAAAAATGGCGCCAATTGTTCGCCGCTTGTACGATCAAATGCCTGAACCGAAATGGGTCATTGCGATGGGATCATGCGCAACGGCAGGTGGTCCGTACGTGAAATCGTATTGCGTTGTGAAAGGTGTCGATCAAATCGTCCCTGTTGATGTATATATTCCAGGCTGTCCGCCAAATCCAGCTGCCCTTATTTATGGCATTAATAAGTTAAAAGAGAAGATTCGCTATGAAGCAAAAACAGGAAAGAGGGTGCTGTAAATGAGCGATGAGAAAGATTTACAGCAACTAAAAAAAGAAGCGGCCGAACGGGCGAAACAATTAGCAAAAGAGCGTCTTGCTGCCAAACAAACAGCTGAACAAGCGAAACAAACTGAGCCGACGCTCGAACAGGAAGATGATGTTGCGCTTACGAAGAAAAAAGCGGCAGCGGCGGCGAAAGCAAAAGCTGCAGCGCTAGCGAAACAAAAGGCGCTGGAGTCAGGCGAATTAAGCGAAGAAGAGTTGGCGAAGAAAAAAGCGGCAGCAGCGGCGAAAGCAAAAGCTGCAGCGCTAGCGAAACAAAAGGCGCTGGAATCAAGCGAACTAAGCGAAGAAGAGTTGGCGAAGAAAAAAGCGGCAGCAGCGGCGAAAGCAAAAGCTGCAGCGCTAGCGAAACAAAAGGCGCTGGAGTCAAGCGAACTAAGCGAAGAAGAGTTGGCGAAGAAAAAAGCGGCAGCAGCAGCGAAAGCGAAAGCTGCAGCAGCAGCAAAAGCAAAAAGTGCAGATGTCGCTGAACAAAAAGAGGAAAAACCTTCACCAAATCAGCCATATCTCGACAAATACGTCAAAGTGATTGAACAACATTTCGGAAAAGACGTGCTAGAAAACGCTTACATCAATCGTTTGTCGAAAGACGTACCGACACTCGTTGTGAAAAAAGATACATATTTTAAAGTGGCTGAGTTTTTAAAATATAATGAGCAGCTAAGTTTTGATTATTTATCGGAGTTGCACGGAACGGATTTTCAAACGCATATGGAAGTGTACGTGCACTTGTACTCCTATAAAAATCGCCAATCTGTTGCGTTGAAAGTGAAAATTGATCGTGACCATCCGGTGATCGATTCCCTCGTTCCGCTTTGGCCAGGGGCGAATTGGCCAGAGTGCGAAGCGTACGATTTACTTGGCATTCGTTTCGAAGGTCATCCGCAACTCATTCGCATATTTTTAGGGGAGAACTGGGTCGGCTATCCGCTCCGAAAAGATTACGAGCCGTACGATATGGAGGGATAAAATGTGCTTAGAACAGAGGAGATGCTTTTAAACGTCGGACCGCAACATCCGAGCACACACGGCGTGTTTCGCCTCGTGCTAAAAATCGATGGGGAAATCATTAAAGAAGCGACTCCTGTCATCGGTTATCTTCACCGCGGCACCGAAAAAATCGCTGAAAATTTACAATATACACAAATTATTCCGTACACCGACCGCATGGACTATTTATCAGCGATGACGAACAACTACGTCATTTGCCATGCGGTAGAAACAATGATGGGCATTGAAGTGCCGGAGCGGGCCGAATATTTGCGTGTGCTTGCGATGGAGCTCGGCCGCATTGCGAGCCATCTCGTTTGGTGGGGTACGTATTTGCTTGATATTGGTGCAGTCAGCCCGTTTTTATATGCGTTTCGTGAGCGGGAAATGATTATTAATTTATTAAACGAACTATCAGGCGCACGCCTAACGTTTAACTACATGCGTGTTGGCGGTGTGAAATGGGATGCGCCAGACGGATGGATCGATAAAGTGAAGCAGTTCGTTCCGTATATGCGCAAACAGCTGGAAGGATATCATGAGCTCGTCACAGGAAACGAAATTTTCCGCAATCGCGTCATCGGAGTCGGAAAGTATACGAAAGAAGAAGCGTTGGCGTATTCATTAAGCGGCGTCAATTTGCGTTGTACAGGTGTAAAATGGGATTTACGAAAAGATGAGCCGTATTCTATTTACGATCGGTTTGATTTTGACGTGCCTGTTCGTACGGAAGGTGATTGCTTCGCCCGCTATGAATGCCGCCTTGCTGAAATTGAACAATCGCTTCGTATTATCGAGCAGGCGTGTGAGCAGTTTCCAAATGGCGGCGAAATTATGGCAAAAGTGCCAAAAATCATTAAAGCGCCGCCGGGAGAAGCATACGTCCGCATCGAGTCGCCGCGCGGGGAAATTGGGTGCTATATTGCGAGCGACGGGAAAAAAGAGCCGTATCGCTTAAAATTCCGTCGACCGTCATTTTATAATTTGCAAATCCTTCCGAAACTATTAAAAGGGGAAAATATCGCGAATTTAATTGCGATACTTGGCGCGATTGATATCGTGCTTGGGGAGGTCGATGGATGATGATGGAACAACTTTTACAGTCGACGCCGAGCTGGACGAACGTTGCGATATTTTTCGCGATTGGTGTTGGCTTGTTGCTCGTTGTATTAGGGTTTGTTACGTACGGCATTTTAGCGGAACGAAAAGTAATGGGATTTATGCAAGGACGCATCGGCCCGAACCAAGTGGGAGGTCGCTGGGGGTTATTGCAGACGGTTGCGGACGTATTAAAACTACTGTTGAAAGAAGATACGATTCCAAAAGCAGCCGATCGGCCGTTGTTTATTTTAGCGCCGGTTATCGCGTTTGCCCCTGCCTTTATGGTACTTGCAGCGTTGCCGTTTACTGATGCGTTGCAATTTGCTGATATTGGCGTTGGCTTGTTGTATTACATCGCGGTATCAGGATTAACGACGATTGGCGTTGTGACAGGCGCATGGGCGTCCAACAACAAATATGCACTACTTGGAGGCATGCGCGCAGCCGCGCAAATGATTTCATATGAAGTGCCTCTCGTCATGTCGGTCATTGGCGTCATTTTGTTGGCGGGAAGCTTAAACTTAAACGACATTGTTGAGGCGCAAAAAGATGTTTGGTTTATTATCGCGCAGCCGATCGGATTTCTCGTTTTCCTCATCGCCGCTGTGGCAGAGTTAAACCGAACGCCGTTTGACTTGCCGGAAGCAGAATCGGAGCTTGTTGCAGGATTCCACGTAGAATACTCTGGCTTCCGTTGGGCGTTTTTCATGCTTGCCGAGTACGTATACTTTTTTGCGATGGCAGCTTTAACAACTGTTCTTTTCTTAGGGGGATGGCATCCGCTTCCGTTTCTCGGTTTTATTCCAGGAGCGGTTTGGTTTGCCTTAAAGTTTAGTTTCGTCGTCTTTTTATTCATTTGGTTCCGCATTACGTTCCCGCGCGTCCGCGCCGATCAATTGATGGAGTTTGGCTGGAAAGTATTATTGCCTGTCGCACTCGTGAACATTTTCGTGACAGCGCTTGTGAAACAACTATTTTTTTAAATAAAAAGGTGGGTGGGCAGAAATGCTCGGTTTAATGAAAGGATTAGCGTATACGCTGAAAAATTTAACGAAAGAAAAAGTGACGTACGATTATCCGAATGAACCGCTTCCGCTTCCGGATCGCTTTCGCGGCATTCAAAAGTTTTATCCGGAAAAATGTATCGTTTGCAATCAGTGTGCAAACATTTGCCCGACCGACTGTATTCAGCTGACGGGCAAAAAGCATCCGGACCCGACGAAAAAAGGAAAAATTATTGATACGTATGACATTAATTTTGAAATTTGCATTTTATGCGATTTATGTACGGAAGTATGTCCGACCGAGGCGATTGTCATGACGAACAACTTTGAATTAGCGGAATATAGCCGCGATGAATTATTTAAAGATTTAACGTGGCTTGACGAAAACGATACGAATGTGCGGAAGGTGAATAAACCATGAGCGGACAATATCTCGCATTTTTCGTTCTTGCGCTCATTGCGCTAGGCGGCGGCATATTTATGTTAAATTTAAACAAAGTCGTCCATATGGTCGTCGCCCTTGTATTTACGTTCGTCAGTCTCGCCGGCATTTACGTGCTTTTATCTGCTGAGTTTGTTGCGGCAGTACAAGTGCTCATTTACTCCGGAGCAATTACGATCATTATGTTATTTGGCATTATGTTGACGCGCCACCAAGATGACGGACAATCGACAGGAAGCCCGCTTCGTAAAGCGCTCGCGTTGCTCGGTACGGTAGCATTCGGTGTGGTTATGTACATCGGCATTCGCACGCTTGATTTCGGTACGGAAGCGGTCGGACTTCATGAAAACAATACGGAACAAATCGGGATTGCCCTTTATTCTAAATACGTCATTCCGTTTGAACTAACATCTGTATTATTGCTCGTTGCTCTCGTTGGCGCCGTCATTTTAGCAAAAAAAGATGATAAGGAGGAGGGAGAATGAGCGTACCGTTATCCGCCTATCTCGTATTTGCGCTTTTATTATTTTGCATCGGGCTGTACGGAGCGTTAACAAAACGAAATACGGTGATCGTCCTCATTTGTATCGAGCTCATGTTAAATGCGGTCAACGTAAACTTAGTGGCGTTTAGTAAATATGGGGTGAATCCGGGCATTACAGGGCAACTGTTTTCGCTGTTTACAATTACCGTTGCCGCCGCAGAAGCAGCGGTCGGTTTAGCGATTTTAATTGCGCTATACCGCAACCGTAAAACGATCCATATTGATGAAGTCGATACGATGAAACGATAAAGGATGGGAAACAAAGGGGTTAATATATAAACGCACCTGAAAAAGGGGATGATTGAACGATGATGGAAAACGCATGGCTCATACCGCTTTTTCCGTTCGTATCGTTTGTTGTGCTGCTTGTCGTCGGCAAGCAGTTAAAAGAACGAAGCGCGTATGTAGGGATGTTGTTGACGTTTATTTCGCTCGTATATGCGCTCGGAGTGTTGTATGAGCGATGGACGGCGCCAACATACAAACAAGCATACACATGGCTTACGATCGGGAATGTACAATTGACGGTCGGTTTTGAAGTGAATGCGTTAAACGCACTCATGCTCGTTGTTGTGTCGCTTGTTAGTTTTCTCGTACATACGTATGCGAAAGGGTATATGCATGGTGATGAGCGCTTTCCGGTGTTTTATGCATATTTAGGCTTATTTACTTTTGCGATGCTTGGGCTCGTCATATCGCCTAACTTATTGCAAACGTACATGTTTTGGGAGCTTGTCGGTCTCGGCTCGTTCTTATTGATCGGATTTTATTTTTACAAAGAAGAAGCAAAAGCTGCAGCGAAAAAAGCGTTTATTATGACGCGCATCGGGGATGTCGGCTTGCTGATCGGCATGATTTTATTGTTCCTTGAAGTAGGAAGCTTTGAATATGAAGCCATTTTTGCCGCGTTACAAAACGGAAATATATCGACTACAATCATCACGTTAAGCGCCGTTCTTATTTTCGTTGGCGCCGTCGGAAAATCAGGTCAATTTCCGCTTCATACGTGGCTTCCGGATGCGATGGAAGGTCCAACGCCTGTATCCGCATTAATTCACGCGGCGACAATGGTTGCGGCTGGGGTATATTTAGTGGCGGCGTTGTTCCCGCTTTATGAAGCGAGCGAGACGGCGATGATGACCGTCGCTTACGTCGGTGGATTTACCGCTATTTTTGCAGCGTCCATCGGCTTAGTACAAACAGACATTAAACGTGTACTCGCGTATTCTACAGTCAGCCAGCTCGGCTACATGATGTTGGCGCTCGGTTCAGCTGGATATGTTGCAGGTATCTTTCATTTAATGACGCATGCATTTTTTAAAGCGCTCCTCTTTTTAGCGGCAGGTAGCGTTATTCATGCGGTGCATACGCAAAACATTGAACAAATGGGTGGATTATGGAAAAAGATGAAATGGACCGCTCCGCTCTTTTTAATCGGAACGTTAGCTATTAGCGGGTTTCCGTTGTTCTCAGGCTTTTTCAGCAAAGACGAAATTTTACTTGCCGCGTGGACGCACGGGCACGTCGGTTTATTTGTCGTCGCCGTTATCGCTGCCTTTTTCACAGCGTTTTATATGTTCCGCTTATTTTTCCTTGTATTTGCAGGGGAAGCGCGAACGAGCGTCCACGACGTTCACGAATCGCCAATGGTTATGGTGCTTCCGATGATTGTGCTCGGCGTGCTTGCTGTCGTTTCTGGCTACGTCCAAACACCGTGGGGAGCGTTTTTAGGCGAA
The DNA here is from genome assembly GCF_019448545.1 of Anoxybacillus sp. ST4. Classification (NCBI taxonomy): domain Bacteria; kingdom Bacillati; phylum Bacillota; class Bacilli; order Caryophanales; family Anoxybacillaceae; genus Anoxybacillus; species Anoxybacillus sp. ST4. The sequence goes on along the minus strand of NZ_JAHZOE010000004.1, from coordinate 68,943 downwards.
TGGTTGACGGAAGGAACGAACTGGCATGCACATACGGAAGGACCGAGCTGGATTATGATTGTTGCGACAATCGTTTCATTATGCGGCATTGCGCTCGCATGGCTCATATATGGCAAACGGGCGATTGCTCGCGATTGGCTATCGTCGCGTTTTCCGATGACGTACAACGTGCTTATGAATAAATATTACGTCGACGAGTTTTACGGACTGACTGTCATTCGTGCGACCGCATTCATCAGCTTGCTGTTTGAATACATCGATCGCTTCCTCGTCGAAGGAATAGCTCGGTCGCTTGCAGCAGCTACGCGCGGCATCGGACGAATCGGTTCGCGTCTACAAAACGGTCAAGTACAAATGTATGGCACAGTGACGATCGTTGCTTTAGCAATTCTCGTCGTCATTTTTGCGGTGACAGGGGGGTATTTATAATGCAGCCATACTTTTTATCGCTCTTAATTTTCTCCCCGCTTTTAGGTATACTCGTTCTTTCCTTGATTTCGAAAGAGCAAGAAAAAGCGATTAAATGGCTCGGTGTGTTGGCGACGTTGCCATCGTTATGTTTATCGTTGTTTGCTTTTTGGCAATATCAAAACGGGTATGATATAAGCCAGCTGACAGAAAAGCGTTCATGGATTCGATTTGGCGATTTTCCGTTTTTAAGGGAAACGGATTTTACGGTCGCGTACGAACTGCACGTCGACGGTTTTGCGCTCGTCATGATCGTGCTAACAACTATTTTAGCAACGCTCGCTGCGCTTGCTTCCATATCCATTCAAAAAGAATGGAAAGGCTATTTTCAACTGTTTTTATTGCTTGAAATCGGCATGCTTGGCGTTTTTGCGGCAAGCAACCTCGTTCTCTTTTTCATCTTTTTCGAATTGACGCTCATTCCGATGTTTTTCTTAATCGGAAAATGGGGCTATTTCGAAAAAGAAAAAGCAGCGTATAGTTATTTAATTTATAACGGGCTCGGTTCAGCTGTTTTGTTAATTGTGATCGCTATTTTGTTCGCCCGCACCGGCACAGCGAATATCGCGGAGTTGCGCCACATATTGACGGACCCTATTGCGCAAATGCAAACCATTTCGCCAATTTCCGACGATCTTCGTTACGGATTGTTTATCGCCTTGCTTGTCGCATTTGGGGTAAAATTGCCGATCGTGCCGCTCCATCGTTGGATGTTGCGCGTGCACGTACAAGCGCCGCCGTCTGTCGTTATGCTGCATGCAGGAGTTTTGTTAAAAATTGGTGCTTTCGGTCTCGTTCGTATCGCCCTCGGATTATTTCCCGGGCAATTCCAACAATTTTCGACATGGCTCATCGTTTTAGGAGTTGTAAATTTATTGTACGGTGCGTTTTTAGCGTTTAGACAAACCGATTTTAAAATGGTGCTCGCTTACTCAAGTGTATCGCATATGGGCATTGTATTGATCGGCCTTGGATCTCTTAACGAAGCGGGAATACAAGGGGCGATTTTCCAAGCGGTGTCACACGGATTTATCGCGGCGTTTTTATTCTTCTTCGTCGGGGTCATGTACGAGCGGACGCGCACGACGACGCTCGCCCGTTTAGGTGGAATGGCAAAAACGATGCCGTATGCATCAGGATTTATTCTTGCTGGAGCGATGGCTTCGCTCGGCTTGCCGGGGACGTCGGGATTTATTAGCGAGTTTATGGCGTTTGTTGGTGCGTTTCGAGCCGAGCCTTTATTAGCGGCGATCGGTACGCTCGGTATTATTATGACGGCAGTGTACTTGTTGCGGGCGGTACTTCGCATAACATTCGGGCAAACAACGGTCACAAACGTTCACGATTTACGTGGTATCGAATGGGTGCCAGCGATTAGTTTACTGTTGTTTATTGTTATCATTGGGGTATATCCGAACGTGTTGGCGATGCCGCTGCAGACGACGATTGAAACGATGATGAACGGGTTAGGGGGTTGATGAGATGGATTTCGAAACATTACTTAGTTATCAATGGGGCGTCATGATGCCGGAATTTATCATTCTCGGCGTGGCGGTTGCGCTCTCGCTCATCGACCTATTTATGCCCGAAGATCGCAACCGGCGCCTGCTTGGGCTGTTTGCTTTCGTTGGCGTCGCCGTTTCGTTCGTATCGTTGCTTGGATTATGGACGACTGGTGTCACATCTATTTTAGATGATACGTTTCGCCTTGATTCGTTTGCGAAATCGTTTAAAGCGTTATTACTCATCGGTAGTGCGCTCGTGTTACTTCTTGCGATTCATTACGAACCGAATGAACGCATCGCCTACCGCGGTGAATTTTACTACTTATTTTTAACAGCGCTCCTCGGCGCGATGATGATGGCGTCGAGCGGTGATCTTATTACGCTCTTTGTCGGTCTTGAACTGTTGTCCATTTCTTCTTATATTCTTGTTGCGATCCGGAAAAAACATACGTTAGCGAATGAAGCTGCGCTAAAATACGTCATTACAGGAAGCATCGCAACAGCCATTACGTTGTTCGGAATGAGCTACATATTTGGCTTTACTGGATCGACAAATATAAAAGAAATTGCCCAGCAACTCGCAAGCACGTACGATGAAAACCATCAATACATTTTATCGCTTGCCTTTTTGCTTACGTTTGTCGGTTTGTCGTTTAAACTGGCGGCTGCTCCGTTTCATATGTGGGCGCCAGACGTATACCAAGGCGCAACGACGCCAGTTGTCTCCTTTTTAAGCGTCGTGTCGAAAACGGCAGGATTTATTATCGTCTTGCGCCTCATCGTCTCTGTATTTGCGCAAACGCCAGCCGGAAGTTCCGCTTCCATGTTGATGACGCTTGCGCCGTATATCGCTTTTTTAGCAGGAGCAACGATGATCATCGGCAATACGATCGCGCTTCGCCAGCGCAACGTGAAGCGCATGCTTGCATATTCAAGCGTGGCGCATGCTGGATACGTATTAGTCGCTTTTGCGAGCTTATCGCTTTTCATGTTTGAAGCGATATGGTTTTACTTATTGGCGTATTTGTTTATGACGATTGGAGCATTTGCCATTTTACAAGTCGTTTCTCAACATCACGACGATGAAGATATAAGCGTCTTCGCCGGCTTATACCGGCGCTCACCGCTTATGGCTGTTGCGATGACGATCTTTTTACTCTCGCTTGCGGGCATTCCAGGAACAGCTGGATTTATCGGGAAAGTAAACATTTTCCTCGGAGCGTTTATCGTCGAGCCTGCTCATTATGTGCTCGCGTCGGTCATGATAGCAACGACGGTCGTTTCGTACGTATATTATTTTGGCATTTTCGTTCAAATGTTTTTCCGTCCGGTGGAAGATGCGCGCCCGTTACAATGGCCGCCTGGTGTCATCGCGGTTGTAGCAATTTGTGTCATCGGCACCGTCGCTTTAGGGGTGTTTCCAAACATCGCTTACGACTTTCTTGCGCCGTTTCAACATTTTAGCGATTTTCTTCAATAAGGCGTATAATGGAAGGGGTGTTCCCTTCCATTTTTTTGTGTGAAAGGAGGAGTACATATGGACGTATTTGGACAAGAAGCGTTAATTAGCTTATTATCTCATTTATTTTTCATTACTGTAACATGGTGGACGCTGCAAGCGGTTCGACTAGAAGTCATTTTCAAGCCGAACCGCATCATTCAAGCGCGCGTATTTTACGTGTTATTGACGATTGCGATCGGCTCATTAGTGAGCCATTTCTTTTTAGACTATTTACGTTGGTCGCGTCAGCTGCCATTTTTATTTTAACCGCGAGTGTTGTCGATTTTTTTCACGTATGTTCCCTTCCGATCTGGCAACAATAAATGCTAAGGAGAGGAAGGGAAAGAGATGAGAAAAAAATGGTTGGCACTCGTTATTTTTTGTTTGTTATTTAGTGGTTATCGGATGTATGACAGTGAACGTGTCGAAGGAGAAATAACGAAAATCAACGACATGCTTGGCGCATTTGACACCCATCATATTCACCTCAAACGATGGAACGTCTACGCCAAAGAGCAAGTGCTTACGACAGACCCTCACACATGGATCCAACAATACGTGAGAACATGGTCCTCTTTTCGTTGGACGGTTGAACCGCACAAGATGGTTGGCAAACGTGAAACCTCCGCTTATGTTGAAACGATTCAACTCATCACGGTCGCTCATCATCCAACAGTCCTTGTTTTATACGAAGCAACCGGTTCAACGTGGAATAAACAAATCGAACGCACGCTCGTCCGACAAACGACAAAATTATTCGTAAAACCTACATTTTTCACTTGTATTACAGGGGAATTCGATGGTAAGATGAAAGGTGTTTTGTTTGACAATGCGGTTCGCTTGCTTTCTTCGTTTCAAGCGCAACCGATTGAATCATTGCGTGAAGAGACATTTGTCTCCCTCTCAGCATATACTGAGCAGTGGAAGACGTCACTTTCTGTCGGACAACAACAAATGAATCTTCAACTGGCGTTACGACAAGACGGATTGGGCGCGCGAACGACCGTTGTCATTGGCACCCCAATCATTACAGCTGAATATTAATATAGAGACTTTGGACGCGGAGGGGAATGCCTTGGAAAAAATCATCGTCCGCGGCGGGAAGCGGTTGAGCGGCACAGTGAAAGTGGAAGGTGCGAAAAATGCTGTGTTGCCTGTCATCGCCGCAACATTGTTAGCGAGTGAAGGAAAAAGTGTCATTCACGATGTACCTGAACTCTCCGATGTATATACGATTAGCGAAGTGTTACGTCATTTAGGTGCGGACGTAACGGTTGGCAACAACAATATTGTCGTGGATGCATCTGGAGAGTTAACGATTGAAGCTCCATTTGAATATGTACGAAAAATGAGAGCGTCTGTATTAGTGATGGGACCGTTGCTTGCGCGTAAAGGACGCGCGCGCGTCGCTTTGCCGGGCGGCTGTGCGATCGGCTCACGACCGATTGACCAACATTTAAAAGGATTTGAAGCGATGGGTGCAACGGTGAAAATCGGCAACGGTTTTATCGACGCAGAAGTGAACGGGAAATTGCGCGGTGCAAAAATTTATTTAGACTTCCCAAGTGTAGGGGCGACAGAAAATATTATGATGGCTGCCGTTTTGGCAGAAGGCACAACCGTCATCGAAAACTGCGCAAAAGAGCCTGAAATTGTCGACTTAGCTAACTTTTTAAACGCGATGGGTGCGAAAGTGCGCGGTGCTGGAACGGGCACGATTCGCATTGACGGTGTCACTACATTATATGGTGCAGAGCACGCGGTTATTCCTGATCGCATTGAAGCAGGAACATTTATGATTGCCGCTGCGATCACAGGTGGAAACGTCCTCGTGCAAGGGGCAGTGCCTGAACATCTAACGTCGTTAATCGCAAAACTTGAGGAAATGGGTGTCACCATTATCGAAGAAGACAGCGGTTTGCGCGTCATCGCTCCGGACAAACTGAAAGCGGTAGACGTCAAAACGATGCCGCATCCAGGTTTTCCGACCGATATGCAGTCGCAAATGATGGCCCTTCTTATGAAAGCGGAAGGAACGAGCATGGTGACAGAGACGGTATTTGAAAACCGCTTTATGCACGTGGAAGAATTTCGTCGTATGAATGCAGATATGAAAATTGAAGGGCGTTCCGTTATTATTAACGGCCCATGCAACTTGCAAGGTGCAGAAGTTGCCGCAACTGATTTGCGCGCTGCTGCCGCGCTCATTTTAGCTGGACTTGCGGCGGAAGGATATACGCGCGTAACCGAACTGAAGCATTTAGATCGCGGTTACGTTCGTTTCCATGAAAAATTAGCTGCGTTAGGGGCGGATATTGAACGAGTACGCGAAGATATCGACACAGTGCAGCGACAAATGACAGATGTAGGATAATGTAAAAAAACGACCGTTTGCGAAAAGCTAATGGTCGTTTTTGCATATATGCTTGTCCCCCGGCATAAAGTGTAATAATGACGAAAGGGGGGGGTGTCTTGCGACAATGGATGATCGCAACGATTGCGTTATTTACGCTCATTTTACTTATTCCTGCGTTAGTCGTTTTAGCATTTGGTGAAAAACAAGAAGCGAACCTTCCTGACCAGCCGATGCCGACTTATGCGCGCGACGAACCGACCGTTGAAGTGGCCGTATACCGAAGTAAAGAAAAGAAAGTCGAGCGCCTTCCGCTTGAACAATATGTCATCGGCGTTGTAGCGGCAGAAATGCCTGCGGAATTTGAAATGGAAGCGCTAAAAGCACAAGCGCTTGCCGCAAGAACGTACATCGTCAAACAGCTTATATATAACAAGCCGATTCAACTGCCCGAAGGAGCGAACGTGACGGATACCGTCATGCATCAAGTGTACTATAGCGATGAGCAATTAAAAGAGCGTTGGGGCATCAGCTACGATTGGAAAATAAAAAAAATAAGGGAAGCGGTCGAGGCGACGAGAGGGCAAATTTTAACGTACAACAACGAGCCGATCGAAGCGGCATTTTTCTCAACGAGCAACGGCTATACGGAAAACTCAGAGGCGTATTGGCAAAACGCCTTCCCGTACTTAACGAGCGTCGAAAGCCCATGGGATGAGCGTTCGCCGAAGTTTTACGAACAAGTGACGCTCTCCGTTCGCGAATTTGAACAGCAGCTCGGTGTGACGTTGCCGAAAGACGGCTCTGTCGGCAAAGTGATTGCGCGCACGCCAGGCAAGCGAGTAGCTCTTGTCGACATCAATGGCAAGCAGCTGACCGGCCGTGAAGTGCGCGAAAAGCTGCAGTTAAAATCGACGGACTTTACATGGACAAGGCAAGGAAACAACATCGTCATTACGACGAAAGGATATGGACACGGAGTCGGCATGAGCCAATATGGCGCCAACTTTTTAGCGAAGCAAGGAAAAACGTATAAAGACATTGTCACATATTATTACCAAGGGGTACGCATTCAAGACGTTTCGCTCGTCGCTTCAAAATTTTGAAGCGGCAAATTTTTTTTGTATTCATGTGTATAAATGTTCTTCTTTCTGTTCACAATGGTTGCTGAGGTGATGAACATGAAAGAAGAAAACAAAAAAGTTTCAAAGTTGTTCCGTAAACGTTGGGTTGTTCCTTCTATTTATTTGTTAAGTGCCGCGCTCATTTTAACAGGTGTGCTTTGGTTCCAAAGCAGAACGAACGATATCGTTCAGCCGCCTGCCGACGAGCAAACGGAGCCGGGCACAGCGGTCAATGAACAAGAATCTGTCCCTGTACAACAAGCGGTCGAACAAATTGCTATGCCTGTCCTTGATCCAAACGCTGTTGAAATCGCTAAACCATTTTACGATTTTCAAGCATCAGCCGAAGAACAAGAAGCTGCTCTCGTCTCTTATAATGATGAATATTATCCGAACAAAGGTGTCGACATCGCGATGAAAAACGGCGAAAGCTTTGATGTGACCGCATCGTTAAGCGGAACAGTCATTAAAGCGGAGAAAGATCCGCTCTTCGGTTACGTCGTTCATATTCAGCATGATCGCGGCGTTGTAACGGTATATCAATCATTAAAAGATGTACAAGTAAAAGTTGGCGATACAGTGAAACAAGGACAAGTGATCGCAAAAGCAGGCACAAACGAGTTTAATCAAGAAGCAGGCGTGCACGTCCACTTCGAAATTCGTAAAGATGGGCAAGCGGTCAACCCTGTCGCTTACTTCGATCAACCGCTTAGCGCACTCGAACAACAAACGGAACAGCAAGAAACGAATCAAGAAAAAACGAATGAACAACAAAGCGATCCATCGAGCACTGTTCCAGATGCGTCGATCGGAATGGCAAGAACATGAACAGATGGGCAAAATGCTCATCTGTTCGCTTTTTTATGGCATATATTTTCTTCCTTCCTAATACACTATTACAAACTTGAACAACGAGGGTGTTTGAGGTGAGATGAACGATTAGTAGATGAGCTTGACGACTTTGTTATGAGCGAGTAAACGCCACTGCGATCAACGCCTTATACGTCTCATTTCACACTTCTCACATCCAACTTAGGGAGGGCGAGCAGTGTGCACGATTACATCAAAGAGCGTACAATCAAGATTGGCAAGTATATCGTGGAGACGAGAAAAACCGTTCGCGTCATCGCGAAAGAGTTCGGTGTGTCTAAAAGCACCGTGCATAAAGACTTAACGGAGCGGCTCCCGGAAATTAACCCCGAATTAGCGAATGAAGTAAAAGAAATTTTAGATTACCATAAATCCATTCGCCATTTGCGTGGAGGGGAAGCAACGAAGAAAAAGTATAAAAAAGAAACCGAGCAAGCGACGTAAATTTCTCGTTCCTCTTGTCAAAAATGTTCTCTTTTTTTCGACATCATTGTGGTAGAATAATGTACTAGGAGAAATGGCAAGGAGGAACATATATGTTTTTCGCAAGGGATATCGGCATCGACCTCGGCACGGCGAACGTGTTGATTTATGTAAAAGGAAAAGGCATCGTACTAAACGAACCTTCCGTTGTTGCGATTGATCAACATACAAAGCGGGTGTTAGCGGTAGGGGAAGAAGCGCGGCGTATGGTCGGGCGCACGCCTGGGCATATTGTCGCCATCCGTCCGTTAAAAGACGGAGTCATTGCAGATTTTGAAATTACTGAAGCGATGTTGAAACATTTTTTAAGCAAGCTGAACGTTAAAGGATGGTTTGTGAAGCCGCGCATTTTAATTTGTTGCCCGACGAACATTACATCCGTTGAACGAAAAGCGATTAAAGAAGCGGCTGAAAAAAGCGGCGGCAAAAAAGTATATTTAGAAGAAGAGCCGAAAGTGGCAGCCATCGGTGCGGGAATGGACATTTTCCAGCCTTCAGGAAACATGGTCATCGATATCGGTGGGGGCACAACGGACGTTGCGGTGTTATCGATGGGCGACATCGTCACATCCGCATCAATTAAAGTAGCGGGCGACAAATTTGATCAAGAAATTTTACATTACATTAAGCGCGAATATAAATTGTTAATTGGGGAGCGGACAGCGGAAGAAATTAAAATGAACATCGCTACTGTGTTTCCGGATGCGCGCGATGAAGCGATGGACATTCGCGGCCGCGATTTAGTGACAGGTTTACCGCGAACGATTACGATTCGTTCTGGAGAAATTGAAAAAGCGTTGCGTGAAACGGTATATACGATCGTCCAAACGGCGAAAAGCGTGCTTGAGCGCACACCACCTGAACTATCGGCAGACATTATTGATCGCGGCATTTTTTTAACCGGTGGCGGCGCGTTGCTTCATGGCATGGACCAACTGCTTGCGCAACAATTAAAAGTGCCGGTCTTTATCGCAGAAAACCCGATGGATTGCGTGGCGATTGGCACAGGATTAATGCTTGATAACATTGACAAAGCTCCATATCGTCAACTCGTGTAGGTGCCATTGGGAAATGGTACCTATTCGCTTTTTTCCCCTTTTTCTTTTATAATGGAAGTAGTGTAAAAACGGTTAGGGGGACGTTTTATGTTTCGCGGATTATATACAGCGGCTTCCGGCATGCTTTCTCAACAGCGCCGCATCGAAATGATCACGAACAATATCGCAAACGCCAACACGCCAGGGTATAAGGCTGACCAAGCGTCGCTGCGGGCTTTTCCTGACATGTTGATGAACCGCATTCAACAGACGACCATTCCGACGGAGAAAAAGTTGACGTGGCGCGATCGTACATACATTGGTCCGCTCTCAACAGGGGTGTACGTGCAAGAACTTGTGCCAAACTTTGCGCAAGGAGATATACGCGAAACAGGCAACAACACTGATGTAGCGATTGTCGATGGCACGGGCACATCATTTTTTACCGTTCAAAACGAAACGGGCGACGTTCGTTATACGCGCAACGGTCACTTTACAATTGATGCGGACGGTGCGTTAACGACGACGGACGGCTTATACGTGCTTGATGAAAACGGAAACCGCATCGTCGTTGGCGACGAGCAGTTTACCGTCTTATCTGATGGAACGATCACGAAAAACGGTGCGCCAATCGCCCGCCTCGGCATCGCTTATGCGCAAAACGTTCAAGCGCTCGTGAAAGAAGGAAACGGTTTATTTCGGTCAGAAAACGCCCTTCCACCTGCGCAAACGTATACGATTCGCCAACAATATGTTGAACGTTCAAACGTCGATCTTTCTCGCGCGATGACGGACATGTTGTCGGCTTATCGCGCCTTTGAGGCGAACCAAAAAATTTTACAAGCGTACGATAAAAGTATGGACAAAGCGGCAAACGAAATCGGCCGCTTAAAGTAGGGGGATGACGATGCTTCGGTCAATGATTACTGCCGCCAACACGATGAACCAACTGCACCAACAACTCGATACAATTAGCCATAATATCGCAAACGTCAATACAACGGGATATAAAAAGCGCGATGCCATCTTCGGAGAATTGCTCGCTCAACAGTTTGCGAACTCGCCAAAAACAGATGAAGCACCGCGCCTCACCCCGACAGGCGTCCGTCTCGGCGTCGGGGCGAAAGTCGCATCTACGTATATGCAAATGAAACAAGGTTCGATCGTCAAAACCGATCGTCCATTAGACCTTGCTTTAACGAAAGAAGGACAATTTTTCCGCATCGCCGTCGATGGCGACATTCAATATACGCGCGACGGTGCGTTTTACCTTAGTCCGTCCGCGAACAATCCGAACGAACTCATGCTTGTGACGGCAGACGGTTATGCCGTCGTAGATGAAAATAACGAACCGATTACGGTGCGCGAAGGATTTAAAGATATTCAAGTGACGCAAAACGGTACGATGCGGTTCATTGCTCCAAACGGAAATATGATGCAGACGATCAACATCGGCGTATCATACGTGACGCGCCCGCAACTTATGCAAGCGCTTGGCGATAACCGTTTTGCTTTCCCGACGAACGTGAATCGCGAAGACGTTACCGTTAATTTATTAGGCAACAACCGTAACGACATTTCATTACAACAATACGCCTTAGAACAATCAAACGTTGAATTGGCGACAGAAATGAGCGAACTGATCATCACTCAGCGTTCGTATCAACTCAACGCCCGCGCCATTACATTATCCGATCAAATGATGGGGCTAATTAACGGCATTCGTTCATAGAGAGGGAAGACGATGGAAGAAAAACAAACGAAACAACGCCTGCGCCGTCGTCTCATTCCGATTTGGCTTCGTTTACTCCTTGTTCTTTGCTTCATTACGATGAGCGCATTGGCAGGGGCGATGGTTGGCTACGGCGTGCTTGGCGACGGAAATCCATTTGAGGCGTTAAAGCCGGCGACGTGGCAACATATGATCGACTTAATCGAAAAACAATAGTGGACAGACCACTTCAAAACGTGATACATTGAAAACAAACGACGGAAGGGAGATCCTTCCGTTTTTTTATAAAGGAGGAACAATGTATGCTTGATATTCAACACATTCAACAAATCATTCCACATCGTTATCCGTTTTTGCTCGTTGACCGCATTCTTGAAGTGGAAGAAGGAAAGCGCGCCGTCGGCATAAAAAACGTTAGCGCAAACGAACAATTTTTCGTCGGCCATTTTCCGGACTACCCGGTCATGCCTGGCGTGCTGATCGTCGAGGCGCTAGCGCAAGTAGGGGCGGTCGCGATGTTAATGAAAGAAGAAAACCGCGGACGTCTTGCTTTCTTCACCGGCATTGACAACTGCCGCTTTAAAAAACAAGTAAAACCGGGCGATCAATTACGTCTAGAAGTGGAGATGATTCGCTTCAAAGGGGCAATCGGGAAAGGAAAAGGCATCGCCACAGTCGACGGCGAGCTCGTATGCGAAACAGAAATCATGTTTGCACTTGGAGAAAAATAATGTATAACAATCTCCTTTCTGGGCATGTTATGAGTGATTACATACATGACAGAAAGGAGAACAACGATGAAAACAAAATGGCTATTCAAACTACTTAGCGCGCTCATCGCCGTCATGGTCGTTACAGGCTGCAATAACGATGATACAGACAACGATATGAACAACCAAGAAGAAATGCAGCCAGGCGAAGACACAAACGAAGGTGTCGGCGACGATGAAAACGATGCGGTCCCAGATGAAGAAGACGCTGTTGAAGATGCAGAAGATATGAACGATGCAGACAATACGGATGAATAAACGTAAGAGGCTTCCTCTTGCGTTTTTTTATTCCCTCCTTTCCTATAATACGTAACAAAGTTATAAAACAACTTTGTCAACATTCTTTTTTTATGGTACATTAACGGTTGACGATTATCATATGGAGGGTTTTATATATGTTGAAACAACTTCCTCATCGTATGAAGATGAATATGACGCTATCTATAAAAAAAGTGTTCGAACGATATATGGCGCAAATCGGCTGGGATGAAACACAATACGACGCGGCAAAATTCATGGAAGAGTGGCGCCATTATTTGTACAACGAAGCCGCATGGTTTGCTGAATTAGACGATGCGATCAAAGCGAATCCGCAATTTCATGAACAACTTGCCGACCGCATTAACGAAATTATTGACCAGCTCGTCAATGAACCTCCAACGGACGAACAAATTGCGGAAATTAACCGTCTCGTTGAACGGCTTGGCATCGATGATTTCCCTTACGGCTGTAAATTAGAAGCAAAATATCATATCGAACGCCTGCAACATGAATTAAAAAAAAAGAAAAGCTAACGAGACGTGCGACCATCAAACAACGGAAACTGGCAGAAATTTTATATTATCAAGCATATGACGAACCGTTGCCAAATCGTGAGTATACGGTGCGAGAAATGAACGACATGATCAATGAAGCGAAGCGAGTATTAGGACAGGAAAGTGAAGATAGCGAAATGATTCATTAAACCGGCAGAAGAAGAAACTGCTGGTTTTTTTGTGTGGAAAAACATTAACAAAAGGGGTAGAGAAGCGTAGACATTTAACGTTATAATGAATGTAGTAACGTATTGTCGAAAATTTGCGTTTTGTAGGAGGAAACTATGGAAGAGACGATTAGCTTACGAGAATTATTTCAGACGTTGCGAAAACGCATGTGGCTTATTGTTGCGATTACGGTGATCGCTACGATGACGAGCGGCATCGTCAGCTATTTTGTGTTAACACCGATTTATCAAGCATCAACACAACTGCTCGTCAACCAAGCGAAAAACGATCAACCGATTTACAACATTAGCGAAATTCAAACGAACTTGCAGCTTATTAATACGTATAACGTCATTATGAAAAGCCCAGCCATTTTAGATGTGGTGAAGGAAGAACTAGATTTAAATATGCCGGTTGAAGAGTTAAATGAAAAAATTAACGTCACAAGCGAAAAAGATTCACAAGTTGTTAACGTCACAGTTGAAGATGCTGATCCGTATATGGCGGCCGATATCGCCAACACGGTAGCTAGCGTATTTCAACGTGAGATCGTGAAAATTATGAACGTCGATAACGTTAACATTTTAGCGAAAGCGGAAGTGAAAGAACAACCTGTTCCAGTCAAACCAAAGCCGCTATTAAACATGGCGATCGCTTTCGTCGTTGGCATGATGACAGGTGTCGGTTTAGCGTTCTTGCTTGAATATTTAGATAACACGATAAAAAATGAACAAGATGTAGAAAAATTGTTGCAGTTGCCGGTGCTAGGTTCGGTGACGACAATTGATGAAGAGGGAAATGATGCTCATGTATTGCGAGCAAAAAAACAAATGCGGGGTGAGACGGTTGGCTCTTAGAAGGGAAAAGCGTGTGTTCGCACGCACGATGCGTTCATTAATTACAAAAACAAATCCAAAGTCACCAATTTCCGAACAATATCGGACGATTCGCACGAACATTTTATTTTCTGTCATTGATCGCCCTCTTCGCTCGCTGATGGTGACTTCTTCTGCTCCGGCAGAAGGGAAATCGACGACGGTCGCCAATTTAGCTGTCGTGTTTGCCCAACAAGGGAAGAAAGTGTTGTTAGTCGATGCGGATTTACGGAAACCGACCGTGCACTATACGTTTCGCAAAGACAATTATGTTGGCTTAACGAACGTATTAACGAAACAAGCACCCTTTCAAGCGGCTGTGAAAGAAACAGATGTGGACAATTTATTTGTTTTAACGAGCGGCCCTATCCCGCCAAACCCAGCCGAATTGCTCGGTTCTTCTGCGATGGAAGAACTACTAGCAGAAGCGTATAAGCAATTTGACCTTGTTTTATTCGACACTCCACCAGTACTTGCGGTGACCGATGCACAAATTTTAGCGAACCAATGCGATGGAACGATTCTTGTCGTCCATAGCGGAAAGACAGAAATTGAAGCTGCACAAAAAGCGAAAGAACTACTCATTAACGCAAAAGGAAAGCTGCTCGGTGTCGTGCTGAATCAAAAGAAGCAAAAAGAAAGTAGCTATTACTATTACTACGGTAACAAATAGACAAAATTCGACAAAAATTGTATATTGTATCATACTATTTTCCTATGATACTATAAATTGGACACAAATTTTTTGTCGAATGATTATGAAAAACGTAGCTTTCCTGTCGATATAATGAGTAGAAAGGGGTTTTGTGATGATTGACGTTCATAGTCATATTTTACCGTCTGTCGATGACGGGGCGAAAACGCTCGATGATGCAATTGAGATGGCAAAAGCAGCTGTTGCGGAGGGAATTACAACAATCATCGCCACCCCCCATCACCGCAATGGAACGTTTGAAAACGATAAATCGTCCATTATGGAACACGTTTATGCATTGAATGAAGCGCTGCAATACCATCGCATTCCCCTTTCTGTTTTGCCTGGGCAAGAAGTACGCATTTATGGGGAATGGCTAGATGGTTATCGAGACGGTGATATTTTACCTCTCGCAGAAACGAAGTACGTTTTAATCGAGCTACCAAGCAATCACGTTCCGCGTTACACCGAGCAGTTGCTGTTCGATATTCAGCTGCAAGGTCTCGTCCCTATTATCGCCCATCCGGAGCGAAATAGCGAGCTGATCGAGCACCCAACGAGGCTATATGACCTTGTGAAAAAAGGAGCATTGACACAGCTGACTGCGGGAAGTATCGCTGGTAAGTTCGGCAAAAAAATTAAGAATTTTTCCTTGCAAATCATCGAAGCGAACTTAGCTCATTTAATCGCATCGGATGCGCACAATACGACGTCACGGGCATTCTATATGCGCGAAGCGTACGACGTCATTCAAAAACAGTTCGGCTCGCAAGCAGTATACGTTTTCCGTGAAAACGCCGAACTGCTTGTCGCGAACGAAACGTTGTATAAAGATGCACCAGAGCGAATTAAGAAGAAGAAGTTTTTAGGTATTTTCTAAGTTTTGTATGTTCCCAATACATCGTATAGATTAGTTATGCCTTGCTGGTTTCGCACGTTTGTCGATATCAGCTTTCTTTTTTCGATAGACACCGAATGACGGTTGTCTACATGTTTCGGTGATGTCTCCTTACCGTTATCAACGGAGGCACTCGGCCGTGCTGTGGGTGGGGACGATGACGGTCTTGCCACCTTAGACGCTTGTCGTCGATGGTGCGGTGTGAGGACGGGTTAGATGCCCAATGCTAACCTTGTTTTTTTTAACTATTGTGCATCGACGTATATGTTATGCATATATAACAAATACGTGGGTGTACAGTATTCGAGAGTGAGGGATGTGTGTGAAAAAAGTACGAAAAGCGATCATTCCAGCTGCCGGACTCGGCACACGATTTTTACCAGCGACGAAAGCGATGCCGAAAGAAATGCTTCCGATTGTCGATAAACCGACGATTCAATACATCGTCGAAGAAGCGATTGAATCAGGCATTGAAGATATCATTATCGTCACAGGAAAAGGAAAACGCGCAATTGAAGACCATTTCGACCATGCGTTCGAGCTCGAACAAGCTTTACTAAAAAGCAACAAACACGACTTGCTTGAAAAAGTAAAAGAGCCATCGAAAGTTGATATTCATTACATTCGCCAAAAAGAACCGAAAGGACTTGGCCACGCCGTTTGGTGCGCCCGCAAATTTATCGGCGATGAACCGTTTGCGGTGCTGTTAGGCGACGACATCGTCCAAGCCGATACCCCTTGTTTAAAACAGCTCATGAACGAGTTTGAACAAACGCATAGCTCGATCATCGGCGTCAAACAAGTTGCTGACAACGAAACACACCGCTACGGCATCATCGATCCACTTGATAAAAAAGGACGACGCTATCAAGTGAAACAATTCGTCGAAAAGCCAGCGCCAGGCACTGCACCATCGAACTTAGCCATCATGGGTCGGTACATACTCACGCCAGAAATTTTTCTCTTCCTAGACAAACAAGAAACCGGTGCCGGCGGGGAAATTCAACTGACCGATGCGATTCAAAAGCTAAACGAAATTCAACGCGTCTTTGCTTATGAGTTCGAAGGCAAACGGTATGATGTCGGGGAGAAGCTTGGGTTTATCCAGACGACGATTGAGTTTGCGATGCAAGATGAAGAGTTGAAACAACATCTCATTCCGTTTATGGAGAAGATATTGCAAGAAGCGAAAGTGAAGGAATAAAAGTTTAAAGGGGGATGAAGGGAGTTGGCGCAATCAGGCAATGTTGCTAGTATACAAGCCCAACAAAGATATACTCAACAAGTGATTGTTAACGATAAAAAAAGTTATTTAATTGCTAAACGAACAATGGACATTATCGGAGCCATGATCGGATTAATTTCGTTATCTTGGCTCTTTCTTATTGTCGCCGTTCTCATAAAGCTAGAAGACCCAAAAGGTCCAGTGTTTTTTAAACAAATACGAGTTGGAAAAGACGGAAAACAGTTTTATATGTACAAATTTCGCTCGATGGTGACCGATGCGGAAAAGAGATTGAAAGAATTACTGAAGTATAACGAAGTGTCAGGTGCCATGTTTAAAATGAAAAACGACCCACGCGTCACGAAAATAGGGAAATTTATTCGTAAGACAAGCATTGACGAGCTCCCGCAATTATGGAATGTATTAAAAGGGGAAATGAGTTTGGTAGGGCCAAGACCACCGTTGCCAAGGGAAGTAGCGCAATATACGGAATACGATAAGCAAAGACTGCTTGTCACACCAGGGTGTACGGGGTTGTGGCAAGTGAGCGGGAGAAGCAATGTTGGGTTTGAGAAAATGGTGGAGTTGGATTTGCAGTATATTCAAAGCCGATCGGTTCTTTTCGATTTGAAGATTATTTTTAGGACAATATTCTTGCTATTTGGTTCTAAGGATGCGTTTTAATTTCTCTATAAAATTGTATAATAGCAAACTCAATGAGGATGACGAAATATCATGACAGATAGAAAGAAGTTACTAGAGAATTTTTCTGCCTTGGCGATTATGCAACTTTTAAATTATATTCTTCCATTTATTACACTTCCATACCTTGCTAGAGTTTTGGGAGCTGAAAAGTATGGTGTGTATTTATTCTCGCAAGCGTTTGTACAGTATTTTATTATATTAGTTGATTTCGGATTTGACTTATCAGCCACTAGAGAAGTAGCGTTAAATAGAGGAGATATAAGGAAGGTTTCAGAAATTGTGAGTTCTGTTTTAACTGCTAAGATATTTCTAACAATAATATCTCTATTTGTATTAATTTCCTTAATACTTTTCGTTCCCGTTTTCCATGAATATTGGATTATCTATATCCTAACATTTGGTATGATATTTGGAAATGCATGTTTTTCTGCCTTCTTTTATCAAGGTATAGAAAAAATGAAATTTATCACTATTTTAAATGCTAGCGTAAAGCTCTTTTTTACTTTGGCGATATTCTTTTTTGTTCAAGATTCATCTGATCTACCTTTTGTGCCTTTATTGAATTCTATAGGATATTTATTAGCTGGTGGTTTATCGTTGATAATAATGACGAGATTCTTCAAAGTAAATTTAAACCTCCCCTCTAAGTCAGACGTGATTAGTCAAATAAAAAAAAGTGCACAGTTCTTTTGGTCTCGAGTGGCAGTATCTATTTATACTACCAGCAATACATTCATCATAGGTTTAGTTATGGGACCTGTAGCAGCTGGAATTTTTGGATCAGCTGATAAACTATTTAGAGGGGTTATAAGTTTGTATCAGCCATTGAATAATGTTCTCTATCCATATATATCCCATAGCAAAAACATTAAGCTGTATAAGAAGCTCTTCTATTTTTCTATTTTGTTAAATTTTGTGATTGTGCTGATAATCATGTTTTCTTCTGACTTTATTATTACGCTTGTATTTGGGGAAGACTTTATGGAAAGCTCAGACCTATTAAAAATTTTTATGCTTACTGCAGTATTTTTAATGCCTAGTATTTTATTAGGTTATCCTTTACTAGGTGCACTAGGCTATTCCAAAGAGGTAAATAATAGCGTAATTATTGCTTCTTTCATACATATCGCTTTTCTTATTGTTTCAATTCCATTTCTTTCAGTTAAACTTGTAGCACTTTATGTGTTGTTTACTGAGCTATTTGTCTTTATTTACCGAATATATTTTGTGAAAAAATATAATTTGTTGAAAGACGATCTTATTTTTAAGGAGATGTACTAATGAAAAAAGTAATAACATATGGAACATTTGATTTGTTTCATGAAGGACATTATAGATTATTAAAAAGGGCAAAAGAACTTGGTGATTATTTAATAGTAGGTGTAACGACAGAGAATTATGATAAAAGCAGAGGTAAATTAAATGTCCAACAAAGTCTCATAGAAAGAATAGAAAATGTAAGAAAATGTGGATTAGCAGATGAAATAATTATTGAAGAGTATGAAGGTCAAAAAATTGAAGATATACAAAAATACAACATTGATGTTTTTGCTATTGGATCTGATTGGATAGGTAAATTCGATTATTTAAAGAACTATTGTGATGTAGTTTATTTAGAAAGAACTAGAGGAATCTCCAGTACAGAGCTTAGAAATAAATATAATGGCATTGTTCGTCTGGGTTTGGTAGGGAACGGGAGAATAGCAAGAAGATTTGTTAAAGAATCAAAGTATGTTAGTGGAGTTAATATAGAGGGGGTTTTTGGAAGGAAAATATCTTCATTAAGGAAGTTTGTGGAAGAGAATGAGCTGGAATTTTTCTCGACCAATTATGAGGAATTTATAGAAAAAGTGGATGCTGTATATATTGCTACACCTCATCATACTCACTATCAATATGCTAAGGAAGCAATTTTAAGAGGCAAGCATGTTCTTTGTGAAAAACCAATGGTTTTATCAGTCAAAGAGGCGGAAGAATTGTATATTTTGGCGAAAAATAACAATTGTGTATTACTCGAAGCTATCAAAACGGCTTATTCTCCAGGTTTTATAAGGCTTGTTAGTTTGGCGAAAAGTGGAATTATAGGTGAGATAAAAAGTATTGATGCCACATTTACAAAGTTAATTGATGCCGAACATTGTAGAGAACTTGACCCATCTCAAGCGGGAGGGAGTATGACAGAACTAGGTAGCTATCTACTGTTGGCATTTATTAAACTTTTAGGGCGAGATATAAAAGAACTAAGATTTTATTCTTATTTTGATAAAGAAAAAAATGTCGATCTCTTTACGAAATTCAATTTGTTATATCCGGGAGCCATTGCGACTGGAAAAGTAGGTCTAGGTGTTAAATCAGAAGGGGATTTAATAATTTCGGGTACAAAAGGATATATTTATGTTCCGTCTCCTTGGTGGAAAACTGAGTATTTCGAGGTTAGATATGAAGATTCTAATATGAATAAAAAATATTATTATAAGTTTGAAGGTGACGGATTAAGATATGAATTGGCTGAATTTTTGTCATTGATAAACAAGCAAGATCTGCAAAGTTATAAACTTGAAGAGGAAGAATCTATACAAATAATACGAATAATCGAGAAATTTATGTCTAGGGAGAATGTTGTTTATTTGTAGACCACATTTTAATTTATGACTTTTTAGGAATAATTGTAGGTGATAGAGTAGATGGAAATAGGGAGCTTTACAAAATTGATCATCAAATGTGTTAAGTTATTTATTTATAACTTTTCAAAAGTAATACCAAAGCAAAAAAAATTATTTGTTTTTGGGTCTTGGTTTGGGAATAAATTCTCTGATAACTCTAAATATATTTTTTTACATGCATTGAATGATAATGATATTAAGGCTGTTTGGATTACCAAAAGTAAATCTGTGTATAACGAGATGAAAAAGAAGGGGATTAATGAGGTTCTTTTGAGTAACTCAATTGAAGGCATTTGGACTCAACTAAGGGCAAAAGTTTTCTTTACTTCTACAGGGGTATACGATATGAATGAATATTTAATGGGAGGGGCATTACATGTTAATCTTTGGCATGGTTTGCCTTTAAAAAAAATAATGTATGATGACGAAAAAAATCTTCAAAGACTGCCTAAGTATAGTAGTAAAGTACAATTTATTATTGACTTACTAAAAAGTAGAGATAGAGAAAAGGAATTGACAATAGCTACGAGTAAAAAGATTAAGGAAATATATATATCTGCTTTTAAGCAGGATGCTAATCAGATAGAAATATTTGGTCAACCAAGGAACGACATATTTTATCTAGATAATATAGATTATCTAGGTGTAGATCCCAAAATACTATCAGAACTCACTGAATATAAAACGGTAGTTTATATGCCGACACATAGACAAGAAGGAAGAGTAAAGCAAAATCTAAATGAAATTCTTGATCTAGGATTGATTGATGACTATTGTAAGGAAAATAACATTCTGTTTATAATAAAACAACATTTTTATCATGAGAAGCAAAAAGTAGATGTATCTAATTATAACAATATACGATTATATAACAATGTTAATATTGATACTCAAATTTTATTAAAGTATACAGATTTATTAATTACGGATTATTCTAGTTGTTATATTGACTATTTGTTGCTTGATAGACCAATAGTATTTTTTGCATATGATTTTGAGGATTACCAATTAAATGACAGAGAATTATACTTTAATTATGAAGATGTCACTCCAGGAATCAAAGTATATGATAAGAAGAGTCTGTTAAATGCGATAATAGAATCATTTGAAAAGGATAATTATAGTGAGCGAAGGAAAGAAGTATTATCTTTGTTTTATGATGAAAAAGCAAGGCAACCGATTAGTAACGAAATATTAGAATATATTAAAAAGAAAATAAATCTATAAATGCAGATGAGTAAAAATATGTTTTCGATAAATTTTTTCTGTTTCTCTTCATCCGTCTTTGCCAAGGTGTAAGTCGGCTTTGTGTAGCTAAGGCCTAAACGATGAAGAATTTCCTTGTTCCACTAAGGGTATATGTTTGTCCCCATTTTTGTTTGATGAGGTCACTTACAATCGCCATTGTCCAATTGTGTTTTGCTTCAAACCTTACATCAACAAGGGACTAGTGTTCAATCATCTGAGCCAATTCGTGTTCTTGGTGTGGTTCCAATTCGTGTGGAGCACCGGGTGAATATCTCTGAGTGATTGATGATCTTTGGAATGACTTCTTTTGCATAGCTCTGCAAATAGAGATAGAGGGTTTGATAGTGCTCGTACATGCGTTTATTTTTCGTTTGCTTCATTGCAATGGATAGCCTTTCGATTTCGTGGGTGTGACTCATATCGTTCGCTCCGTTCTTCTCGGTTTTCTTCTTTATTCGACACGGAACGAGAGAAAGCCTTTATTTCAATTTATATAGATCCAATTGAAAAATTAAGTTCTGATTTACGCAGCACATCCTAGGCGCCGTAAGACCTCGTCTGGGTGTTTAACAATGTAGTCCATGAAACTTGTCACGGATTGGTCGATATCTGCTTGATCTTTATGAAATACGTTGGCGATCACGTCATCTTTTAGCCATTTCCATAATCATTCAATCGGGTTTAACTGTGAAGAATATGGCGGTAAAAAGATGAAATGAAACGGATTCCTATCTTCATTCAAGAAGGCTCGTACTATTTTGGCATAGTGAATCCGCGCGTTATCAAGTACGAGAACAATGAATTTGTTTGGATATTTCTCTTGTAACATATGCAAAAAGTCCAAAAATGCAGTTGCGTTTGCAGCTGGCACACGATGAAGAACTATCTCTCCTTGTTGAACATCGACTGCATCAAAGATGGACACATGGGCATGATGAGCATGATGACCGTACGTCGGTACTTGCTTTTGACGACCGACTTCCGCCCATGTCGCGCGAAGAACTTGATAGGCACGCACGTGCGTTTCATCGGCGTATAACAGAACGGCATCTTCATCAATTAGTTTTTTTTTATGAATTCCATCTCTTTTTGGAAAGCCTTTTGTTTGTCTGGATTGTCTTTGATCAATGTGCATGTCGGACGAGTCCAAGACAAATACAACCGATGCAACAGCTTCCACATACCTTCGCCAGACATGGGTACGTCATATGTTTTAAAATGGTGCGTGTATTCCAAGAAGAAGCGATGTCCCATCCAAGATCTGCTGGTGTGGAAGTAAGAATCGTTTGCTTCAACTCTTGTTGTTCGTCAGTTAAGAAGCATTCGCGTCCTGATGGTGTTTTGCGCTCAAGCAATCGATCAATCTCCTCTCGTTAAACAATGATACGTAAAAAGCAACAGATTGACGGCATAGATTGACCATTGTTGCGACGTCTTTGCCGAGGTGTCCTTCCAAGATCGTTTGTGATTTTCAGACGTTTCATTTCATCCTCGCTCCTTTTTTGTACGTGTGTTCCTAGGAGCAGTATGGTCAAGATGGGAGACGTTCATACAGAGGGTGATGAGTTAAAGTGTATGTATACAGATCCTTCAATGGGTAAACCTATTGTGACAGAAGGAATATTCAACATTTTATGAATGCCAACAAGATAACATTGTTATACAGTAAGCAGCGCATTGACGAGGATGTTCGACTGAAAGGGAACGCTGTATAGTGGTGGTCGTATTGGGATTAAATTTATTCAACTACAGTTTCTAAAGTTTCTAAGCTGGGATTATATAGAACAAGTGGTGATATTATGTTCCTAAGTATCAATTCCATAAAATTGAAGTTGGTTAAGCTACTTTTGCTACTACTACCTTTTCACTATTTATTCTTTGTGATATTGCTAAATGATCTATCATTCGCCAAGTACTGGAAGGATATAGTTTTTATTTTATTGATATTTGCTCACCTGTTATGTATTAAGAACGTGTTAGAAGCAAAAGTGGACTTAACGTTGGTTACGTTTTTTTTCTTTTTAATAGTGGTGGTCTACCAGTTATTAATCTCTGATATTCCACTAGTGGCTCTCTATCATGCTAGAATTTATATTTTTCCAATAATACTTTATTTTGTTTTAAGGAACACTAGAATAAGTTTGACAAATCTGAAAAGTATAATTAGAGCGATTTTTGTTGTAGCAATACTCGTATCAATATATGGTGTAGTCCAATCTCTATTCTTAAAAAGTGATTTTTTATTAAAGATTGGCTACCCAACTTTATCTAATGGACAGCTTAGTCATGTTTTTTTTCTCTCGGGAATAAGTGGTTTTCAGAGAGCAACGTCAACATTTGTATATCCAAATACATTTGCCTTCTTTTTAGGTTTGGTATTCTTAGTATCATTTTTTAATAAAGAACTAGTATTTTTTAAAAATGATAAAATATACTATTTGGGTAATTTTTTGATTTTAATGGCGTTGTTTCTTACTTTCTCCAGGAGTGTTTTTCTTTCGTTGGCAATCATTTTATTTATTTCGAAGTTAAGAAAAATAAATGAAATATCTACCAAAAGACTATCGATTTTGATGCTTTCAATTTCGTTTTTTGTTCTTTTAACTTTATTGTTTAAGAATGTTGGGATATTTAAAGTTGTTTATGATTACTCTATACGTACTTTTACTTTGCAGGATACATCGGCTGTTGGTCATTTAAATTCTTATACACATTCTTTGGAGATCATGAAAAACAATTGGTTTGGTACAGGATTGGGCTATAATGGTCCAAAAGCGCTAATGAATTTTTCTAACCCTAATTTAACTGAATCCTCGTATTTTCTAATGCAATTTGAAGTAGGAATTATTGGTGCTATATTTTATTTTTTTATTTATCTCTCTATTTTGTTTTATTCCTTTAAAAACAGTAAGAATAATACCCATTGTACAACTAGAAACATAAACCTGACTACCAAGTACCTAATAATTTTCGTATTAACCAGTTATCTCTTCTTACCTTATATACAAGATATCGAAACAATGTTCATATTTTGGGGTTTTTTAGGTATTTTAGATAATCGGTCTAATGGTGTTTATACAAATGCAAATTAACCTTTGGTTTACGAAATACATTCTAGGTGCCTCAATGCTTTATCTGGGTGTTCAAGGATGTAGTCCATACAACGTGTCAAGGAGTGATCGATATCTGTTAGGTCTTGATGAATACGTTGGCGATGATTTCATTTTTTAGCCATATCCATAGTCGTTCAATCGGGTTTAACAGTGGAAATTATTAGTTGCAAAAAGATGAAATGAAACGGGTGACCATTTTCATTCAGGAAGCTTGTACCATTTTTCGTGATGAATCTGTGGGACGATTCCAAGACAAGCTCAGGCGATGCAACAGCTTTCGCTCTCCTTTGTGAGCCATGGATACGCCATATTTTTTATGAATATAAGATTGAGATTGAACGATGCGTGTATTCCAAGATGAAGCGATATTCCATTCAAGAGCCGCTAGTGTGGGGGTAAGAATTGTCTGTTTCAACTCTTGTTGTTGTTCGTCGATTAAGAAGCATTCACGTTCTGTTTATGAGTCACGGGCGAGAGTCGATTATATACATGCACCTTAAAACCATGACTTCTGTATGAACACATTTTTTCATGGCTATACTGCTCCTAAATACTCATGTGTAAAAGGAGCGGAATTGGCATGAAACGTTTGAAAATCACAAATGATCACGGTTGGACACCTCGAACACTTCGGAAACAAGAACGGAAAATCAAAGATGCTTCCCTTCGTGTTCGGGTGACCGCTGTTCGTCTTGTCATGGAAGGTCACCTCGGTAAAGATGTCGCAAAAATGGTCAACGTATGCCGTCAATCGGTTGCCCTCTACGTTGCACGTTTTAATCAAGGTGGGCTCGATTATCTACTCGATCGTCGGTTGCCGCCTGGTCGTGTGCCATTTCTTACGGAAGAACAACAACAAGAAATTAGACAACTCGTGTTAACCACCACACCTGTGGATGCTGGCTGGGGCATCGCTTCGTCATGGAACACGCGCATTTTACAATCTTACATTCAACAAACCTATGGCGTTTCGATGTCACGTGAAGGCATTCGTAAGTTATTGCATCGTCTTCGTTTGTCATGGACACGTCCGACTTACAAGCTAGTCAAAGGAGACGCCAAGCGTCAAGCTGCCTTTCAAAAAGAACTTGAATTTATAAAAAAAAACTAATTACCGAGAATGTCACGCTGTTTTATATGGATGAGACACATGTTCGTGCTTATCAAGCGCTACGTACGACATGGGCAGAAGTAGGAAATCAAAAACAAGTGCCAAGCTACGGTCACCATGACCATGTGTCCATCTTTGGTGCAGTTGATGTTCAACAAGGCGATGTGGTGTTTCATCGTGCATCATCCGCCAATGCCGAAACCTTCCTCGACTTTTTGCGCCGATTGAAAGGGAAATATACGGACCGATTCCTCGTGCTTGTGTTGGACAATGCGCGTATTCATCATGCCAAGATGGTGCAAGCCTTTCTTGATGGCGAGGAAGGCGATGCTTTTCATTTCATCTTTTTGCCACCGTATTCTCCACAGTTAAATCCGATTGAACGGCTGTGGAAGTGGTTGAAAGATGAAGTGATTGCCAACGTTTTTCACAAGGATCAAAACGACATTGCCCAATCCATTACTCGCTTTGAACAGTACGTTCTACAACACCCGGATGAGGTGTTGCGCCGCATCGGGTGTACTGCGTGAACCAGAGGTTAAAATTTTAAATTGGATGTATATAGTATCGACCTGATTTGATGAAGTTCTCTTTTGTTGGGAAATAGTAGGTGCGTGAACGATTATTTTTATGCCTAGGAGGGAGTTGAACACCACTTTTAAGATGGCGAGAGAGGTTAATTTGTGGGTGTTTTTGTGATTGAGGATTAATTTTTCGAGAAATAGAAATTAAGATATGATGATACTAAAGGAGTGTGGGGAATATTTATGATAGACATCATTATTCCAATTTATGATGGTTATCGCGAAACTGTGGAGTGTATTCGTTCTGTGTTGAATGTAGAAACATCAACTGAGTATAGATTGATTATAGTAAATGACAAATCTCCGAATAAAGATATTGGAGATTTTTTATTAGAAATAAAAAATCCTAAGATCATTATTCTAAACAATGAGGAGAACATAGGTTTTGTTGGCTCAGTTAATAAAGGTATACAATTTTCAAATAATGATGTTATATTATTGAATTCTGATACTATAGTGACTGATTATTGGATAGATAAGATGGAAAAAGCTGCTTATTCAGACGAACGAGTGGGTACTGTTACCGCTCTGACAAACAGAGGAACTATTGCTTCTGTACCATATTTTAATCAAGATAACGAGATTCCCGAAGGCTACACAATTGCTTCATTTGGGAAACTGATTGAAGAAATATCGTTGAATCTATATCCTACCATTCCGACGGCGGTAGGACATGCTCTTTTTATAAAGAGAAGAGTAATAGAGGAAGTGGGGTTATTTGACCAAGAAACTTTTGGAATGGGATATGGAGAAGAGGAGGATTTTTCTTGCAGAGTTATAAAAAAAGGATATAAAAATATTCTCTGTGATAACACTTTTGTTTATCATTGGGGAAGCACTTCTTTTGGGGAGAGTAAAAAGAAATATATCCGAGAAAACAAGAAAAGATTAATTAAGAAGTATTGGTGGCACCCAATTAATGTAAAAATATTTCTTTTATTTAATAAAAAGGTAAGAAAGGTTTGTGATAATATACAAAAAGAAATAAAACGAAGAGATGGATGTAGGGTTCCAAATTGAAAAACTGTAGATGAGCATTTTTATTACAATAATTACCATTTATAAAGAGACAAACAGGGTACCTCTTATGCCACGTGTAGCTGTTTTTTGACGGTATCGATAGGAATGTTTTGTTGTGCCGCGTGGTAAATGAACTCAATCAGGCTGTGTCCTTTTTTCTTTCGAAGCAAGTCGAGTCCGATGGAAAAATCGCTT
Source organism: Anoxybacillus sp. ST4 (assembly GCF_019448545.1). Classification (NCBI taxonomy): domain Bacteria; kingdom Bacillati; phylum Bacillota; class Bacilli; order Caryophanales; family Anoxybacillaceae; genus Anoxybacillus; species Anoxybacillus sp. ST4. Next base: position 41,786 of record NZ_JAHZOE010000004.1, on the reverse strand, counting down.
TTTGACTTGACCATACTGTACGCGTAAGCCAGTTGTACCAAAATCCAATATCGTTCAATCGTCCCCGCATTGACGAATGCTGTATTCATCCAGTTTGAGCTGGTCTTTGGATTGGCGAAAGAAGCACTCAATGGACCAACGTTGCACATAGTAGCGCAGGATGTCTTCATCGCTCAACTCCCGATCGGTGCTCAATAAGCAATGGAGGTGTTCGGTGGTCATCGGTTCGCTGGCTTTCCAAACCAACAGCACGACCGCGTCTTCGAGATCTTTGAGTGTCCCTTCATATCGATACACCCGATACGTTTCCTCTCCCATGGTGACGAGATGGGTGCCAGAGGGTTCGATCTATTGGGCAAACTGTTTTGTTGCCTGGATCGCGATGCCTTTCGGATAGAGAATGCGATTGGTCTTGAGCATGGAGATGACGTGAAAGCCTTTTTTCAAACAGGCTTCCACGAGTGTTTTCGATGGATACCATGAGTCCATCAACACATAAACGGGACGGCGAATATCTAAGGCTTGAATCATTTCGATGGCGAGTTGCCCTTTAATGACGCCTGATGCTTTGTCATAAAGCCGAAACGCAAACGGAAAGGCTTGTTTCATCGTGTGAACCATGAGCCAAACGAGCTGATGGCCCCAGACGAACTGATGAGTCGCATGCGAGTAATGGAAGCCGCACCCTTCGATCGCTTGTTTCGCTCGTGACGAAGGCTTCGTTTTTTGTCGTTCGAAAGGAAGATGGGTTCCTCTTCTTGCTTGGTGATTCGTTCGAGATGGCGCAGAATCCACTGCTGTATGATGGTTTCATCCCATGGGCTTTTGGTGAAAAAGTGACCAAGTGTCGACCGATGCTTCGGATGAAAGCTGAGCTGATGAATATCCGTTAGCCTTCCGGCAAATCCTTTAGTGGTGATGGCATCGATGATATAGACGAGATGATCCATCACCGACTTTGAGTAATAGAGTGCCAGCCCCAACATGGATAAAAACCTGTCGATTCCTTGGTGATGTGGTAATCTATTCACGAGACATGAACCTCCTTGTGTGAATGGTTTGGTGACACATCTATTCTAGCCAAGGAGTCTGGTTCATGTCTCCTTTTTGTTTGTCTGTAAATTTATGTTAGCGAATTTGCTCATCTACAGTGAAAAATTAACCTCTGATTTACACAGCACATCCTAGATGCTGAAAGATTTCATCTAGGTGTTAGTGGCAGTCAGAAAATGTACAGTTTGGCAATTAGCGTATGCATCTATTTCTGCATAATTATAACTTGATATGCAGTGGCGGTCATGATAGGCTTCTTTGCCTGCAAAATCATATAGCCTTGCTCCTTTGCGTAGAATCATGACCGTAGAGACTCCATGTCAAGTAACGTGGCCTGTGAGTTAATATTCAATCAAACGTATACTATTATTTGCCATTTGGTACATTTTTTAATTGCCAAAAACACTAGATGCTCAAGAATATAGTCCACAAGATTGTGACAGATTGATCAATATCTGCTTGATCTGTATGAAACACGTTGGCGATCAATTCGTGTAATTTTATCTTTTAACCATTTTCCATAACCATTCAATTAGGTTTAACTGCTGTTGGGAATATGGCGATAAGAAGATGAAAGGGTTTTCTGTCTTTAATTCTAAGAAGGCTCGTACCATGTTTGGCGTAATGGGCTCAGCGTAGTCAAGATGGGAGTTGTTCAGCCGGAGGTTGATGAGTTAAAGTATATGTATATGAATTCAATTTGGAGATATGTGGTGTTATATTATGAGAATTTTACATTACACTTTGGGTCTTCCCCCTTATCGGTCGGGGGGACTTACAAAATACTCTGTTGACCTAATGCTTCAACAGTCAAAATTAGGACATAAGGTTTATTTGCTTTATCCTGGACATTATAATTTTTCTCGTAAGATTACAATCCAAGGAGATAATGAATATCAGGGGATTTCTGTATTTGAATTGGTCAATCCTCTGCCTGTTCCTTTATTAGGTGGAGTAAAAAATCCTGAACTTTTTATGCAAAGAGCTTCTTCCAAAGCTGTGTTTTCTTCTTTTTTAGAAGAAGTAAAACCTGATATTATCCATGTCCACACGCTAATGGGAATTCATAAAGAGTTTTTTGAAGTTGTTGAAGAAAAAAAAATTAAGGTTGTTTTTACAACTCATGACTATTACGGTATTTGTCCAAAAGTGAATTTAATGGATTATAATAATCAAATTTGTATAGATTATAGAGATGGACAAAAATGTGTAATATGCAATACTAATGCTTACAGTTTTCCTTTAATTTATATTATGCAATCGAAAGTGTATAAAACGTTTAAAAATAGCTTCTTAGTGAAGAAATTAAGGGAAAGTAAAAAACAGAAGATAAAGCAACTTAGTGAAAAAAAATCTATAATTTCGGAAGACAAAGTTGATTTAGGTTTAGATGTTCAGTTTCAAAAGTTAAGAGACTATTATTGTAGTATATTAGAATCCATTGACTATTTTCATTTTAACAGTTCTACTACGAAAAAAGTATATGAGAACTATGTGGATATTACAGGGGAAGTAATTCCCATTGCGCATTCTGGTATTAAGGATAATCGTTCATTAAAAAATTATGATGTGCAAAAACCTTTAAAAATTACATTTTTAGGGCCTCTAGAAGAATATAAGGGCTTTTTCTTATTAAGAAAGAGCTTAACCTCATTATTAAAACAAGGAAAAACAAATTGGCATTTAAACGTTTATGGCAATGATTATTGCATTCCTTTAGATGTAGAAAAGGATTTCGTTACGTTTCATGGTCGATATCAATATAAGGATTTATTTAACATCTTTCAGGAAACAGATGTATTAATTATTCCGAGTGTTTGGAAAGAAACATTTGGGTTTATTGGCCTAGAAGCATTATCTTATGGTGTACCTATACTTGTATCAGAGCATGTGGGCTTTAAAGACATTATAAAAGATAAAGAAACAGGAATAATTTTTAAAGCCGATGTAAATGATCTTGCACATTATATAGAAAAGCTTATTGAGGATAGAAACATTCTAAAAAGAATAAATCAAAATATTTGTAATATGGACTTTAAATATGTAATGGACTACCATGTTCATTTAATTCAGTCACTTTATGAAAAAGTAATAGGAGTCAGATAAAATGAAACATGTATTTATTATTGGATCTAAAGGCATTCCAGCCAAATATGGGGGGTTTGAAACGTTTGTAGAATATTTAACGAAAAGGAAGGTAAGTGAGGATATCACTTACCATGTTTCATGTTTAGGGGAAAATAATGATGAATTTTATTATAACAATGCTAGATGTTTTAATGTGAAGGTTCCTAATGTGGGAAGTGCGAAAGCGGTTCTTTATGATTTAATGAGTTTACAGGAATGTATTCGATATATTAAAGAAAAAAATCTAACTAACAGCATTGTCTATATTTTAGCTTGTCGAATTGGTCCATTTTTCTCATTTTATAAGAAACAGCTAGAAAAAATGGGTGTTAAAGTATTTGTCAATCCAGATGGACATGAATGGAAGCGAAGCAAGTGGAATTACTGGATTAAACGTTATTGGAAATTTTCAGAGCGTTTAATGGTTAAACATGCAGACTTATTAGTATGTGATTCGCGAGGGATTGAGTCTTATATTCAGGAAGAGTATAGTCACTATCACCCTAAAACCACATTTATTGCTTATGGAGCGGACGTGAAAGAATCTTTACTTACCGATGATGATCCGAAACTTGTTGAATGGTATCGTAAACATCAGGTAAAGCCGTTTGAATATTATTTAATTGTTGGTCGTTTTGTGCCTGAAAATAATTATGAATTAATGATTCGAGAGTTTATGGCATCTAACTCCAAAAAAGATTTAGTTATTATTTCAAATGTTGAACAAAATGCTTTCTATCAACAATTGCTTGAGCGAACTAAATTTGACCGTGATTCTCGTATTAAATTTGTTGGAACTGTATATGACCAGGAGCTTTTAAAGAAAATTCGAGAACAAGCTTACGGATATTTACATGGTCATGAAGTTGGTGGAACAAATCCATCTCTTTTAGAAGCATTGGCATCAACTAAAATTAATTTGTTATTAGATGTGGTTTTTAATAAAGAAGTTGGTGCTGATGGGGCAGTATACTTTACAAAAGGAAAAGGGGCGTTAAGCCAGTTAATTAATATGACTGATCAATACGATGAAGGACAAATAGAATTATTAGGAACAAAAGCAAAAAATCGCATTATTAGCGAGTATTCATGGGGGAAAATTGTTAATGACTATGAACAATTATTTCTAAATAGTTAATTAAGGGGTTGTTAATAGTGAAAGGTATTGTTTTAGCAGGTGGGAGCGGAACCCGTCTTTATCCTTTAACAAAAGCAGTATCTAAACAATTATTACCTGTGTATGATAAACCAATGATTTATTATCCGTTATCTGTTTTAATGCTAGCAGGTATCCGTGATATTTTGATTATTTCTACTCCTAGTGATACACCACGTTTTCAAGAATTGCTAGGAGATGGTTCAGACTTAGGAATCTCATTATCCTATGCTGTGCAACCTTCGCCAGATGGTCTTGCACAGGCATTTATTATTGGCGAAGAATTTATTGGTAATGATAATGTCGCCCTTATCCTAGGAGACAACCTTTTTTATGGTCACGGTTTGACACATTTGTTACAAAGAGCGGTTGAGCGCAAAACTGGGGCAACGATTTTTGGATATTATGTCAAGGATCCTGAACGTTTTGGTGTTGTGGAGTTTGATGAGAATGGAAAAGTAATTTCTATTGAAGAGAAACCCCAAAATCCTAAGTCCAATTACGCGGTAACTGGGTTGTATTTTTATGATAATCGTGTTGTTGAAATTGCTAAAAGTATTAAACCTTCTGCACGTGGAGAACTAGAGATTACGGATGTGAATAAAAAATATTTGGAACTTGGCGAATTGCATGTTGAAATTTTAGGTCGTGGTTTTTCTTGGTTAGATTCAGGTACACATGAGTCATTGCTTGAAGCTTCGCAATTTATCGAAACAATCGAGAAACGTCAAAGCTTAAAAGTTGCATGCCTTGAAGAAATTGCTTATTTAAAAGGGTATATTTCAAGAGAACAGTTATTGAAGTTAGCTGAGCCGTTAAAGAAAAATCAATATGGTCGATACTTGATAGATATTGCTAACCAGAAAAAACGACCAATCTATTTATAAAATGTTGAGGTGTGCGTCGTGAAAATTTTGGAGACTTCATTGCCTGGTGTTTTGCTTATTGAACCAAAAGTGTTTGGTGATCACCGAGGCTTTTTTATGGAAAGCTACAACAAAAAGCTTTTTGCGGAATACGGGCTTGATTTCGACTTTATTCAAGATAATCACTCGTTATCCCAACAAGCGGGGACGATACGTGGACTTCATTACCAGTTAAACCCGAAGGCGCAAACGAAGTTAGTTCGTGTTACTCGAGGAGCTATTTACGATGTCGTTGTCGATATTCGTAAAGGTTCACCGACATTTGGCAAATGGCAAGGGTTTATTTTAAGCGCGGATAATAAACGGCAATTGCTTGTGCCGAAAGGTTTTGCGCACGGTTTCTGTACATTAGTGGAAAATACAGAGGTACAATATAAAGTGGATGAATACTATTCTCCAGAACATGATCGAGGCATTCTTTGGAATGATCCGGCGTTAGGAATTGACTGGCCGACAGCGAATCCAATTCTTTCTGACAAAGATATGAAACATCCGCTATTAGCAGATGCTGAAATCAACTTTGAGTGGGAGAGATAAATAATGAATCTTTTAATCACAGGCGGAGCGGGTTTTATTGGCAGCAACTTTGTCCGTTACATGCTTGAGAAATATCCAAATTATAAAGTAGTCAATTACGATTTACTCACTTATGCTGGTAACTTGGAAAACTTAAAAGATGTAGAGAATCATCCTAACTATACATTTGTAAAAGGTGATATCAATAACCGTGAGCTAGTCGATTATCTTGTTAAAACACATGAGATTGACGTTATTGTGAACTTTGCGGCTGAGTCGCATGTTGATCGTAGTATTACAGATCCTGATATTTTCGTAAAAACAAATGTATTGGGCACGCAAGCGTTATTGGATGTGGCGAAAGCCAACAATATCAAGAAATATGTGCAAATTTCAACGGATGAAGTGTACGGAACGCTTGGCGAAACGGGATATTTTACAGAAGAGACGCCATTAGCGCCAAATAGCCCTTATTCGGCAAGTAAAGCTGGTGGAGACCTGCTTGTAAGAGCGTATCATGAAACGTATGGACTTAATGTGAATATCACAAGATGTTCCAATAACTATGGGCCGTATCACTTCCCTGAAAAACTCATTCCGTTAATGATCACGAATGCGTTGGAAGGGAAAGAACTTCCGATTTACGGTGACGGCCAAAATATTCGCGACTGGCTGCATGTGAAAGACCATTGTGCGGCAATTGATTTAGTCATTCATAAAGGAGGACCGGGAGAAGTATACAATATCGGCGGGCATAATGAACGGACAAACAATGAAATCGTGCATCTAATCGTCGAAAAACTAGGGGTTTCGAAAGATTTAATTAAATATGTTGCTGATCGTCCAGGGCATGACCGCCGTTATGCAATTGATCCAACGAAAATTATGACAGAGCTTGGCTGGAAGCCGCAATATACCTTTGAAAAGGGTATCGTTGAAACGATTCAATGGTATATCGACAACCAAGAATGGTGGAAAAATATTAAATCCGGTGAATATATGAACTATTATCAAAAACAGTATGGTGACAAGCTATGAAAGTGGTTGTAACAGGTGCAAAAGGTCAGCTTGGTACCGATGTAGTCCATTTACTTGCTGATAGAGGGTATGAAGTTTATGGTTATGGACGAGAAGAGTTAGATATCACAAACTTTGACCAAGTGAAACAGGTCATTACGGAAATTCGTCCTGATGTGGTCATTCATGCGGCTGCCTATACAAAAGTCGATTTAGCAGAATCAGAGCCAGATCAAGCATTTTTAATTAACGCATATGGGACGAGAAATGTTGCTGTCGTATCAGAAGCAGTGGGAGCGAAACTTGTCTATATAAGCACGGATTATGTCTTTGATGGAACGGCTACTACACCATATAATGAATTTGCACCAACAAATCCACTTAGTATATACGGAAAAAGCAAATTAGCCGGGGAACAGTTTGTTCGAGACTTACACTCTAAGTTTTTTATCGTCAGAACTTCTTGGGTGTATGGAAAGCATGGAAATAACTTCGTCAAAACAATGTTAAAGTTAGCGCAAGAACGAGACGAGTTAATGGTAGTTCATGATCAAGTTGGCTGTCCGACATATACAGTCGATTTATCAAATTGTATTTTAGAACTAATTCAAACAGAAAAGTACGGAATTTATCATGTTTCTAATTCGGGACATTGTTCTTGGTATGAATTTGCGAAAGCCATTTTTGAAGAAGCTGGGATAAAAGTTAAGGTAAATCCTTGTACAACAAAAGATTTTCCAAGACCAGCGCCTAGGCCGGTCTATTCGGTTCTTGCGCACATGGCATTAAGAATGAACGGCTTCAGAGAACTGCCTTACTGGCGGGATTCATTGAGGGATTTTTTGAGAAAGCAATAAATTGGAACTCGGGCTTTTTAATCGAGTAGTTTGTACATCATTTGTTAAATGTAAAATAAAAAGGCTCTTCACCAAAAGCTGTACATGATTTTTTACAACACACTCTACTGACGTTTGTGAGAAACAATCAGCAAATCAATAATATTCTCACATTTTTGTTCAGAAGTGAGCATCATTTGTCAAGCACATGTTGTGGTGATGAACCTTTACGAAGGGAAAACAGTACCAACATTTAAGGGGAAGGAAGCGTTTCGTATTGTGGCACTCTTTGATGATGGAATAACTGTAAGCTTAACGTCCAAAGAAAAAGAAGTGCCTTTAAGTAAGGAAGTGATGTTTCGTGTCATGGAAAAGTTGATCGTTCATAAAGACGGTGTGCGTCAAAAAAGTGGTTGATCCAAACGCTCGACTAAAGCTAGGTTTGCTTTTACTTCATCCGTGGACAGAGAAAGTGGAGCGTGATGAGGACGGTAAATCCCGTTCATATTTAGTGCTTACTGATGAGGCGAGGAAGCGTCTGACGGTTGCTGAATAATGTGTTTCAGCGACTTTTTGACGCTATTCCCCTTGTCCTTTTTGTTTCCATATGGTACGCTTCACTTGAATGATATCTCAGCATACATAAAGGGAAGATAGAAATGGAAGCAAACAAAGGTGGAAAAATACGTTATAAGATTATAGCTATTGTTGTGCTACTTTTTGTCATGGCGGGAGCGTATGCTTTTTCGATGTACGGTAAGTTCAAGGAAACAATAAATGAGATGCATGAGCCGATTGAGCGAGAACGTTCGGAACAGCGAGAGAATGAGTTATCGCTCGGAAAAGGTGAGCCGATATCCTTTTTGCTTATCGGGGTAGATGAACGTAAAAACGATCGTGGACGAGCAGATTCGTTAATTGTCGTCACGTTAAATCCGACAGAGCAATCGATTAAAATGTTGAGCATTCCGCGCGATACTCGCACAGCGATTGTCGGAAAAGGAAAAGAGGATAAAATTAACCACTCTTACGCTTTTGGCGGGGTGGAAATGACGATTGCAACGGTTGAGCAGTTTTTACATATTCCAATTGACTATTATATAAAAGTCAATATGGAAGGTTTCAAGGATATCGTTGATGCGGTTGGCGGTGTAACGGTAAGTAATCCTTTTGCCTTTAATTATGAAGGAGAATCTTTCCCAAAAGGTGAAATTACTTTAGATGGGGATCGTGCTTTAAAATATACGCGCATGCGCTATGATGATCCGCGCGGTGATTTCGGAAGACAAGATCGCCAAAAGCAAGTGATTGCGGCTATTATTAAAAAAGGGGCGAGCTTTTCTTCTCTAGTCAACTATAGCGATATACTTGAAGCCATTGGGAAAAATGTAAAGACGAATATGACGTTTGACGAAATGAAGCAAATTCAAGCGAATTACAAAGAGGCTCGCCATCATATAGAACAACTCCACATGCAAGGAAAAGGTCAAAAAATGAATGGCATTTACTACTTCATTGTCCCTGAGGAAGAAAGGGCAATGATATCCAACCAATTAAAGAAACATTTAAATATCGGATTGTAACGTCCGTGTTTCGACCTCTACCATTTGGAATTGGAAAGAAACAAGAAAGCGATGATCCGTGCTAAAGAGCGTAACGTGTACATGAGTACAGCTTGCCGTTTTTATCGGCAAGCTGACTTGAGCATGTTATGGCACGTTCCAGTTTGCGGTATATGATCCGGTTGATGAGAACGGAACCGTATACGTTCGATTGGCTATACTTTCCCATATAACGTTTCCTGCACTGTCTTTCTTAATAAACTTAAACTCAATTGCTTTTCCTTGAGGCAAGGAAACAGTTGTTTTCCATGTCGGATAAGAAGATGGCGTCATTTGAATAGCATTCGCTATGTTCCAGTTCCCTAGCTCTGGAATATTTCCAACGACATATACGTTTTGTCCATATACTGTCGTTGCGTTGTTGACGGTAAATGTTACGTTTGAAGTTTTCGCAACCCAAATGGAGACGGAGCCTCCGTTGACTTTGAACTCCCCCCAGCCGTCTGCATTAATCGTTACCGTATCACTTCTGTTTCCAGTTAAATCATAAAAAACTTTACCGGCATGTTTTTTGCCTACATACATCCATTTTGTTCCACCAGGGCCGTCAGTGATTAAAGCTGCGAGTCCAGAGTTTGGTTTTGCGTCTATTCCTTCGCGCGTCCAACCGATAATATCTTGGTGATCGATATAATCGCGCTGCGTTCCGTATGCGTAGTCTCTACGTGCAATAAGAAGTGGATCGATTTTGCTTTTTAAGCCTGGAATATTGTATTTTGGAATGCCGTAGTAGTCGCCGTAAAATACACATGGATACCCTTCTTGTCTCGTTAAAATAAAGGCGTAAGCAAGTGGTTTAAACCAAGGCTCTACCCAAGATTGCAAAGATTGACCAGGCTGTGTGTCATGGTTGTCAACAAGTGTGACTGCTAGTGCCGGTTGGTCTTTCATTAGCGTGTTATTCAACAAATAACGCATGTCAAAGTAACCACTTGATTTTGAAGCAATATAAAAGTTGTTATGCAACGGGGCATCGAATAATGACATAGCCCCATTCGTTTTTGTAATGTAGTTGTGCAGTTTATTGACGTCATAGCTCCAAAATTCACCGACGGCAAATAAATTTTTCCCTGTTTGATTACGTACATATGACAGCCAGTCAGGGAAAAAGCTATATTTGATATGTTTCACCGCATCTAAGCGAAATCCGTCTACGTTCGTTGTGTTCACATACCATTTTCCCCAGTTTTTCAACTCGGCTACAACTTCCGGGTGATCCATATCCAAATCAGCAAACATTAAGTAATCGTAGTTTCCGTTTTCTGTGTCAACTTCCCAATCCCAGGCTTTTCCTGTACCACGAAACTTGTAAATTCGATTTAACTGACGGCTTTGATCCCAATCTGTTCCGTCAAAATGATACCAACGCCATTTAAAACTAGAATACGTGTTTCCGCGACCAGGAAAGTCGAACTTCGTCCATGCTTGAATTTGATATGTTCCTGACACTTCTTGATTACGGTTAGATGGATTGACCTCAACAGCATCGACCCATTCCGTCGCATCAGCTCCTGCTTTATGATTAAATACAACGTCGGCATATACTTGCATACCCGCCGCCTTAGCAGCTTGAATCGCTTGAATATATTGCGTTTTTGTCCCATATTTCGTACGAATCGTTCCTTTTTGATTAAATTCCCCTAAATCATATAAATCGTACACGCCGTATCCGACATCGCTTTGACTCGTTCCTTTATATGCCGGTGGGAGCCATAGTGCCGTAATACCTAAAGATGAAAGGTTGGCAGCTTCATTTTTTACTTTCGTCCATAGTGTGCCATCATTCGGTAAGTCCCACTCGAAATACTGCATCATTGTTCCGTTGACAGGTGCGGTATTTGCTTGGGCGGTTGAAAAGGGCGTGAGAAAGGAAATAATTAAGGTAGCGACGATAGCGTAATACAACCACACTTTTTTCAAATAATTCATACACACACATCCTTTCTTGAAGTAAAATGATGGTGCAAACGTTTGCATTAAAACATAAACGCGTTTGAAGTCATTATAATGATGTTTGTTAACGCTTACAATATAGTTTTTTATTTTCATATATTTCAACAAATATGAAAGCTTTGTGGTTATTTTATGTGGAGGAATGTATAAAGGACCGCCCTTCTTCGGCAGTCCTCTCACATTTTTGCGCTACTTGAAGCGAATGGTCGCAAGTCGTTGGTTTACTTCTTCGATGTCAAAGCGCTCTGGATCAAAATCGTCTCCGTGCCATTCGTCATACCATTCTAAAAACTCTTGACGCTCTTGTTTTCGCGTATCATCCTTCATCATATCGATCGCATCTTGGTAGCCCCAAATTCCACCAACATCTTCGGGAGGGCATGCCCGTGATCCTTTGATACAAATCGGATGTGTTAACGGTTCGATTCGTTTTTCTATTTTCTCCAATGTAATGATATGATCCCAGTTGTCTCCGAAGTCATACGTATATAGCACTTTTTGTTTCTCTTTACTTAAATATTTTTTAATCGGTGTTTTTCGTGAATCGAGCTTATCCTTCCAAAGAGTCATAAATCGATCATCTGGGTGCGGGACGTCAATGATCGCATCACTTGTTTCGAACTGATACAAATGGTAATTTCCCCATCCCATCGCCTCTTGGATAATGAGATGGAGTTGATCGAATGTTATGTCGCTTGGGACGAGCACACGTCGCCAAATCGGTGGACGGATACCGCGCAACTGGATTTTTAATTGATAAATTGTTTCGGCTTTCTTGACTTGTTCTAAAGTTTTTTCAATCTCGTGGCGGAGCGAAGCAGGTAATGTCTCGTAATCTGATAATTTTGTAATCTTTTTTAATGTTTCCCATGCAGTAGGCATACGCTATTCCTCCTCTGTCCTTTTACTATAATCATAGACAAATGTTCACTTTGTTATAAGTGAAATGGTTTATTTTTTGAAAAGTATTTTTCAGAATAGCTGTACCGTGCAAAAGTGCTCACATTTGTGTACACTGAAAGAAAAAGGGCACGGAGGTCGGATATGAACATTGCAGTAGTTGGCACAGGGTACGTTGGCTTAGTGACGGGGGTGGCGCTTGCGCATATCGGACATCGGGTGACGTGCGTTGATGTCGATAAAGAAAAAGTGGAGCGAATGCGACGAGGCATTTCACCCATTTATGAGCCGGGCATTGAGCCGTTTATGAAGGAAAATATGGACGCTGGGCGATTGTTTTTTACGACGGACGGTGCGCGTGCGTATCGGGAAGCAGATGTGATTTACATCGCAGTCGGCACGCCGGAAAACGAGGACGGATCAGCGAATTTAACGTATTTGAAACAAGCGGTGAAAGACATTGCGGCGACGGTAACGAAAGATGTCATCGTTGTGACAAAAAGTACGGTGCCGATCGGGACGAATCACGAAATGAAGCGCATGTTTGCGGAGCTTGCTCCACATGTACGTATCGAAGTCGTGTCGAACCCGGAATTTTTACGGGAAGGTTCTGCCATTTATGATACGTTTCATGGCGATCGCATCGTGATCGGGGCGGATGATGAACGAGCAGCAGCTGTGGTTGCAGACATTCATCGTCCATTTGGCATTCCGATTTTTCAAACCGATATTCGAAGTGCAGAAATGATTAAATACGCTTCTAACGCCTTTTTAGCAACGAAAATTAGTTTTATTAACGAAATTGCGAACATATGTGAAAAAGTTGGGGCGGACATTGAACAAGTGGCGGCTGGTATGGGGATGGATGCGCGCATCGGCTCCTCGTTTTTGCGCGCTGGCATCGGCTATGGTGGCTCTTGTTTTCCGAAAGATACGAAAGCATTGGCAAAAATCGCCGCAAATATCGATCATGATTTTGAACTGCTGAAAGCGGTCATTGAAGTAAACAATAAACAACAGCGAAAGCTCATTGAAAAAGCAAAAAAACGTTTTGGACATCTTCAAGGCAAAAAAATCGCCCTTCTCGGTTTATCGTTTAAGCCAAATACAGACGATATGAGGGAAGCTGCATCGCTTGTCGTTGCGCGCGAGCTGCTTGCTGAACAGGCGATCGTCGTTGCGTATGACCCGATTGCGGTGGGGAAGGCGGCACATGTGCTGCCGAAAGAAGTCATATATGCAGATCGGGTAGAACAGGCGCTTGAACGTGCGGATGCGGCGATGATTTTAACAGAATGGGACGAGTTTCGCCAGTTGGACTTATCTGTATACGTCGAGCAAATGAAAACGCCGATTATTTTTGACGGGCGCAATTGTTATGCGCTCGATGATGTAGCGCGCTACCCAATTGAATATTACTCGATCGGACGAAAACCGATAACGAATATAAAATAAGTCCATTTTCCCTATATATGTGTGATAAAATTGAAGTGTATGACAAGGAAAGGGGATGCTGTATGATTTTAGTCGTTGGTGGTGCAGGATATATCGGCAGCCATGTGGTAAAGGAGTTAGTTGAAACGAAGCCGGTCGTCGTGCTTGATAACTTATCGACAGGGCATCGTCATCTCGTTGACAAACGAGCGGTGTTCGTTCATGGCGATTTAGGCGACCGAGCGACGCTTGTACGCGTGTTTGAAAAATATCCGATCGATGCGGTCATGCATTTTGCTGCAAATAGTTTAGTAGGCGAGTCGGTCGTTGAACCGATGAAATATTATAAAAACAATGTTGCAGCGACGCTGACATTATTGGAAACGATGATGGAATATGGCATCAAGCGTTTTATTTTTTCATCGACAGCTGCGGTGTACGGCATTCCAAACGTTGATCTCATTACGGAAGATTGCCCGACAAACCCAATTAATCCGTACGGTCGCTCGAAATTAATGATCGAGCATATGCTTTCAGATTTTGCATCAGCGTACGATTTACGTTACGTCGTCTTGCGCTATTTTAATGCGGCGGGTGCGCATGAAAGCGGTGAAATCGGGGAGGATCACGACCCAGAGACGCACTTAATTCCGCTTATTTTGCAACATTTGCTCGGATTGCGCGATAAAATTTCAGTGTTTGGCACAGATTACGATACGCCAGATGGCACATGTATTCGCGATTACATTCATGTGACCGATTTAGCGGAGGCGCACATTCTTGCCTTGCATGCCCTTCTTGCTGATGAGAAAAAGACGGCTGTATACAACCTTGGTAACGGGCTCGGCTACTCGGTGAAAGAAGTAATCGACATGTGCGAGCGTGTGACAGGGAAAAAAGCAACGATTGAATATACAGAGCGCCGTCCAGGAGATCCGGCTCGGCTTGTTGCGTCGTCCGAAAAAATTGCCCGCGAACTCGGCTGGAAAGCGACGCGTTCGTTAGAGGACATCATTAAAACTGCTTGGAATTGGCATAATAAGCAAAGAGGTTGAAGACGTTTCAGCCTCTTTTTTCGTTTGTTTCCAAATTTGACAATGGATTTATATGTTCGTTACTCTATCATTAGAACAAACATGGGGGGAGATATAATGGGCATTAGTCATTTTTCGATTCGACGCCCGGTGCTGACATTTGTGTCGATGGTGATCGTCATTCTTTTAGGGGCGGTATCGTTGCTCAATATTCCGATGAAGTTAATTCCTGATATTCAGCCCCCTGTCGGTGTAGTTGTGGCGACGTATCCAGGGGCAGGCCCGACGGAAGTGCTTGAAAAAGTGACGAAGCCGTTAGAAAGCAGCTTAGCGACGCTGCCGGGGCTGAAAACGATAACTTCGACGTCGCAAGAAGGATCGACACTCATTTTGTTGCAGTTTTCATGGGCGACAGTTATTGATGAGATGCAAAATGATGTGATGCAGCGCATCGATCAAGCGACGCTTCCAGATGATGTGCAAAAGCCGCGATTTTTAAAGTTTGACCCGTCGCAGTTTCCGGTCATTCAAATGACGTTAACGAGTAAAGACGGGGCGGGTGAGTTGAACGCATTAGCGCAACAGTTAAAAGCGGAGCTTGCCAAAACGGAAGGGGTGGCGAGCGTAAATGTATCAGGTACGTTGACGAAACGGGTGCGCGTGCTCGTAGATCCAAATAAGCTACGTACATATCGGCTTTCCCAACAAGACGTTGCGAATTTCATTTCGGCCAACAACGTGTCGTTGCCGGGAGAAACGGTTGTCATCGACGAGCGGCAACTATCGACGCGCATTTTAAGCACCGTGCAATCGGTCGATGAATTAAAAAAGCTTGTCATTGCGATCAATCCGCTCACAAATGAACGCATTCGTCTGCAAGATGTCGCAAAAGTGGAGCTCGTTTCGGAAAAACAACAAACGATTACTCGAACGAATGAACAGCCGTCTGTGCTCATGAGCGTACTGCAAAAGGCAGATGCAAACACAGCGGAAGTGTCCGAAGCGTTCCAAAAGCAGTTGGACAAATTATTGAAAAAAGAACAATTTAAAAACGTACACGTCGATATATTATTTGACCAAGGGGAATTTATTCAACGAACGATCCGCAACATCGCACAGTCGCTCGTTCTAGGCGGCGCGTTTGCGATGGCTGTGTTGTTTTTATTTTTGCGAAATATAAAAAGCCCGATCATTATCGGCATCGCTATTCCGTATTCGGTTATTGTGACGTTCGTTTTAATGTATTTTTCCGACTTTACGCTAAATATTATGACGCTTGGCGGGTTGGCGCTCGGAATCGGCATGCTTGTCGACAACTCGATTGTCGTCATTGAAAACATTTCCCGTCATTTAGCGATGGGAAAAGATCCGAAAGAAGCAGCGAAAGATGGCGTAAGCGAAGTCGGAAGCGCTATTGTCGCATCGACGTTAACGAGCGTCGCTGTATTCGTTCCTGTATTATTTATTACCGGGTTAATTGGAGATTTATTTACCGAGTTTGCGTTAACGATTGCGTTTAGTTTGCTGGCATCGCTATTTGTTGCGCTGACGGTTGTGCCAATGCTTGCGAGCCGTTGGTTGCGCCCGCGCAGACGGTATCGCGAGGAAGCGCGATTATCTTCCGCCCCGATGCGCGCGCTCGAAAAAAGCGTTCGTTGGGCATTGCGTCATCGTTTTGTTGTGTTATTGTCAGCGGTTGGATTGCTTGGCGTCGGCGTTGTCGGGCTAACGAAAGTAGGTATGCAGTTTTTGCCGAATACAGATGAAGGGTTTTTCTCCATTCGCGTGCAAACAGACGATGGAGCTTCGCTGCAAGCGACAGAGCGCGTCGTGGCGGCGATTGAACATGAGTTAAAGAAAGTCGATGAGATTGAGACGTATGTGAGTCTCATCGGCTCGACGCAAGAACAGTCGTTTCGCGGAACGACGCAAACGAACGTCGCCGAAATATATGTGAAAATGAAGCCGAAAGATAAGCGGAATCGGTCTGTGTTTGTTGTCGTTGATAAATTAAAAGCACCTGTGCAGCAAGCGGTGAAAAACGTAAATCAAACAGCGGAAGTATCGTTTAACTTGCAAGCGTCGACAGGAAGTGCGCCAAATACGTTAACATTTAGCGTAAAAGATACGGATGAACAGCGATTGAAGCAAGTCGTCAGCAAAATTGAAAAACGAGTAAAGGCGTTAAAAGAAGTGAAAGAAGTATCGACAGATTTATCGGAAACGGTCGATGAAATTCAAGTGCAAATCGATCGCGATAAAGCGTTACAACATGGACTGACGCCCGCGCAAGTCGCCATCGCTGCCCAACAAATGACGCGCGGAATGACGGCGACACGCATCATTGATGCGAGCGCGAACGTGTACGATGTGACGGTCGAATACGATGAAAACGTGAAAAATTCCGTGTCTGACTTAAAGCAATTGCTTGTAAAAAAACCGGACGGTACGTTTGTAAAACTTGGGGATATTGCTTCGGTCACCGTTGGAAAAAGCCGCGTCCAAATTCAGCGAGTAAATGAACAAAGTGCCGTTCAGTTTACTGTGAAATATAAAAGTTCGGTGACGCTTGGCGACATATCGGCACTTGTTGACCGTGAAATCGCAAAGCTCGATCTTCCAGCTGAGACGGACATCGTCTTTGGCGGCGATCGGGAATTGCTTGAGTCGTCGCTTGACGATTTAGCGTTAGCTTTCGGATTGGCGGTTACGTTTGTATATCTCGTCATGGCGGCGCAGTTTGAGTCGTTTAAACATCCGTTCATCATTATGTTTACGATTCCGTTAATGATCGTCGGAATTGCGGGTGGATTATCGTTGACGCAGACGCCAGTAAGCGTCATGGTCATTATCGGCGGCATCGTACTTGCCGGTATTGTCGTCAACAATGCGATCGTGCTCGTTGATTATATGAATCAATTGCGCGCCCGCGGAGAGCGAGACATTATTGTCACAGCGGTTAAGCTTCGCCTTCGCCCGATTTTAATGACGGCGTTAACGACGATTTTAGGCTTATTGCCGCTTGCTTTCGGCTTCGGTGACGGGGCGGAGCTCAATCAGCCGATGGCGATTACTGTCATTGGTGGACTATTGAGCAGCACGTTGTTGACGTTATTTGTCATCCCGGTCGTGTACAGCTTTACGTTACCGAGAAAGTTTTATATGCAAAAATAAACAGCCGACGTCACCGGCTGTTTATTTTTTTCGTTCTTCTAGTTTTTTGGCCATTTGTTCAAGCAGTTTTTCCCATAATGTTTGTTGCTTCGTTCCTTTTTTCTTTGCCATATTTCACCTCATGAAAGGGTAAATAGTTCACGTAATTGTTCGTTGGACAGTTCGGTAATCCACGTTTCACTTTGGATGAGCTGTTCATTGAGCGACTGCTTTTTCTCAAGCATATCATCAATTTTTTCTTCAATCGTGCCAGTTGTAATGAACTTATGCACGTGGACAAATTTCGTCTGCCCGATGCGATATGCTCGGTCTGTCGCTTGGTTTTCAACGGCCGGATTCCACCAGCGGTCAAAATGAATAACGTGATTAGCAGCAGTTAAGTTTAGCCCTGTTCCGCCTGCTTTGAGCGATAAAATGAATATATGAAACTGTCCATGTTGAAATTGTTCAATCATTTCATCGCGCGTTTGTTTTGGCGTGCTGCCGTTTAAAAAGACGACCGTTTCTTTTAGATGAGAAGCAAGAATATGTTGAATCATCTCGCCCATTTGAATGTACTGCGTAAAAATTAAACAACTTTCTCCGCTGTCGCGAATTTGCCCGACAAGCTCAAGCAGCTTTTCTACTTTATGCGACCGCTCAACGATTTGTTTTGGATGCTTTTCTTTTAAGTAAAGGGCAGGGTGGTCGCATAGTTGTTTTAAACTATTTAACATGCGTAAAATGATGCCGCGCCGCGCAAATCCGTCCACTTCGTCAAGCTGTTCTAGCGATTGTTGCACAATTTGTTCGTATAGCGACGCCTGTTCAGCAGTGAGCGGGCAATATTCTTTTTGTTCGAGCTTATCCGGCAAGTCGAGCGCAATTCGTTCGTCTGTTTTTGTGCGGCGTAGTAAAAACGGACGAATGAGCTTTTGTAAACGTTCGGTCGCTTGCTTATCGCCATTTTTCTCAATTGGCGTCGCAAATTGGCGCTGAAACTCGGTTTGCGATCCTAAATAGCCCGGATTTAAAAAGTGGAAAATGCTCCATAGCTCGTTTAACCGGTTTTCAATCGGTGTCCCGGTAAGCGCAATTTTATGCTGTCCTTTCAGCTTGCGAATGGCGCGCGCTTGCTTCGTTTGGGCGTTTTTAATGTTTTGCGCTTCATCTAAACAAATGACGTCCCAGTTGATGCTGGCCAAATCGTCAAAATCTAAATGCGCCAAGCTATACGATGTAATGACGAGGTCGTAGCTTTTTACCTTTTCGGCAAACGCATCGCCGTGTTCGCGATTTGATCCGTGATGGACGTAAACGTTTAAAGACGGCACGAATTGCTTACATTCTTTTTGCCAATTGCCGATGACGCTCGTTGGACAAATAAGTAAAGCAGGGCCGTTTCGTTTCTCGTTTTCTTTCACATAGGCGAGATAGGCTAGCATTTGTATCGTTTTCCCAAGACCCATATCGTCTGCTAGACAGCCGCCAAAACCGAGCTGGCGTAAAAAGATGAGCCAGTCGACGCCTCGCTGTTGGTATGGACGTAACGTGCCATGGAACGTGCTCGGAATGGTGACGTTTGGGATATGGTCAATGTTTTTCATTTTTCGTACGAGTGTGGCAAACGAGCGATTTAGTTCAATGTCAATCGCTTCATCGTCTTCATGTTGTTCGTTTGTTTTTTCCGCCAATGTTTGCATGAGCACGTCGCGAATCGATACACCTTCTTGTTTCGCTTGTTTCATCAGTTTTTGTACTTTTTGAATGAAAGCAGGGTCAAGCTGAACCCATTGGTCGCGAATGCGCACGAGGCGGCGCTTTTGTTCGACGAGTTCCGCGAATTGCTGTTCTGTCAATTCCACCCCGTTTGTGGCGATGCGCCAATCAAAATCAACGAGCGCATCAAGCCCGAATACAGACGTCGCTGATGATTTGACGCGGGCTTTTACCCGAAGTTTTGTTTGCTTAACGACTTCCCACCATTCTGGCACAATGACGCGGACACCTGCTTCGGTGAGTTCAATAGTTGCTTCCACTAAAAAGCGCCATGCTTCTTCTTCGTTTAGTTCGTTGCGCAACGCTCCGTTTTCGCCTAGCCATGGGACAATTGTCTGCCATCGTTGTTGTGCTCGTTCAATATGGCTAGCGTACGCTTCCCAAGCTTTCGGTATATGCGGATATACGGTGATGTCATTCGTTTCCGTGTCGATGAGCACGGTTTCGAGCGGCCACGCCCCTCCGTCTTCACTCGGTTCATGTAAGCGAATAGCGGCGGAAAACGGGGGACGATTTTTATCCCATCCAATTTCTGTTAACCACTCGTGCTCGTCTATAAATGACGTAGCGTCTCCTACAATGAGCGGATATGTGTCGATCATTTGTTGCCACGTTTGTTTGAGCTCAACGTCTGATTGAATCCAGTCATTGATTGCTTCTGAACGCCAAACGGATACGAATGGATGATCGTCCGCTTCCGTTCCTTTCCATCCGAAGCGCCCGTTTTTCCACGCCTCAAAGTCGGGCATGAACTGCTTTTGTTCCAAATCATCAATGATTTGTTTCGCCCACGCTTGAAATTGTTTACTTTGTTCATCCCATATGATGTCGATCAGCTCGTTTTTGGATGGATAAGCAAAAAACGTGAGCGCTTCCCAAGGGGAAAGGAGAACGCCAATATGTGTTCCAATCGTCTCGATAGGGGCAAATGTGCCATAAAACGTTTCTTCATGCCATAAAAAAACGATGTCTCTCCAATCGTCAGGATGTACGTCTTCGCTATATAAAAAAAACTGTTTTCGCTCATCGAGCCAGCGGCTATGTAGTTCGATTTGTTGCATCATATAAATTTCCCTCTCTGTAACAATTGTTGAAATGCGCGTAAACGTTTCGTTTGTTCAGCTAGCTTTTCCACATATGCTTCCCAGCGATGCGTTTGTTTTAATGCTCGATAATGAGCGCGCAGTTTTCGTAAATGTTTGATTGCTTGTTCGTATGCGCTCCGATTTTTTTGTTCGATGTAGTACATAATCGTTTGATGATAAAGCGGAAGAACGAGCGAACGATCCGCTTGTTCGATTGCTTTTAAATGGAACGGGTGAATCATATCGACGTTTGCTTTTTCAAGCATATATAATTCGATTAGTTTTTTCCATTGCTGTTCATCGAATAAGTAGTCGATGTACATATAAAAACTATACGGAAGAAGCTTTTGAAGAAGCTGTTCGTATCGTTCTGTTTCGTCGCTTTTTGTTGCGATGCTGTATTGACCATAGGCGGACAATACGGTGCGAACAAACCATTCGCGGTCAGTCATACGAAGCGAATGTAAGTACGATTCCATATTTTTTTCAAGCCGATGAAACCACTCAGCTCCGCGTTGTATTTGTTTTTTCGCAAACGACATGTGCATAAAATCGACGATATGTTCCGTTGCTAAATATGGAAACGGTTCAATGAGCTGATAAGCTTGCTGATCGTTTTCAAGCAAAAATGATACGTATGAAGCGGTAGCGATAAATGGTAGTTTTTGTTCGACTGTTTCTTTCTCATTTAGCTGTTTTATCGCCCAGTTGCATTCTTCTTCGCGATATGACGGATCGGTGAATACATATGTCCACATTGTTTCATATACATCTAGTATTTGTCTAAAGTACGTTAATTCGCCTGACAATATGCTTCGTGCGTACGGCATTGACGCATATATGAGTTGTTCGTGCAGCTTTGTACGCGGCTTTTTCGCTAAGTCTTTGATCGCTTGCTGTACCGTTTGGGCAAATTGGTTGACGTGCCGCTCTTGCATCATCGCGGAGTAGCCCCACGGTTGTAGCGGGATGCGAGTCAGTTCCGTGAATGTAAATAACGATGCGTGTACGTAATATAGATGGTCTAAAAACGGTTTTTTTGCCGTCGGACGCTCGAACGTTTGGAAAAAGGAATGAATGAATCTCCGCATTTGTTCTTCTTCCGTTATATAATCAAGGGGGATGCGGTGATATGCTTCTTCAAAGGAGTTCCACCAAGCGTCAATGATGTTTCCGTTCGGTGTCGCGTCTTTTTTATGTTGTTCATTCACTTGTATGTGTTTTTGTTTTTCATCACGACGCACATTTTTTTGTTTTGTCGTCGGCTCTTTCCATTGCCGAATTAAATTTCCGACTGCGTCAATTTGATTGTACGCATATAAAAATAACGCGACATTGTGAGGGCATAGGCCGACAGCTGTACAACCACAAGATGAGCTTGCTGCTTGCTTCAGCCGAAACGTTGGCTCGTACGTCTGCCCTTTGTCTGTCACTTTTCCTTTTAGCACGTTATTTTCGATTGTCACGTTATATACATGTCCGGTGCGATACAAATGCCATGCTCGCTTGATGACGTCGCTATGTTTTTTGTACGGTAAAAGCTTCATGAGACGTTGAGCCGCTTTTGTCATCACTTCTTGCGATAACATCGTCTGTAACATACGAAAGCTCCTTTTTTATCAATTTGCCCTTATTTTAGCATGTGTGCTTGTTGTTTACAAATGGAACAAATCAATCGTACAAAGGCGATGAAAATGGTAAAATGATGTGTAGATTTCCATATGTAGAAAGGGCTTAAAAGATGACGAAAACAAATCGTTTGATATGGTGGGGACTTGTGTTTATATGGTGTGGTCTCATTTACTATTTTACAGAGTCTCCGCTATTTACTGGAGAGCAAACCGCGCAATGGATACGCCATTGGTTGAATTATTTTGGAATTGAAACGAACCGCCCTGTGAGCGATGGGGTATTTTCATGGAATTTTATTGTTCGTAAATGCGCTCATATGATCGTGTTTGGGACGTTTTCTTTTCTTGCATGGAAAGCGACAGCTTCTTATTGCTTCGCATGGTTGCTTACGCTCGTCTGTGCGATATTTGATGAATGGCATCAGTCGTTTCAGCCGAACCGAACGGCACTATTTTCTGACGTCATGATCGATATGGTCGGGGCAACGATCGTTTTATGGATCGTTTGGAAGACGAATAAGCGAGCATAGTCGCTCGCTTATTCGCTTATTTTCCGCCACTTCGAACCTCTCCCTTTACCGATTGGTGTAATTTTCTTCGCTTCCTTTAATTCATTCAAAACGCGATTAATTGTTGCTTCGCTAATGTCAGGACAAGCGTGGCGAATATCTCCCTTTGTAAAATATCCAACTTTTCCTTCAATAAAATCTTGAATGCGTTTTCGTTTGTTTCCGCGACCTGTTTCTATATAACCAACACGTTCTTCAAGCTTTTTATATGCGGCAACAATAATCGATAAGAAGTAATGTAGCCAAGGGAAAATGTCATTTTTCCCTTCATGCCAATGGATTGATGAGCGCTTTAGCACGTCGTAATATGTTTCTTTACTTTCTTCGATGAGTGTTTCCATACTAATGTAGCGACCGACTTCGTACCCGAATTTGTATAATAAAAGAAGAGTTAATAAACGTGACATCCGTCCATTGCCGTCGTGAAATGGATGAATGCAAAGGAAATCTAAAATGAAGGTTGCAATTGCGATTAATGGATGGATGTCGCTTTTTTGAGTTGTATGTTGAAAAGTCATGCAAAGAAGGCGCATATGTTCATCGGTTTGGAAAGCTGGTACAGGAATAAAACGGATAAACTTTTCGCCATTCGGGAGTGCTTCACTTATATAGTTATCTTGATTTTTCCACTCTCCACCTTGCGAAGGAACATACTCGTATAAATCGCGATGCAGTTGTTTAATGATAGAAGGGGATAGCGGAATGGCGTCGTATGATGCGTGGATCAATTTTAACACATTTCGGTATCCAGCAATTTCTCCTTCCGATCGATCCATCGGTACCGTCCGTTCAGCCATAATGCTTTTGAGACGTTTATCTGTAATAACAATCCCTTCAATTGCGTTTGATGATTTTGTTGATTGAATGATTGCTACATTTTTCAGCGTTTCAAGTATTTGAGGAGATTGTTTTTTGTATAAGTCTTGTTTTCCTTTATATTCATCAATTTTTGTCAGTAGTTGAATCGTTTCCATGGAGTATGGGAGATGTTTCAATAGCTCGTAATTGTATATGCGCATCATACCACCTCGTTTATAAATGATTATATTTAATTATAACATAGTGAACCTATTTTTATAAAAATATACTCATTACAAATTAAAAAACAAATTAAAAAAAGAGAACGTTTCGTTTTAAGCGAAACGTTCGTCTGCAGGAAAAACGATGCCTGTTTGTTTTCGTGCCTTTTCCATAATCTTCATTGTTGCGAGCGAGCGAGCGTGTGAGTTGATTGTTGATTCCTTTTCTTCTCGTTCGATGAGCGTCATAAATTCAAGTGCTTCGTAGTACATTGGCTCATGCAGTTGCGGAACGCTTATATCTTCTATACGCCCGTCGCGGTAATGAATATGGACGCGCGTTGGGGTATGGATCGTGTCGATTACGATTGTTCCTTCTTCCCCTTGAATTTCGGCAGGGGTATAAGAGTTTGCGATTTTTGAATACATAACAACTGCATCCATGTCGCCGTAATCAAGAATGATGCTGCCTTCGCCATCTACTCCAGAAGATAGTAGGACGCTATGCGCTTGAATTTCTTTTGGTTCTCCAAATAAAACAACGAGCGGATATAAGCAATACACGCCAAGATCCATTAATGCGCCGCTTGAAAAGGTGGGATTGAAGGCGTTTGCGACCGTTCCTTGCTTAAACGCATCGTAGCGCGAAGAGTATTGGCAATAACTTGCGACGTAACGACGGATGCGCCCGATTTTTGGCAAGTGATGTTGAATGGCTTGAAAGTTTGGCAAACACGTTGTTTTCATCGCTTCCATGAGTACGACATTATTTTTTCTTGCTGCTTCAATCATTGCTTCCACTTCTTTGACGTTAGAAGCGAGCGGTTTTTCACATATGACATGTTTGCCGTGATTCATAAGCATAATCGCCTGCTCGGCGTGAAAACAATTAGGGCTTGCGATATATACCGCATCGATATGTTCACTTGTTGCGAGCTCATGCAAGTTTGTAAACGTTTCAGTAGCACCTGTTTTTTCAGCGAAGGCGCTAGCTGTTTCTTGCTGGCGCGAATAAACGGCTTGTAAGTGAAAGGATGGCACTCGTTTCGCCGCCTGAATAAACGCTTCAGTAATCCAGTTTGTTCCGATTGTCGCAAAACGAATCATTTTTCGTCTCTCCCTTGTATATATGTCCAACCGTCTTGTTGGTACACTTTATTTTCTTTCATTAGCCGCCCGAGCGCGCGTTTAAATGCCGCTTTGCTCATATGAAAGCGGGTTTGAATGTCTTCCGGATCGCTTTTATCGCTATACGGCATCGCACCGCCACGGCTTTCAAGGTAATGGTAAATCGTTTCCGCATCGCTTTCTAAGCTTTCTTGTTTGCGCGGAAGCAACGAAACGTTAATCGTCCCATCTTCTTTCACAGCGATGATGCGCCCTTCGACAAGCTCTCCGAGGCGTGGTTCTCGTCTTCTTTGTGACTCGTGAATAAATCCGATATATCCGACATCTGTAATGAGAAACGATCCTGCTTTAATAAGGCGATAAATGCGTCCGCGCACGTTTGCATTAAATGCAGAAGGTGGTGCAGGGACGTGAATTTGTTTGATTACGTCATCGTCAGCAAGCTTGGCGAGGAGGCGACCTCGTTTATCTACTTGAAGCGAACAGTATAATTGATCTCCTTTTTCTGGCCAAAGCGTCGGAAGTGCCGGTAAGTCGTCGAGCGACAATAAGATGTCTTTTTCGATGCCAATATGAACGAACACACCTAAGTTCGGAACGACATCGACGACGTCGACCCAACCGTATGATGTTGTTGTGATTAGCGGTCGTTTCATTGTTGCACGCATCCGACCGTCGTGGTCATGATAAAGAAATACTTCGACTTCATCGCCTATTTGCAACGCATGTTCGCATTGGCTTTCATGAAGCAAGGCGCTTTCTTTTCCATTTGTGACGATGTAGCCGAACGGTTTTTGTTCTTTTACTTGCCATGTTACGATTTGTCCAATCATGTATCTCTTCCTTTTTATTTATCGTTTCGTTTTCATTGTACACGATAACATGTAAAGAAACAAAGGGATGTATCTTCTTTCCTTTTGACGTGTTACAATGGAAGAAAAAGCGTGGAGGTGGAATGTGTGAGCAAAGTAGCACGAAATGCGTTATGCCCGTGTGGAAGCGGAAAAAAATATAAACATTGTTGCGGCAATAACGTTGTGTCTATTCATGGACTTGTCGATCAAGATGTCGTTCAACATATGCACGAATTCATTCATTATGCAGCTTTTGAGCATGAACGGTTTTTGCAACGTGCGGCGGATGCGCGTATTCATAAGGAACAGACAGATGAAGAAACGTTGCCTGTGTTTCGGTTTTTTATCGGCATATGGGTTATGTTTTTCAAACGATATGAGAACGGTATGACGATTTTCGATTATTATTTGCGCACCGTTCGGAAACATACTGTTCGTCCGACTGTATATCATATCATTCAATCGTGGCGTCAGGCGTTTCCTACGTTTGTCCGCATAGATGAATTGCACGATTCGCATGCGACAGTAACCGATTTACTAACAGGGGAAACGAAGCATATGAAACTGCTTGATATGTCTGATGGATTTGAATTAAAAGAAGGACAAGCGCTCGCAGGCATTTTCGTGCCGCACGGTCAATACGTCACGTCTTTTGCGACGTTTTTCCCGTTGCCTCGCCCTTTGACGGAGCAGCTGCACGCATACATACAAGACGT
Source organism: Anoxybacillus sp. ST4 (assembly GCF_019448545.1). Lineage (NCBI taxonomy): Bacteria > Bacillati > Bacillota > Bacilli > Caryophanales > Anoxybacillaceae > Anoxybacillus > Anoxybacillus sp. ST4. The sequence goes on along the minus strand of NZ_JAHZOE010000004.1, from coordinate 15,278 downwards.
TTGGGAAACGTGCGATAAACAATATGAACAATGGATTCACATGTATCCCGACACGTTGCAAAACGTATTGCATTTTTCTATTTTTGACTTCGACGCGGCAAACTTGTCGTCAAAACAAGAGCGAGTGTTTACATTATTTCAAGAAAACTTTCCGAGCCAAGTTCCTTCCGTCATCGATACGGCTCGTTTCATATGGGTTGAATATTGTCAAACGTGCCACCCTGTTATTCGAAAGCCAGAAGTATATGCGGCAGCGCTTCATTACATCATGGCGGATGCGATTTTAAACGAAAACGTTTCGAAAACACAGCTCGCTGCGCAATATGGCATTTCCACGAGCGCATTATCGAAACGGCTTGACGCATTTTACGACGTCTTTGAAGACATTGCCGAAAAGGTGAACGAACGGTTAGCAGAACTGTTTGATGATTGGGATGATGAATTTGATGATTGGGACGAAGACGATTGGGAAGATGATATATTTGAAGTGTGCGAAGACTGCGATGAAGATGAGTAAAGGGAGCGAATCGGCTCCCTTTTTTATATCAGTTCAATTCCTTCTAAAATCATGCTTGCGAAAAAGCCGCTAATGTGATGAAGTGCTTCAAGCACCGCTTTTGGATCGGCATGGAAAAAGTCTTTCATCATCGGCTGATTTTGTTCGTGAATGAAAGCAAAAATAAAATCTGTTTTGATGCGATTGCTTAATAATACAGGGCAGTAGCTTAGTTCAAGCTTCCGTTTCATATTTTCTTCGCCGCTAAAATGTTTTTGATACATGTCGCGCAACGTCGGCAATTGTTGTTCAATTTTCTGATGGGCGTCGGTAACCCACGCTTGCACAGCTTCTGCAGGGGGAAATTGTTTACTGAGTAAAATGAGTTCAAATATTTTGTTTAGCGCGAAACTTGATTCTGTCGCAAAAGCGACGTTCGCCAACAACAACGAAACGTATTCTTCTTCTGTTTTTGTTTCCATGCGCATTTTCATAAAAATCTCTAATATTTCGGAGTGTACTTTCGTCTTCGTCCAATCTTTTGTTAATTGTTGAACGAGAGCCATTACCGTGCGATTGACGGTATCGTTTGTCCATTGTTCCATGGCGTATGCAACCCTTTCTTATGCACATATGTATACCATTAGTTTACCAATGTTATGACGAAGAAGAAATAGTCAATTGTTATATTCATGTGATATGATTAATAATGTTGTCGAATGATCGAAGCGAAGGAGAGTTTTTTATGTCGTTTCAAACGATTCACATACTTGGAGTTCCATTTGTGCGCGCGACGATGGATGAAGTCGTTTCCGCGATTCACGCGCGCGTGAAGCAACAAAAGCCTTGTTTTATCGTTACGGCCAATCCTGAAATTGTTATGAAAGCAAATGAGGAGCCTACATATATGGCGACCATTCAGCAAGCGGATTATGTCGTCGCGGATGGCATCGGGGTCGTGAAAGCCGCTGAGCTGCTCGGAACGCCGCTTCCAGAGCGAGTGGCTGGCTACGACTTGCTTTGCCGCTGTTTGCAGCTTGCCGATGAGCACGAATATCGCGTATATATGATCGGCGCAAAAGAAGAAGTTGTACAAGCGGCAGCGAAACATGTGCGCGACCGCTATCCGAACGCTCGTTTAGTCGGGGTACGCAACGGCTACTTCGATTGGAACGATGAAACGATCATCGAAGAAGTGAAGCGAGCCGAACCAGATTTTGTTTTTGTCGCGTTAGGTATGGGGAAACAAGAACAGTGGATTTCTCAACATATACAGACAGTCGGACGCGGTGTATGGATGGGTGTCGGAGGTAGTTTTGACGTGCTTGCCGGCGTGGTGAAGCGCGCGCCTGAACTATGGATTCGTCTCCATTTAGAATGGTTGTATCGACTGTTAAAACAGCCGACGCGGGCGAAACGAATGCTTGCATTGCCGCGCTTTGCGTGGACCATCTTAAAACAGAAGGTTGTCGGAAAATGAGCCAGTCATTTATAAAAGGAACGATGATTTTAACGATCGGTACGATCATTTCGAAAGTGCTCGGCAGCATTTTTCGTATTCCATTGCAAAATATTGCAGGGGATAAAGTGCTCGGTATTTTCAGTCTCGTTTACCCGCTTTATATGGTTGCCTTAATTTTATCTGTCGCAGGCATTCCTATCGCGGTATCAAAATTAATTTCGGAAGCGCGCGCGCAGCAAAAAGAAGATGAAGTGGCGCGTCTCGTGCAGACGGCGAGCGTGTTGGCATTTAGTTTCGGTGTGCTCAGCTTTTCGCTCCTTGCAGGAGGCTCCTCATGGATCGCTCAAGCACTAGGTGGCGAGGAAGCGCAATGGGCGATTATCGTCGTCAGTACGACGTTACTTATCTCGCCGTATATGGCTGTATATCGCGGCTTTTTCCAAGGGCTCGAAGATATGAAGCCGACAGCTACGTCGCAAGTACTTGAGCAATTTGTGCGCGTTGCTTTTATTTTACTGCTTGCTTTTTATATGGTTCGCGCTGCGTATCCAGACGATGTCGTAGCAGGGGCGATCATGATCGGTTCACCGCTCGGTGCGCTTGCTAGCCTTATATATTTACGCATATTGTACCACCGTTCCCTTTATCGTCCGAAGCGCGTGAAACTTTCACGTGTGCAATGGATCAAGACGAGTCGAACGATTTTAGCTTTATCTATCCCGATTGCGCTCGGTGCGCTTGCGATGCCATTTTTAAATTTAGTCGATTCGCTCTCCGTCCCGATCGCCCTTCGTTGGCATGGGACAGAAGGAGGGGAAACGAGCTATTTATTTGGGTTGTATAGCCGTGGAACAGCGCTCGTGCAAATTGCGACCGTATTTTCATCTTCCCTTGTGCTCCCGCTCATTCCGCTGTTAAGTAAACAGCTAGCAAAAGGGGAAATAAACCGAGCACAGCAAACGATCGAACAGTCGTTTCGTCTATCCCACTTTTTATCATGGCCCATGGCGGCAGGACTCGCCGCTTTAACCGTTCCGCTCAACGTCGCTTTATTTACAAATGACGAAGGAAGCGCGACGATGGCGGTCGTGTTGGCAAGTTCTCTATTTACATCATTCGCGTTGCTTGGGACAGGCATTTTACAAGGTATTGGCGAGTCGAAACGAGCTGCTTTCATTATTTTAATAGGCTGTCTCGTGAAATGGGGGACAAACGTTTTATTTATTTCACGGTACGGCTTAATCGGTGCCGGCATTTCGACGTTTGTCACATATGCGTTTATTACGTGGGCAAATCATTATGCGATTCGTCGGCGCATTCCGCTCGCATTTTGGAATCGCCAAGCGATCATTTACGCACTCGCCTCACTCATGATGGGCGCATGTTTATTTTTCATTTCCCCAACGACTAGTAGAATGGCTTCTCTCGCTTATGTAGCGGCGGCAACGATCGGAGGGGGCTTGCTTTATGTTGGAGTGGTTTTTGCGCTCGGTGGCGTTACGCTCCAGCAAATGCGCCAATGGTTGAATCAAACGAAGAAGGGATGAAACAAGTGAAAAAATGGTTGTTATTTATTATAGCGATTTCGCTCGTGCTCATCGCCCCGGCGGTAGGTAAGCGGCATGAAGTAGAGTGGAACAATCGGACGTATGAAATCATCATGCCGTATGACGAAATTGAGGTGTGGCTGCAACAAGATAGCGAACATGTGTGGAAGAAGCTGAAAGAAGCTGGGTTAACGACGGTGAGCGTTGAAGCAGAAACGCTCGAGTCACTTGAAAAATCAGGACATGTGTTATTGTTAAAGATGGACGAATGGAAGCATACGCTCGTGTTATTAAATGAACGTGTCGATCAAATGCCATCGCGCGGACTTGTTGTGTATGCGCTTAACGATGCGTTCCCAGTCGCTTCGTCATTACGCGACACGTTCGGTGATGATGTCCGAGAAGTTGAAATCAATCAAAAAACGTACTATGTCATTGAAGGAAATGCGAAAAAAATTGAGCGCGTGCCGCTCGGATACGATGAAGCAAAAGTCGCCCATGTCATCGAACGCGGCTTTATGGTTGTACTTCGCATTCCAGATGCGCGCGATATGAATGAAGGGAGCGTCCGCGTGCTCCAACAAGTGGAATCGTTAAAAAATGAACATATGTCAAAGCTGCTTCCTACTGGTGAACAAGTAGCAGGCTACCCGTCTGATGTGGAAAAGTGGGGAGAAAGATGGAAGCGTGCAGGATATGCTTTATTGTCAACGGAGTTTTATGAAGCGAAAGGGTTGACGACATTAGCGAAAGCGATGGATGTGCACGTTGTTCGATTGCATAGTTTAAATTTAGAGCAGCGAAAGCCAAATGAAGCGGTTGATGTAGCGATTCGTGCGATTAAAGAGCGCAACATTCGCGCCCTATTTATTCGCCCGCATACATCCGAAGAAATAGCACAAAATATTGAAAAAACCGTTTCCGTCATGAAACAAATCGTTCAACATATGCCAAGCCACTATACGCTCGGAAAAAGTGAACCGTTTGCGCCAGTAGAACGGTCGTCTATGGCAACTATTGGCTTAATTGTTGGGACGACGGCTTTCCTTTTTCTCGCTATTCGTTCGCTCGTTTCGCCGTTATGGGCATTTGTGGCGGCAGGAGGGGCGTTCGCTCTTAGCGTGGCTGGTGCATTTCTCGCGATTGATTTAGCTTGGAAAGCACTTGCTTTACTTGTAGCGATTGTGACACCTGTTTACGCTGCCAAGCCTTCTTCCGTCCAAGAAGGATGGCGCGGAACGATGATGGCATATAGTCGTGCGATTGTCATTTCGTTTGCCGGGATTAGCTGGATTGTAACGATGTTGTATGGAAACGAGTATATCGCTTACGTTGGCGAAGGATTTCGTGGGGTAAAGCTCGTTTATGTCGTTCCGATTGTAGCGATGGTCGCACTCGTTTTACCTTCAATCGTTCAAGAGCCGATTTTACCTTTCATGAAGCGGCTATGGAAGCATCCGATTACTGTCGGACATGTCGTGCTTAGCTTGATCATTTTCGCTCTGTTGGCGTATTACGTCTTGCGCTCTGGCAATACAGGAACGGCGAGTGCGTTTGAACTAGCAGCGAGACAAAAATTAGAAGAATGGTTGTACGTACGTCCGCGCACGAAAGAATTTTTGCTCGGTTTTCCAGCCTACGTGCTCGCTTTAGCGGTCATAAACCGACAAAAGCAACTAGGTGCTGTTCTTCTTGTTGTAGGAACGATCGGCTGGTTGTCGATGATCAATACATTTACACATTTACACATACCGCTCTTCATTTCATTTATTCGCACGATGTATAGCCTCGGGCTCGGATTTGTATTCGGTGTCGTGCTCATTTATGCTTATCGTTCGGTGTGGAAATGGAAAAAGGTGATACGATGAACGTTGTAATTTCTGGCTATTACGGTTTTCATAACGTGGGAGACGAAGCCATTTTATATGCGATTATTCAGGCGCTTCGTGCGCACGATCCGCATGTGCAAGTGACAGTTTTGTCGAACGACCCATCGTTTACGGAACGAACGTACGGTGTTCGTGCAGTAAATCGCTGGCGAATAAACGACATCATTCAAGCGCTCCGCGAAAGTGATGGTTTGATTAGCGGCGGTGGCAGCTTACTTCAAGATCAAACGGGCTGGCGCAGCATTCCGTATTACACTGGGATTATGCAACTAGCGAAATGGCTAGGAAAGCCGGTGATGGTGTATGCGCAAGGAATGGGGCCTGTCAATAAAAAACAAAATCAATGGCTAATGAAATGGACGCTTAATCAAGTCGATCGCATCACAGTGCGCGATGAGCCTTCCGCTCGGTTATTGCATACGTTAGGTGTAAAACGGTCGATTGCGGTCGTACCTGATCCAGTAATGGGACTGAAGCCGCCGACGTCGCCAACGACGTGGTGGAACGAACAATCGTTTACCCGTCCAGTCATTGCCGTTTCGGTGCGCGATTGGCCGCGCGGTCGTGATTTTAAAAGAAAAATAGCGGCAGCGCTCGATCGATCTGTACAAGCCGGATATCACGTTGTATTTATCCCGATGCACGGACGTCATGATGATGAAACGTCCCGTCGTGTGCTTCAGATGATGACGGAACATGCGGTCGTAGCGCCGCATGACGCAAGCATTGAAGAGAAAATGGCGATCATTCAAAGTGCTCATTTGCTTGTAGGTATGCGCCTACACGCCCTTATTTTTGCAGCGGTCGCCCATACGCCATTTATCGCTTTGTCGTACGATCCGAAAATTGATGCGTTTGCCGAGCAAGCAAACCAACCGGTGTTTGCGCATGTCGAACGAGACGACTGGGACGGCGAAGCGCTATTTTCCTATATTCAGCAATGTATGCATGAACGAGAAGAACGAAAAGAAACGATGGCTCGCGCGGTCGCGCTACTTCAACAACATGCACAACAAACAGCCGCACAAGCGCTCGCTTTATTCCGAAATAAAAATTAGGTCATTAGGCCTAATTTTTATTTTGTTTATATAATTTTTATGAATCGTCTGATAAAATAGAAAACAATATATACATATTTGTTTCGTAAGGAGCGTGGATGAGGCGGTGTTTACGTTAGGGAAAAAGTTGCTTAATCGCTTGCCTTTTAGTAAAAAGTTCATGTTGTTGGCAATCATTTTTATGTTTACTCTTTTTATGATTAGCGTGTTGTACGTTCGGCTATTGACGCAAAAAGCGACGGTAATTGAACGAGAAAGCGAAGGAATTGCATATATCGCTCCGATGATTGACGCGATGTATAGTTTACAAAAGCATCGTGAATATACGACGACCGTTTTGTTAGGACATGGGAAAGAAGAACATGTAGCGGAAGCGCAAAAGATGATAAAAAAATCGGTTGACTCGCTGCAAGCTGTGCATCAAAAGAAACGCGCTTCATTTATTGACGAACAACAGTGGAAACAGCTTATTCAACAAATAAACGATATACAACAAAACTGGACGACGTTTACCGTTTCTGAAGCGACAAAACGTCACAACGCGCTCATTTATGATGTGCAAAAAATGTTGCTTTACATCGCTGACCGCTCGAACGTCTCGCTCGATAACGATATGAACAATCATTATTTAGCCCGCTTGTTCGTTGAGCACGTTCCGTTGTTAACGGAAACGATTGGCGGCGCGCAGTCATACGCGGCAGAGCTGACGCTAAAGAGCGAATTGTACGAAATTGAACGTTCGAAAATGACGTATTGGACGAACGTACTAGAAACGGCGATGCAAACGGTCAGCCGCTCAACCGCTCCGCTCTTTGCCGACGAACAAGCGATGCGGAAAAAAGTGCAACAATACAACGATATTATTGCGACAGATTTATTAAGCATGACGAGCTTGTTTCAACGTGAATTTTTACAAACGAATCGCATCTCGCTTACCTCTGTCGATTTATACGAAAAAACGAACGGCGCACATGAAACGTTGCATGAGCTTGCCCGTTTTTCACTTCAAGCTTTCCAGCAGCACTTAGATCGCGAATATCGTGCCGTCATGTTTGAAAAATGGGTGACGATCGGTTTTGGAGCGTTTGCGGTGGCGGTTGTCATTTACTTATTTATCGCGTTTTACATGGCGGTGCGCGAGCAAATTGTCGCCATTGAACAGGCGAGCATGCAGGCGGCAAATGGGGATTTAACGGTGCAAATGCCCGTTTCTTCAAACGATGAGTTTGCGCATATTGCCCAATCGTTTCACTCGCTTATCGCTTCGTTTCGTGCGATGATTAGCGCCAATCAACAACTTTCTCGCGATGTGTCCGCGTCGGCGCATGAGCTCACCGCCATTACGGAGGAGGCGGCGCAAGCGATGGAGCAAGTTGGGGCGACGATGGAAGAAGTGGCGTCGGGATCAAGCAAGCAGCGCGCCTGGGCGCAGCAAAATGCTGAATCTGTCCAAACGCTCGTCGATGACACAAACTACATTTTATCGCGCTCACAACAGGCGGCAGAAGCGGCTCGGGCGATGACGGCAGAAGCGGAAAAAGGAACGGCCGCTATGGATAAAATGATCGAGCAAATGAAAACAATGAACGGCTTTATTACGCAATCGAGCGAATGGATTCAAGCGTTGCATCAACGATCAGCCGATATTGCTCAAATGGCGACGATGATTACACATATTGCTGAACAAACGAACTTGTTGGCGTTAAACGCTGCCATTGAGGCGGCGCGCGCAGGCGAGCACGGCCGCGGATTTGCGGTTGTCGCGGATGAAGTAAGAAAATTGGCAGAACAATCGTCTTTATCGGCGAAGCAAATACGTGAACTATTGCAAGAAGTGCAAACGGATACGTCACAATCGGTTGAAGCGATGGAGCACGTGCGCAAAGAATCGGAAAAAAGCATGGTGCTAGCGCGCGAAGCAGACGATACGTTCGATCGCATTCAACAAACAACGAACGACGTGATGGTTCAAATGGACGACGTCGCCCAAAAGATCGCCGTTATGACGAGCGCTTTTGATGAGCTAGCATTAACGATGAAAGAGACGGAAGCGATCGCTCAAGAAGCAGAGCAACAAACGCAAACGGCGGCAGCGGCGCACGAACAGTTGCTTTCCGCCGTGCAAGAAATTGCGGCAAATGTGCAAACGTTAAGCGACAAAGCGCAACATTTAGCGGAAAAAGGAAAGCAGTTTACCGTATAATCTCGGAGTTTTCCGAGATTTTTTATTGTTAAAATTATGAAAATTCATTATAATAAATGGCGAACATACATTTGTGAGGGGGAGTTATGATGGAACGGATGGAAGAGTACATTATTATGGAGGAAACGGCTGCGCTCGTGCCGCAATACGATGAATATGGCCGGCTCGGCACAATCGTGTATGAATTGTACAATACGTACGAAGTAGAGCAATCACCGAAACAAATTATGGAACAAAGCTGCCGTTACTACGGAAGTACGTATGAAGGAAAAGTGCATGCAGCAAAACATATTCTCGGCATTCGGCAAATGGTTCCTGTCTCCGTTTGTGAAGCGCTTCGGCTCTACTTCTTTCCAACATGTTCTCCTGACAGCGATCGATGCATATGGATTGCACAATCCCACATCAAGACGATACAGCCATATGAGAAAAAGAAAACGAAAGTCATTTTAAAAAATAAACAAGAACTCATTGTCGACATACAAAAAGGGACGTTGGAAGGGAAAATGTATAAAACAGCGATGCTCATTTTTATTTTACAACAAAGAATAGTGAATAACTATGAAAAATAGTGTATAATATCTCGGTAGTACGACAGAAAAGGAGACGATGATGAGGACGTTGCGTGGACATCATTTATTATGTGTGCATGGGTTTCAAGGGATGGGATATAGCGAATCGTTTGTGGAAAAGATGAGTGAAATTGTCGCGTTCATGCGCGATCCCGATAGCGATGTGCCGATTCGTGTCATCGCTGCTCTCGATGAGGCGTGTTATGCATGTCCGCATCATGGGATCGACCGTTGCGAAGCAGATGAAAACTCGAACGAGCACGTATTGGCGATGGATCGGCGCGTGCTTAACCATTTACAGATCGAAGAACGAGGAGTTTATATGAAGTCAGAGCTCATCGAACGAACGAAGCGGGCCGTTGAGCCGGATGATTTAGATGTGCTTTGCGCCGGATGTTCATGGCTATCGTATGGTGTGTGCAAAGAAGGAATACGAAAATTGAAAAATTTTTCTGACAAAAACAAATAAAGATGTGCTATGATAAGAAAATAAGTTGACTTGCTTACGATGAAACGTAAAATAGCGGCTTATACAGCTGTTATTTTTATAGAAAAATAGAAAGAAAGGGTTATCGCATATGAAAGTCGCAAAATTTGGAGGAAGTTCTGTTGCCAATGCACAGCAATTTCAAAAAGTAGCCAACATCATTACAGCGGATGACGCGCGCAAATTTGTTGTTGTTTCTGCGCCGGGCAAGCGATGCAAAGATGATACGAAGATAACAGATTTATTAATTACGCTTGCAAAAAAAGTAATCGAACATGACATATACGAAGGGGTGCTTGCGCAAGTTGTCGCACGTTATGATGAAATCGTCACCGATTTGCATTTGTCGCGCGACATTTTAGATGTCATTTCTGCCCATTTACAACAACTCATCGATACGTATCATGATCAGCCAGAACGTTTACTCGATGCGTTAAAAGCGAGCGGGGAAGATAACAATGCAAAACTGATGGCGCATTACCTCCGCCAGCTCGGTTATGAAGCGCATTACGTCAGTCCGAAAGACGCAGGCATTTTCGTCACAGACGAACCGGGCAATGCGCAAGTATTACCTGAGTCATACGAACAGCTCGCCAAATTAAATGAACGAAGCGGCATTTTAGTCATTCCTGGCTTTTTCGGCTATTCGCGCTCTGGGCATATCGTGACGTTTCCGCGCGGCGGTTCGGACATTACAGGTTCGATTGTGGCGGCAGGTGTTGGAGCAGAGCTGTATGAAAACTTTACGGACGTTGATTCCATTTATTGCGTCAATCCGTCGATCGTTGAGCATCCGTGCCAATTAAAAGAATTGACGTATCGTGAAATGCGCGAATTGTCGTATGCCGGTTTTTCTGTTTTTCACGATGAAGCGCTTGAGCCTGTATATCGCCGTGGTATTCCAGTATGTGTGAAAAACACGAACAATCCAGAAGCGCCAGGAACGATGATCGTCGCCACGAGAGATCACCGCGAGCGCCCTGTGGCGGGCATCGCAAGCGACACCGGCTTCTGCAGCATTAACGTCAGCAAATATTTAATGAACCGCGAAATCGGATTTGGACGCCGCCTGTTGCAAATTTTAGAAGACGAAGGCATTTCATATGAACATACACCATCAGGCATTGATAACATGTCTGTCATTTTACGTGAAGAACAATTAGCTGGCGACGTCGAGCGACGCGTATTAAATCGCATCGTAAACGAATTGCGCGTAGATGAAGTGTCGATTGAACGCGATTTGGCGCTTATTATGGTCGTCGGTGAAGGGATGGAGCGGAGCGTCGGTATTGCGGCGAAAGCGACGGCAGCTTTTGCTCGGGCGAACGTCAACATCGAAATGATTAACCAAGGTTCATCTGAAGTGAGCATGATGTTTGGCGTGAAGGCGGATGCGGTCGAAAGAGCAGTGCGCGCGCTATATGAAGTATATTTCTAATCGTATAAAAATGGAATAATCGAACAAAATAACCATAGCACACATAAGGGAGGAAAAAACATGCGCGTGCTATGGTTATTCATTTGTCTTTTATTTGCCGCACCGGTGCAAGCGGCCATTTCGGAAGAAGCGTTGCGGCAATACGTCCATGACATCGGGTGGACGATGGACGACTTAACACGTTATTTAGCAAAATGGAATATGACAATCGACCATTTTTCTTCATTGGAAGCGCTGAAAAAACAATTAGGCACTCCGATCACACCAGAGCGCCTGGATGAGCTATTGCTCCGTTACGAAATGACGAAAGAGGAAGCCGAAGCGCTTCTCGGGCAGTTTGGTGAAAAATTGCAACAATATACATTTATTGAAGATTTATCATACGCTTTATCGTTTTATCGCGATCGTTACGAAACGATGCAAGCGATGACGGACATTTTAGCGACAATCGGGCTAACCGAAGATGAAATTCGCCGCCTGTTTGAACGAACTCCTTCGTCGGCGAAACAGAAGCTCGAACGGCTCGACAAAGATGTGCAAGCGCTCGTGTTGCGCGATTCAGCGACACCGCTTACAAATAAAGAGCGACACGCGTTGTATGCACTTTGGAACGAATGGTTATCTCTTTACGGGCTGCAAGCAAACGTGTACGAAGTGACTTCCGAAGGGAGAAAGCCCATTTCTTTTGAGCAACTCCAAACGGTGCATGCCCCTGTCGTGATGGAATGGTACGACGATGAAGGCCGCTTTGTTGCCGATTTATATATCCCGTACGAGCGGCTCCATTCAAGCACGCTTATTGATGCAAGCGAGCAACTCGCCCATATTGGCATGATGGCGCTCGATTTAGAAAGCGGTCTCCTTGTCGCGCGCATGCCAAAAACAGCTTCTTCGTATGGAATAAACATGCTCATTGGCTTCGTTTTCCTTTTCATTAGTTTCGTGTTATGGAAGAAGGCGAGAACATGCGAGCCGTTGCGATAGCGTTGTTTCTTTTTGGGGCTTCGCTCATTTGGGCGAATGCGACGAATTGGTATGAGGCGTATGAAGCTGTCCAACGAACGGATCGTCCGCCCGATCCGACAAATGATGCGATTGGGATGCTGTCAATTCCGAAGTTGCGCCTTGCCATGCCCGTTTATGAAGGAACGACGGAGCAACAGTTGCGGCGAGGGGTCGGGTACGATGAGCGAAGTGCGCTTCCCGGACAAGGCAATCATACAATTTTAGCGGGACATCGCGATACGGTGTTTCGTCCGCTTGAGCGTATTCAAGTCGGTGACGAGCTAGTCATCAAAACAAACAGCGGCACATGGACGTATGTCGTTCAACATATTCGCATCGTTTCACCCGACGACCAGACGGTTCTCGTTCCGAAAGCGCATCCGACGTTGACGCTTATTACATGTTATCCGTTTCAATGGATTGGGCATGCTCCAAAACGATACGTTGTCGTAGCGAAACAAAAAATGAGAGGCTGATTGATGTTCGTCAGCCTCTTTTCGTGTGCATTTGTTCTTTAAACTGCTGCAACAACGTCTCCCCGTGCAGCCCGCGTTGAACTAAATCTTCTAAAACAACTTCAGCTAAATTCGAGCGCTTGACGAGCACTGCATCCATTAATACGCTTATTCGTTCACCCATCATCGTAACGGAGCGAACGGTTGCGCGTACATGAGCTGGATCGTTTGTCTTTCGGGAAATCGTCACGAGCGCATCAAATGTCGTCCCCTTTTCTTTCAGCGACGTGAATAGCTTATGATACGTTTGCTCGACATACGCTTCCACAAGCCAGCGTTGGTTTTCATCTTCTTTATTAATCATTAAGCCATCAATGAGCGGAATGTCTTGCTTTTGCTCATGCAACAATGTAAGGGCAACGAGCTTAAATGTTTTCACCGCATCCACCTCGCAATATGAGTTGTCTTCATTATACCATACGAAAACGTGCAGAAAAAAATCAAACAAAAAGTGAAAATTGAATTTTCGGGCGCTTTTTTCACGAAATATAGCTGAAAAACGGCAAAAAATTTTAAAAAACGGCTTGAAAATTCAAAAATCGTTATTTTACATCATTTTTTTCTTTTCGTATCATATGAGACAAGGAGGTGATACACAATTCCTCTCATTTCCTTCCAAAATGCGTCCTCTACTGCTCCCTCACAAATTGGCTAGCACCCCTTGCTAGCCTCTTTTTTTCAATTGACCGTCCATAGGGGGAGTGATATGCTAGGGAGTAAAGAAAGGGGTGAAGCGAAGTGGAAGATCAAGTTGTTCAAGCTGTCAAAGAATTGCTTTACGAAGTGCGTGAAATGCGTCAAGAGATGGAAGCTTTCAAACAAGAAATACGCCAAGAGATGCAAAGTTTCAAACAAGAAATACGCCAAGAGATGCAAAGTTTCAAACAAGAAATACGTCAAGAAATGGAATCTTTCAAACAAGAGATGCGTCAAGAAATGGAATCTTTCAAACAAGAGATGCGTCAAGAAATGGAAACTTTCAAACAAGAAATACGTGAAGAAATAAGGGAATTGCACGTGCGCATCGGAAAGCTAGAAACGAAAGTGGACAAGCTGCATGACAAATTTGAATTGCACGCGCAAAAACAATGGCAAACAGAAGCGGACGTGTATCGATTGAAAAAGTTAATTGGGATTGAATAAAGGGCAGATACGCCCCTTTTTTTGTATATACGAACTTTTTCCTTTTCTTTTGGCAACACAGCTTGTGCGTAGAGAGCAAACGGAGCGAGAAGAGCCTCACTCCGTTTTTATTTTAACGCATCGATCATTTCATCAATCATTTTCACCACTACATGTTCGACTCGTTTCCGTTTATGCGCAGGCAGCGACTGTAGCGCATACAATCGCTCAGCAAGCTCGCGCTGTTCGTTCATGTAGCGAATGAGCGACAATAGTTGGTCGTTCATCTCGCTCGTTCCATATGCTAGTTGTACCTCATGTAAAAGCTGCTTATCGGTCGGCGGCTTCCCAAGCAAAAAGTCGATGCTGACCGAAAAAAGTTCGCTCATATCGATAAGCGACTTGATATCTGGAAGCACTTCACCGTTTTCCCATTTGCTCACTTTCGAACGAGAAACGTTCAGCCGCTGCGCTAATTGCTCTTGCGTCCAATGATGCGCTTTACGCAGCCGTTTAATTTGTTCACTGACGTATTGTAACATCGTCTTCCACCAAATTCCCTTTTTCTTTTTACAATAGAGGAATAAAAGGGATTGTTTTGTTCTTTTTAAGCACAAAAATAAAATATGTTCGAAAATAGAACAAAAATCGACGATTCATTTGTCGAAAAAAGTTGATTGAATATTCATAAAATGTAAAAATATACATTGGAAAAACTTGAAGGAGATGATGAATGGTGAATATTTATTTTGCAAATTTTATTATCCACGAAGTGAAACGGGGTGGGGAGCTATGCGAAGTACTCATTAAGGAAAAGCCGCATCCTCCGTTTCATGCATCACGAACGATCGAGCCAATTCACTTTTCTGATTCACTTCAGTTTATTTCACCGCCAACCGCCAAACAGCCGTTAGATCCTGTTCGCTATCGTCTCATTACATGCACCACGAAAGATGATGTATTTTTATTTTTTAAAACGATTGATGAACAAATGATGATCATCGTCACCTTTTTATTTAGTAAAGGAAAAGCGCAAATTAGCGTGCGACGTTGGAATGACTTCGAGAAGCAATATGTCCCCGCATCGATGAACGACCTCACCGCAGTTGAAGAGCGAGCAATCCAATGCACTTTCCGTTCCGTATCTATTCGTTCTGGGCAAAAAATTCGATACTGTTTGTTTTGATATGTGCTACATGAGGTAAAAAAATTTATATAAAAAATAAAAATATGTTTGTTAAACGGGAGAAATGATGCTAAAATATAACTGTAGTACTATTTCCTTCTGTTTACGATAGAGAGCGGTTGGTGGCCAGAGGCAAGGAAAAGGGGCTGATGAAATTCATCAGCCCCTTTTCAGACTGTTGAAAAACGATTTTGTCAAGGACAAAATCGTTTTTCTTTTGTTAATATGTTAAAGGAAAACTATGAAGAAGGAGAGGTAGAAGTATGTACCGTCCTTTCTCCAAGTCAGAATTGAAAAA
>NZ_JAHZOE010000039.1:0-13922 GCF_019448545.1 Anoxybacillus sp. ST4 | reverse complement strand
TCCGCTCGACTTGCATGTATTAGGCACGCCGCCAGCGTTCGTCCTGAGCCAGGATCAAACTCTCCATAGAAAAGTTATCCTTAGCTTCTGTACGCTTTTCGCTTCGTTCAGTTTTCAAGGAACATCAGTGCCGCTTTTTGAAGCGACCTTTTTAATATAACATTTTACATCCTCTTTGTCAACACTTTTTTATCATTTCGAAAAGCTACTTGTTTCAATCAGCAATAAGTATACTATCAAAAGTTTATTTCACAGTCAACTGTTTTTTAAAAAAAAATAGGGACTCGGGTACGCCCGAGCCCCTAAATATTTATTCCACTAAAAATGCGAAATATAAAATGAAAACAATAAATAATCCGTACATAATTGGGTGAATTTCTTTCGCTCTACCTTTTGCAATCATTGTAATTGGATAGAAAATAAATCCGATCGCAATTCCTGTTGCGATACTGTATGTTAAAGGCATTGCAATTAATGTCAAAAAGGAAGGAACGGCAATTTCAAACCGAGTCCATTCGATCTTTCCGAGCGATGATACCATAAGCACACCGACAATAATTAATGCTGGCGCTGTAACAGGTGCTGTTACAACAGATAGTAATGGTGAAAAGAACAAGGCAAGCAAAAATAAAATGGCTGTTACAACAGAAGCAAAACCTGTACGCCCACCTGCTGCTACTCCAGCTGATGACTCAATGTACGATGTAGTAGTTGACGTACCTAAAATTGCCCCGACCACCGTTGCACAAGAATCTGCAAAAAGCGCTTTTCCTGCCCGTGGCAATTTATTTTCTTTTAATAAACCTGCTTGATTCGCCACAGCGACTAACGTTCCTGCTGTATCAAAGAAATCGACGAATAAAAACGTCAACACAACCGCTAGCATTTTTATATTAAAAATTTCTCCAAAATGCTCAAACGCTACTCCAAATGTAGGGGATAAACTCGGTACAGAACCGATTACCTTCGTTGGTACATCGATTAATCCCGAAAACATCCCAATAACAGCTGTAATGACCATTCCAATAAAAATACCACCATTTATACCACGAACCATTAAAATAACCGTAATAATAACACCAAAAATAGCTAACAGTGTATTACCATCTGTCAAATCCCCTAAACCAACAAGAACGGCATCGTTATTAACAATAATACCTGCGTTTTGGAATCCGATAAACGTAATAAATAGTCCAATTCCTGCCCCAACCGCATATTTTAAATCTTGGGGAATGGAGTTAATAATCTTTTCACGAATACCACTTAACGTAAGTACAATAAAAATAAGTCCAGACATTAAAACGCCAGATAACGCGGTCTGCCAAGGAATGCCCATCGTCAATACAACAGTAAAAGCAAAGAAAGCATTTAATCCCATTCCCGGTGCGAGCGCAATAGGATAACGCGCAATCAATCCCATTAATAGCGATCCGACCGCCGCCGCAATGGCCGTTGCTGTAAATACCGCCCCTTGATCCATTCTCATTTCATTTGGCAAATCTGGCACTGCACTTAATGATAAAATCGAAGGATTGACAAATAAAATGTACGCCATAGATAAAAATGTCGTTAAACCGGCAATAATTTCCCTCTTATAGTTTGTGCCAAGCTCATCAAATTGGAAATACTTTTTGATCACTTTTAGTCCCTCCATATGTTGTAATAAAAAGAAAAACGCTTCTAGCAAACTACCAGAAGCGTTGACTATGATGCATAATGCACGAACATAGAGAGGAACCAAGCAGATTCCTCTCCCCCACATTACCCATCGTAGTCAAGCTATTTACGGTAGCTTGGTAGAGACTCCCGAGCCATATTCTCGAGATTATACGATGTATCCTCTATTTATTTTACACATACATTCTAACAATCGACTCCGATAAAGTCAATATTAAAAACGAACATTTTTTACGTAAATATTTTTTTTGTTCGTTTTTTACTCCCACTCAATAGTTGCCGGCGGCTTGCTTGTAATATCATACACGACACGATTGACATGAGGCACTTCGTTGACAATACGTGTAGAAATTACTTCAAGAACATCCCAAGGAATGCGCGCCCAATCCGCTGTCATACCGTCAATCGAAGTGACTGCACGAATACCGACCGTATAATCATACGTGCGCGCATCACCCATTACACCGACGCTACGAATGTCAGGTAGAACCGTGAAGTACTGCCAAATTTCACGATCAAGCCCTGCTTTTTTAATTTCTTCACGTAAAATGGCGTCTGATTCACGAACAATCTCTAACTTCTCTTCTGTCACTTCCCCTAGTACGCGAATACCAAGTCCAGGTCCTGGAAAAGGTTGACGCCATACAATTTCATCCGGAATACCTAATTCTGTACCGAGCGCTCGCACTTCATCTTTAAAGAGCGTATTCAATGGCTCGATTAATTTAAACTTCATATCTTCTGGTAAACCACCGACATTGTGATGAGATTTAATCGTTTGGGCTGTTGCTGTACCGCTTTCAATAATATCAGTATACAACGTACCTTGTACTAAAAATTCGATGCCATCTAGCTTTGCTGCTTCATCATCAAAAACGTAAATAAATTCATTTCCGATAATTTTTCGTTTTTGCTCCGGGTCACTTACACCTTTTAATTTATTTAAAAATCGTTCCTTTGCATCTACTTTAATGACATTCATATGAAAGCCTTCGCGGAACGTTTTCATCACACTTTCCGCTTCTCCTTTACGAAGCAAACCGTGGTCAACAAAAATACATGTCAACTGATCACCGATTGCCCGATGGACGAGAACTGCCGCCACCGATGAATCCACACCGCCACTTAAGGCGCAAAGCACTTTTTTATCGCCGACGAGTTCGCGAATTTTACGAACTTCGTGATCAATAAAACTTCCCATCGTCCAGTCGCCTTTGCATTCACAAATTTCAAATACGAATCGCTTCAACAACTCATTACCATATACGGAATGACGTACTTCAGGATGAAACTGAACAGCATAAAACTTTCTCGTTTCATCGCTCATCGCAGCGATAGGGCAAGATGGGCTTGTCGCATCAACAGTAAACCCTTCCGGCGTTTTCGTCACTAAATCTCCATGACTCATCCAAACAATTTGCTCCGTCGGTAAATCACTAAACAATTGCGACGGACGCTGCACCGTAATCGTTGCCTTTCCGTATTCTCGATGCGTCGCTTTTTCTACTTTTCCGCCTAAATGGTGTGTCATCAGCTGCATACCATAACAAATACCTAAAATCGGAATACCTAACTGAAAAAGCGCTGGATCGCACGTAAACGATTGTTCATCATACACGCTATTTGGTCCACCCGAAAAGACAATTCCTTTTACATTCATTTGTTGAATTTGCTCGGCCGTAATCGTATGTGGATGCAGCTCGCTGTACACACCAAACTCACGAATGCGGCGCGTAATTAACTGATTGTACTGACTCCCGAAATCTAAAACGACGATCATTTCCTGCTGACTCAAACGAAATCACCCCATCTACATATAATAAAAAAGCTAGCATTCATACCCCGCATAAAAAAACGAAGGCAGAATTCTAGCAATATAGAACACTGCCTTCGTAGTCGGGTCATTTACGGTGTCCCGGTAGAGACTCTCGAACCATATTATCGAGGATATACGAAGGTGCGCATCTTAAATTTTAGTCCATTCTACCAACTTCGTTCCTCATCGGTCAAGATATCGTCTTTTTTATTAAATTTTCTAACAATTAACCGAACAAAATGACTTGCATATGATATACGAGCAAAATGAACGTAGGAGAATGAGTATGGATCCTCAAATGAGAACTCTGTTTGGTTCATTTACCCAAGCTTTAGGCACGGTCACATCAGCTGTTGGAAGCATTCCTTCTTTAAGTGAGAAAAAACAGTTCGCTCTTGATTTGTGGGGAAACGTACTGCAAGCCATCGGAAATGCCTTAGAAGCAGACGATAAAACATCCAATGTACTAGGTACATATGGAAATGGCATTCAATCCATTGGGAATGTGACAGTTGTCGCTGCCCTATTAAGCAAAGAAGGAAAGCGTCTAGAGATTACAGGAAACTGGTTACAATCGTTAGGCGGACTCCTTTCATTCGCAGATGATTGGGGAAGTGAACAATCATCTCCATTAAGCCCCATTGGAAATGTACTTCAATCAATTGGCAACGCCCTACAAGCGATCGGCGGAATATATGAGGAGCGAGGAAATAAGGAAGAAGGGCAGTCGATCAGCATCGCAGGCGCATGGATTCAAGCGGTTGGTTCTATTCTTTGTTTTTTAAATGAATTAAAGGAAAAAACTACCCCATCGAAAGTGGGGTAGTCGTCTTATTACATCATGCCGCCCATGTCAGGCATGCCAGGTGTGTTTTTGTTTTCTTCTGGTTTATCAGCAACAACCGCTTCTGTTGTTAAGAACATAGCCGCAACAGATGCTGCGTTTTGAAGCGCAGAACGAGTTACTTTTGTTGGGTCAACGATACCAGCTTCAATCATATCAACCCACTCGCCAGTTGCTGCGTTGAAACCAACACCAGCTTTTTCTGTTTTTAAACGTTCAACGATAACAGAGCCTTCTAAACCAGCGTTTTGAGCGATTTGGCGAACAGGCTCTTCGATAGCACGAAGGACGATTTTCACACCAGTTGCTTCGTCACCTTCTGCTTCGATCGCTGCAACTTTGCTGTAGACGTTCATTAACGCTGTACCACCGCCGGCAACGATACCTTCTTCTACCGCCGCACGTGTTGCGTTCAATGCGTCTTCGATACGTAATTTACGCTCTTTTAGTTCAGTTTCAGTTGCCGCACCAACTTTAATAACCGCAACGCCACCAGCTAATTTCGCTAAGCGCTCTTGTAACTTTTCACGGTCAAACTCAGAAGTTGTTTCCTCTAATTGAGCACGGATTTGGTTGATGCGTGCTTGAATGTCTTCCGCACGGCCAGCGCCACCAACGATCGTTGTATGTTCTTTTGTCACAACGACTTTCGTTGCACGACCGAGTGAAGCAATCGTTGTCGATTTTAACTCACGGCCTAACTCTTCTGTAATGACTTCACCGCCTGTTAAAATCGCGATATCTTGAAGCATCGCTTTACGACGGTCACCGAAGCCAGGCGCTTTTACTGCAACAGCTGTGAATGTGCCACGAAGTTTGTTTACGACTAATGTCGCAAGCGCTTCGCCTTCTACATCTTCAGCAATGATTAATAATGGTTTGCCTTGTTGAACAACTTGCTCTAATACAGGAAGAAGTTCTTGAATGCTTGAAACTTTTTTATCTGTAATTAAGATGTATGGGTTGTCTAATACAGCTTCCATTTTGTCAGAGTCTGTAATCATGTATGGAGATACATAGCCACGGTCAAATTGCATACCTTCCACAACATCTAATTCTGTCGTGAAGCCTTTAGACTCTTCTAATGTAATCACACCGTCTTTACCGACGCGTTCCATTGCTTCTGCGATTAATTGACCAACTTCTTCGTCAGCCGCAGAAATTGCTGCAACTTGAGCAATGGAGTCTTTTCCTTCAATTGGTTTAGAGATCGCTTTTAATTCTTCTACCGCAACCGCAACAGCTTTTTCAATACCTTTGCGAATACCCATTGGGTTCGCACCAGCTGTTACGTTTTTCAATCCTTCACGAATCATCGCTTGCGCTAATACAGTCGCTGTTGTTGTACCGTCACCAGCAACATCATTTGTTTTGCTTGCTACTTCCGCAACAAGCTTTGCACCCATATTTTCAAACGGATCTTCTAACTCGATTTCTTTTGCAATTGTTACACCGTCATTTGTAATTAATGGAGAACCGAACTTTTTCTCTAATACAACGTTACGACCTTTTGGACCTAATGTTACTTTTACTGCATCGGCTAATTTATCTACACCGCGTAACATCGCACGACGAGCTTCTTCGCTGAATTTAATTTCTTTTGCCATACATCTTACCCCCTTGATGATAATTTTTTGTTAAGTATTTTTGTATGCTTTATATGTTATCAGGCGAACGATTAACCAATCACAGCTAAAATGTCGCTTTCACGCAAGATTAAGTACTCTTTTCCATCATATTTTACTTCTGTGCCCGCATATTTTGAGAAGATGATGCGGTCACCAACGCTTACTTCTGGAGCTACGCGCTCACCATTATCAAGAATGCGACCTGAACCAACTGCCACAACTTTTCCTTCTTGTGGTTTTTCCTTCGCTGTGTCTGGTAAGACAATTCCGCTCGCTGTTTTTTCTTCAGTTTGAATTAATTCAATGGCAATACGATCACCTAGTGGCTTCAACACGGCAAACGACCTCCTTAATTAGATTTTCGTTCCGTTATTAGCACTCATCATCATTGAGTGCTAACACACTTATTATATTAATGAACTTTTTTCAATTTTGCAAGTAGGAAGTTAAAAATTTTTCATTAAATAATTCCCTCTTTCATTATGCCTTTCCTTTCGAATTTCATACAAAAAATATGGTAAAATGAAAAAGTACTCATTTTGCCAAAAGGGGTTGAACACGTGAAAAAGCAATATTGGTATGTCATTATTACATACATCGCCATGCAGTTATCTAGTTTAATTGGCGTTCCTTTGCTTGCACATAGCGGGTTTGTTGACACATCAAATAAAGAAATCGCCCTATCCATTGCCTCGGGTTATTGGGCTGTCATTAGCTTCTCGATCGCTTTTCTTTTCGTTCTTTATTTCATGAGAGAAGATATGAGATACTCATATGATCGCCATCAAGCATCTATCGGAACGTCAATTTTTTGGGGAATTGGGGGATTTTTTCTTGCTCTTTTCGCTCAAGGCATCGCAGCAAATATTGAGATGCACGTATTTGGCGTCGAGATGGGGTCCGAAAATACGAAGCGCATCGTTGAAATGGTAAAGCTAACACCAGCGCTTATGCTCGTCACTTCGATCGTCGGACCGATTTTAGAAGAAATCATTTTTCGAAAAATTATTTTTGGAACGCTGTATCAAAAATATAACTTTTTCTTATCAGCGGCTGTCAGTTCCCTTTTATTTGCTGTCGTTCATTTAGAGTTTGAACATTTGCTTCTTTATGCAACGATGGGATTCGTATTTGCTTTCTTATATGTCAAAACAAAGCGTATCCTCGTACCTATTGCAGCACATGTACTGATGAACACATTTGTCGTTGCCATTCAAACGTTATTTGCTGAAGAAATTGAAAAAATAATGAAGGAAGCAGAACAAATGCAATTCGTGATTTGGGGGCTGTTTTCATGAAGTCTGAGCCGTTATTTTACTTTTTGATGGGCATTTTATTCACTTATTTTGCTGTCGACAGCGCTGATGATGGCATTTGGGACGTCACAACGATGTTATTTATCCTTATTGCTACATTAGATTTTGGAACAGCTATTCGTTCTTTATTGAAAAAAACCTCCCGCTCATGAACGGGAGGTTTACTCATTTCCGTAATGTTTCAAAAAGTAAACAAGTGACTGCAATTCGACCGCTAAATCAATATGATGAACGCGAATGTGTTCAGGCACATGCAGGCGAGCAGGCGTAAAGTTTAAAATTCCTTTAATGCCTTTTTGGACAAGTCGATCGGTAATCGGTTGGGCAACTTGGGCTGGAACGGTTAAAATCGCTACCGTAATCCCACCTAGTTTTTCTTCCAATTCATCTAAATGATAAACGGGAACGCCCCCTACTTCCGTTCCGACTTTATCTGGATCGACATCAAACGCCATCACGATTTTCGTATTATTATTTTTACTAAAATTGTAGTTCAAAAATGCCGTTCCTAAATTACCAACCCCAAATAACGCTACTTCTGTCGTTTCATCTTGATCCAACGTTTTTCTGAAAAACGACAGTAAATAATTCACATTATAACCGTATCCCTTTTTTCCAAGCGCACCAAAGTATGAAAAATCACGGCGAATCGTTGCTGAATCGACTTTTACGGCTTCACTTAACTCCGCTGAAGATACACGCTGCTTTCCTGATGCATGCAAGTTTTTCAAAAAACGATAATACAACGGTAGTCGCTTTGCGGTCGCCTGCGGAATTTTTGGTTGTTCATTATTCACGAGTCAATCCCCCACATTTCCTTTCACAAATAGTTAGCGCTTTCATTTTTCTCTCCTATACGTCTGAAAAGTTCTCCCCACTTTTAAACTATACACTATTTTTTTCATTCTGTCTTTCCTTTGTAACCTTTATTATTATTTTTGTCAAATTTGTTATTCGCACACTAGTGTTGCCGAACATCAAGAAAGTACGTTACACTATCAAAAGAAGATTGAGGTGAAGAATGATGATCATTTTACAAGTAAATCAACTATCCAAATCATACGGGGCAGAACAAGTTTTATCAGACATTAAGCTTGAAATACAAGAAAAAGACCGTATTGCGTTAGTTGGAAGAAATGGTGCAGGAAAATCAACATTATTAAAAATCATTGCCGGCCAATTGTCATATGACACGGGGGAAGTGATAAAACCGAAGCACGTAACAATTGGTTACTTAGACCAATATACCGGTTTGCACGCCCATCGCTCTATTTGGGAAGAAATGCTTGATGTGTTTGCCCCCCTTCAACAAATGGAAAAACAATTACGTGACCTAGAACAACAAATGAGCTTGCACGGTGCCGACTATGAGCGCTTACTTGAGCATTACGACCGTTTACAAACGGAATTTAAAGAAAAAGGTGGCTATCAATATGAAGCCGATATTCGTTCTGTGCTTCATGGTCTCCGCTTTTCTCAGTATGACTACACAACAAAAGTATCCACGTTAAGCGGTGGACAGCGAACGCGGCTAGCGCTCGGCAAACTGCTTCTAGCTAAACCAGATTTGTTGATTTTAGACGAACCAACAAACCATTTAGATATGGAAACATTGCAATGGCTTGAACAATATTTAAAAAATTATGATGGGGCCATTCTTATCGTCTCACACGATCGCTATTTTCTTGACCAAATCGTGACACAAGTGTATGAATTATCACGCACAAAAATAAAAAAATACGTTGGAAACTATACAAGTTATTTACAACAACGGGCGGAACAATTTGAACAACAATTGAAACTGTACGAAAAACAACAAGAAGAAATTTCAAAATTAAAAGATTTTATTCAACGAAATATTGCCCGTGCATCGACAACAAAGCGAGCTCAAAGCAGAAGAAAACAACTAGAAAAAATGAATATCATTGAAAAACCGCTCGGTGATGAAAAATCGGCATCGTTTCGCTTCGAAATTGAACGCCCAAGCGGAAATGACGTATTAACAGCTACCAATTTAGCCATTGGTTATGATCAAATCATCGCAACAAACCTCTCATTTCGTGTCACTCGCGGTGATAGCATCGCACTTATTGGGCCAAATGGAATTGGAAAATCGACTCTTTTAAAAACGATCATTAAGCAACTCCCTGTAAAACATGGGGAACTACGCTACGGAACAAATGTACAAATTGGGTATTACGATCAAGAACAAGCTCAATTAACATCGAACAAACGTGTCATCGATGAACTATGGGATGAAGATCGATTAAAGACGGAAAAAGAAATTCGCACGATTCTCGGAAACTTTTTATTTTCTGGTGACGATGTATTGAAGCCAGTGCAAACATTAAGTGGCGGTGAAAAAGCCCGGCTCGCTCTCGCCAAACTAATGATGAAAAAAGCCAACGTATTAGTGTTAGACGAACCGACAAACCATTTAGATTTAGACAGCAAAGAAGTGCTAGAACAAGCGCTTATTGAATACCCAGGAACAATTATCTTTGTTTCTCACGACCGTTATTTTATTAACAAAATCGCAACAAAAATATACGAGTTATCCACAGATGGTCTTGTTGAATATTTAGGAGACTACGATTATTACGTGGCGAAAAAAGCAGAGCTACTCGAACTTGGACAAATCGCTCAAGAGACGACAACGGACGAATCATCGTCACTAAAACGCTCATATGAAGAAGAAAAAGAACGAAAAAAATTAGAGAGACAACGAAAACGAAAAATAGAGCAGCTAGAAATAGAAATGGAACAACTCGAGCAACAAATTGCAACGTATGAACAACAATTATATGATCCTTCCTGCTACAACGACTATGAAAAAGCCCGAGATACACAAGCGAAAATTGAACAACTGAAACAAAAATTCGATGAATTATTCGAACAATGGGAACTTTTACAACAATAATGATGAGCTAGCTCCATTTGTGGACTAGCTCATCTTTTTACACAAACATATCCACAGAAAAAACATCTAAATATAAGTTATTCACGCACTTTTCCACATTATCCACAAAAAAACTGAAAAATTCACATACATCGCTGTGGTTAACTCGTTATTATAAAATAACATAAAATCAACGTTTTCCACATTATTCACATATATGTGGATAAAATAATCCACAAAAAAAGCTCGGTTTTTCTTGGAAGAAATTTATACGACTATAAAAAAGGAGTGCCCCTTCACTTTTGGGACACCCTCCTTCTATAACAGTAAACTTGGGTTCGCATTTAACGCCATAGTAGCGCGCTTTCCTTGTTGAAATAATACTGTCCCAGCTGCTGCAATCATCGCTGCATTATCTGTGCAAAGCGATAACGGTGGAATAACGAGTTCAACTTCTGGAAGTCGCTTCATTTGTTCTCGCAATTGCGTACGCAATCCTTCGTTTGCAGCGACACCGCCGGCTAACAATATTTGTTTCACCCCATAGTGCGCAGCAGCTTGCATCGTTTTTTCCACCAATACTTCCACAACACTCGCTTGAAAGCTTGCTGCCATATCTTCAGGGCGAAGCGTTTCCCCTCGTTGCTTAGCGTTATGCAATGTATTAATTACTGCTGATTTTAATCCACTAAAACTAAAATCGTACGATCCTTCTTCTAACCATGCGCGTGGCAAATCGATGATTGGCTTTCCTTCTTTCGCCAAACGATCGATATGGGGACCTCCTGGATAAGGTAACTGCAACGCTCGAGCAACTTTGTCATATGCTTCCCCTGCAGCATCGTCGCGCGTCTCCCCAATCACTTCAAACATCCCATGCTCTTTCATATAAACAAGCTCCGTATGCCCCCCTGAAACAACAAGCGCTAACAACGGAAACTTCATTTCTTGCACAAGTCGATTGGCATAAATATGACCCGCGATATGATGCACGCCAACAAGGGGGATGCGATGTGCAAAAGCTAATGCTTTTGCCGCATTTACACCGATCAATAGCGCGCCAACTAGCCCCGGCCCTTCTGTCACTGCAATGGCATCAAGTTCATTCACATCCATATTTGCTCGCCTCATCGTTTCTTCTAACACGAGCGTAATTTGTTCAACATGATGGCGCGATGCAATTTCAGGAACGACGCCTCCAAACCGTTGATGACTTTCCATTTGCGATGCGACAACGTTCGCTATTATTTCACATCCGTTTTTCACAATGGCTGCAGCTGTTTCATCACAGCTCGTTTCAATCCCAAGTACAAATATATCTTTTTCACTCATAATTTCACCCACATTACTAAAGCATCTTCTTGGTTATCCGAATAGTATCGTTTCCGAATTCCTCCATTTAAAAAACCGAGTTTCCGATATAATGATTGTGCAACTACATTCGACACCCGCACTTCTAATGTCATCGTTTTCGCCCCTTCTTCCCTTGCTAACGCCATCGCTTGTCTCATCAGTGCTTCTCCTAGTTTTTTACCACGAAATTGAGGCAACACTGCAATGTTTGTAATATGCGCTTCATCCATAACCAACCACATGCCACAATAGCCAATTACTTGTCCATCATACTCCAGCACAATGTAACGAGCATACGGGTTGTTTGTCAACTCTTGATAAAAAGAAGAGCGACTCCACGGGAGCGTAAATGAAAGTTGCTCAATTTCTATAATGCGATCAAGATCTTGAAGCGTCATGAAACGGAAGGAAACGTCCACTTAACATTCCGTCCTTTCTTGCTGACGAGCAAGCCAATTCGCTTCTGCCTCTGCTAAACGAATATAGTTTGGTACGAATGTATGAATGTCCTCTGGCTCACGATGCATGCCTAACCATGCTAACTCACTCGGACGCGGATTATGGAGTGTGAACGAAGCCACTTGAACAGCACGATTGAGCGTTTGAATGAATGAAGCTTCGTGCAAAGAGCTATCATTTCCAACTAACAAAATAGGCTCATCATAAGCCTTTAATTCATTTGCCCAATCTGTCGCTAAAATGACTTGATCAGCCACAATGGATTGAATGTTGCCTCCTTCCGCTTTATAAAGGCCTGTATAAATTTGTCCTCGCCGAGCATCCATTAATGGAACAATGAGCCCTTGAAAATACTTTGCACTTGCTGCCATCGCCTCCAAGCTTGATACGCCGATGAGCGAAATGCCCAATGTCCATGCGAGTGTTTTGGCAATCGTTACGCCAATGCGAACACCTGTATATGACCCAGGACCTTTTGCAACAACGATACGCTCGATTTCTTTCGGACTCATATCACACTCTTGAAGAAGCGACTCAATTGCAGGCATCACTCGTATAGAATGATTTTTTTTCAAATTTGTAATGATTTCTCCTTTAACAACTTGGCCGTCAACGACAGCAATCCCCATAACAAACGTTGATGTATCAATCGCTAACACTTTCATCGCTAAAAATCTCCTTACATAACTGTTCATAACGTTGGCCGATCGGAGAGAAGCGAATAATCCTGCTTCCTCCATCGGCATGGTGAATCGTAATATGTAAACGCTCAGCTGGCAAATATGGTTCAATGATATGTGCCCATTCCACAACCGTTACACCATCACCAAAAAAATATTCATCAAATCCTAAATCTTCTTCGCTTTCCTCTAGACGGT
This sequence comes from Anoxybacillus sp. ST4, assembly GCF_019448545.1. Taxonomy (NCBI): domain Bacteria; kingdom Bacillati; phylum Bacillota; class Bacilli; order Caryophanales; family Anoxybacillaceae; genus Anoxybacillus; species Anoxybacillus sp. ST4. The sequence continues at coordinate 1,052 of NZ_JAHZOE010000039.1, read as the reverse complement.
ATACGTCCATATGATACAAAGGTATACGTCCTTCATATTGTTTGATAATGGTAAAAGTCGGGCTGCTCACATTACGGTTGATTCCTAAACCTTTTGCTAGCCCTTTTGTAAATGTCGTTTTTCCTGCTCCTAAATCGCCCTCTAACGTGATTACGTCTTTTGGTTGAATATATTGGGCGAGTTTCGTCGCTAATGCGACCGTATCTTCAGGATGATATGATACATATTCATATGTTTTCATCGCTCATTCCCCTAATTGAATAAAATCAACATACAAAAAAGACCTTAGGATCGCTCTCCTAAGGAAATGATACACATATAAGTGTACACGAAAATAAAGCATAAAGCAAAAAAGGCATAAAAAAACACGAAACTAATATCGTTTCGCTTTCGTTTCATTCATTGGTTGCGGGGGCAGGATTTGAACCTGCGACCTTCGGGTTATGAGCCCGACGAGCTACCTGGCTGCTCCACCCCGCGATGATACGATACAAACAAGTGTTTAAATCGTCGTACAATTCAATTAAACAAGACACATAAATGAAACTTGGCCATCCCGCTCTCAGATAGCACACTCAAGAAGCGGCTCGAGCGGTATGCTGATGTAAACTCATAGGTGCCTATTCGTTCGTGCTCCACCCCGCGATGATACGATACAAATAAACGTTGAACCTATTGAAATAAATATAAAAATGCCCGGCAACGTCCTACTCTCGCAGGCGGTGTCCCGCCAACTACCATCGGCGCTGGAGAGCTTAACTTCCGTGTTCGGGATGGGAACGGGTGTGACCTCTCCGCTATCGTCACCGAGCAAACATGCTTCTTTTCGCCGCATAAGGCGTGAAGGATAATTCCTTCAAAACTAGATAACAGGTCTCAGCTTTTCTTGCTGTCTAGCTTCGAACTAACGTTCTCAGCTTTTCCCGTGTGCTTAGTTAAGTCCTCGATCGATTAGTATCCGTCAGCTGCACGTGTCGCCACGCTTCCACCTCGGACCTATCAACCTTGTCATCTTCAAGGGATCTTACTCGCTTGACGCGATGGGAAATCTC
>NZ_JAHZOE010000038.1:0-14170 GCF_019448545.1 Anoxybacillus sp. ST4 | reverse complement strand
TTGCACTTACTACCTTACCAGGAGGAGAGCCCGTTTTTCATCTATTTTGCTTACATATCTGACAGGTTCCTTATTATACCAAATCAGGAACCTGTCTTTTTTTCTCCCACAAACATTTTACTCATACCATCCCGCTCATTCCAAGCTGAAGATGATGAAGAAAAAGAACGACCATTACAAAAAGAATGGTCGTTTTTAACGTGTGAGCGCATGTTCTACTTTGATGCAGCGATCCATCACAACCGTATACCCTTTTTCTGTCAAGTAACGATACACTTCTTCATCATATACACCTAATTGCGCCCAAAACACGTCCGCATGAATTTGTACAAACTGCTCAGCAATTTCACGCAAATGTTCAGACCGACGAAATACATTCACAATATCTACATGTCCTTCAATATCAGTTAACGTAGCGACAGCTGGGATACCTTCCCATTCTTTAATGAGCGGATTGACTGGGATGATTTCATACCCTGCCTCTCTCATCGCTTTTGCAACCATGTAAGATGTACGTTCTGGACGATTCGATAATCCTACTACAGCAATTCGCTTTGCCTTGTCTAATATTTGTTTAATCTGTTCACGACTTGGATTCATGTGCTCAACCTCCCTATGATAAACTAGTATTTCTTCATGTAAAAAAATAATCCTGCCTTCATTTTTTAAAAAAGCATGTTACAATAAAAGCAGAACCTCGATTCGAAGAGGAAATATTTATGGAGTAAAGGGTGCATACGATGTCCATTTTGCTTATAATTATCGGTTATTTACTTGGATCGATTCCGTTCGCCTTGCTTGTCGGGAAAATTGGATACGGAATTGATATACGTGAGCACGGGAGCGGAAATTTAGGTGGGACAAATACATTTCGCGTGCTCGGAGTAAAAGCGGGACTAATTGTTACAATTGCCGACATCTTAAAAGGGACGTTAGCGGCAAGCTTACCCGTACTGTTTTCTGTAGATATTCATCCCCTTATTACAGGGATGTTTGCTGTGTTTGGTCATACATACCCCGTATTTGCTCAATTTCGTGGTGGGAAAGCGGTCGCTACATCTGGTGGAGTCTTATTGTTCTACTCACCCATTCTTTTCATGACGATGTTAGCCGTCTTTTTCCTCATTCTATATGTATCAAAATACGTCTCGCTTTCATCGATGTTAACAGGGGTATATGCGACCGTATATGCATTTGTTTCGACAGATGATGTGCCTTTGCGCATCGTCGTCACATTATTAACATTGTTCGTATTTTATCGTCATCGAGCAAACGTGAAACGGATTTTAAACAAAACCGAACCGAAAGTGAAGTGGTTGTAACGTGACAACATGTCATTTACCAAAACAATTTGTAACAAAAATGAATGCTTTGCTTCACGATGAAGCGGAGCGTTTTTTTGCGACATACAACGAAGAAAAAGCAAATGGATTGCGCGTCAATTCGTTAAAAATTTCACCATCGACATTTTTACATATCAGTCCATGGAACCTTGAGCCTATTCCTTTTTGTTCAACAGGATTTTATTATCATGATGCGCAGCCAGGGAAACATCCGTACCATGCGGCTGGATTATACTATATTCAAGAACCGAGTGCGATGTTTGTAGCGGAAGTGCTTGCCCCATCCCCAGGAGAACGAGTTCTTGATTTATGCGCGGCTCCAGGAGGAAAAACGACACAAATCGCAGCAATGATGAATAACGAAGGATTTTTATTGGCAAATGAAATTCATCCGAAACGTGTGAAAGCTCTATCAGAAAATATCGAACGGCTCGGAATTACAAACACCATCGTGACAAATGAAACGCCTGAAAAACTATCGGAAACATTTGAAGGTTTTTTCGATAAAATTTTAGTTGATGCCCCTTGTTCCGGAGAAGGAATGTTTCGAAAAGATGAAGAAGCGATCTCATTTTGGAGCTTAGATCATGTTCAAAAATGCACCCAAGCGCAACGACATATTTTATCATGCGCCTATCACATGTTACACGAAGGGGGGATACTCGTTTATTCGACGTGCACATTTTCCCCAGAAGAAAATGAACAAATGATTGATTGGTTTTTAGCGACTTATGATGATATGGAGTTAATTCCGATTCAAAAAGAACACGGCGTCCAATCAGGTGTTGTTGATTGGACAAGCACGAACAATGAACAAATAGCACATACAGCAAGGTTATGGCCCCATCATCTAAAAGGAGAAGGACATTTCGTCGCAAAAATGCGCAAACGTGGAGAAACAAAACGATGGAACGGAAAATTTATGACTCCTAACGTATCTAAAGCGATGTGGCGTGATTATGAGACGTTTTCCAACAATACGATACAAACAACAATAAAAGGAACGATGTACACGTTCGGCACACACTTATTTGCGCTTCCACATCTTTGCCCGCGATTAGATGGTTTAAAAGTCGTTCGTCCTGGGCTTCATATTGGTGAATGGAAAAAAAACCGATTCGAACCTAATCATGCTTTAGCTATGGCATTAACACCACAACAAGTACAAGCTCATGTTTCTCTCACTTTTGAAGAAAGTATCCGATATATGAAGGGAGAAACATTACAAACTAACGAAGACCGTGGATGGGTATTGATGACTATTGACGGGTACTCGCTCGGTTGGGGAAAAGAAGTAAAAGGAATTGTAAAAAACTTTTACCCTAAAGGATTACGAATCAAGTAGGATGCCCCTCGTTAAAAGGGACATCCTTTATTTTGTAATGGTAACTGTAAAAGTAATATCATCTTTACCCAAATCGAATGTTTTCGCTTTTAACACAAACCCTTTTTTAATCTGAATGTCGCTTACGACGATGTAAATGCGTTCTTGTTTGACATCCACTTTCACCCAATCCGGCAAAGAAGCATGTTTATCTATATACGCTAAAACATACGGTACAGGCAAACGAAGTTGGCCGAACGTCATCATTGGCTGAGCAAGCACAATATGTCCATGCTCATCGACAACCGGATCAAATGCCATTGTTAAATCTACAGGCCTCCCAAATACCGGGATTACACTTTTTATATACAGCCGATCAGCCAGTTGAACATCGTAAGATAATTGACCTTTTTTTTCATGTTTCTGAATGTATGCATTCACTAACGTATTAAGATGTTGTTTCGATGTTTGAACAGTAAATGTTGGACCTTCTCCTTCAATGCTTGGAATACTTGGGGAAGAAGATGGCTGAAACATATAAAAAAATAACAAAGCGATGAGCAAACCATTTATTCCTAACAAACCAAAAAACAAATGTTTCCATTTTACTTTTACGGTCTTCACTGTTCATTCTCCTTTAGCCATTCAACATGTTTTTGTAAATATGTGTATATACGTTGCGCCATTCGCTCATAACCGCGCGCGTTTGGATGAAACTGATCGTCATACAATACGTCGTCACGCCCTTCAAACAAGTCTGCAATAGGAACGAATAACGCATAATCATAGCGCGAAACGACTTGTTTACTCCCTTCATTCCACATGTGTATGATGTCATCCATTTCCGGTATATTCGGAAATGCTGAGGAAAACGGATTGTATAATCCGATAAGCACAATGTAAGCATCTTCATTCATATGACGAAGAAGTTGCAATTGCTCATGAAGTCGGGAAGCAAATGCCTCCTGCTCTTTTACAAATAAATCGTATGTCAAAGTTAAAAAATGTGAGCGAGCAACTTTCATGATATCATTTCCACCAATCGTAATAAAAATAAGATCCGCTTGTCGAATAAATGGTTCATTATTTATAATTACATCTGCCAGTTGTGTACTACGCAATCCTCGCTTCCCGAAGTTGTTCACAAATACTTCATTTATATCTTCTCGCTCTTCCATATATCGCTTTATTAGCGTGACATATCCATCTTGATCATCGCCTACCCCTTCTGTCAATGAATCACCTAACGCTACTATATGCAAATTACGAGGTAGCGGCTGTTGGATACTTTCCTCTGTCCGCTGTAAAGTTTCTTCTTTCACTGTCTGTATAGAAGAGCATCCAGCCAAACAGAAACAAAAGAGCAAAAGGAGAAACTTGTTCATACGCTTCATCTCCTCCCCATAAAAGAAAAGACAAAAATGACTAGACCATCATTTTTGTCTGTATCTCCTATTGTAACATGTCAATATGTTTTAAAATTTCTTCGTAAGGTACGTCATTTAATCCGCTATAATACTTCACAATCGTTCCGTTTTGGTCAACAAGATAAAAGTCTGTACCGTGAATGACTTGATCTCCTTCTTGCGGCTTCTTTACAACAGTTTTAAAGTTTTTTTGGGCAAAACGCTCGATCTCTTCCTGTGTGTACCCTGTAAGTAAATGCCATTTATTCTCATCCGCTTGAAACTTTTCGATATATGTTTTTAACGCTTCCGGTGTATCGTTTTCGGGATCTACACTAAATGAAACAAAATGGACATCAATCCCTTTTTCTTGCGCCATCTTTTGTAGCTTCGCCATATTAGCCGTCATCGGTGGACAAACATCAGCGCATCGTGTAAAAATGAAATCAGCTATCCACACTTTTCCCTTTAAATCAGCTAGACCGAATGTTTGACCATTTTGATCGGTGAACGTAAAGTCTTCAATTGGCCAGTTTTTTGCATCTGGAATCGATTGTTGGCAAGCAACGAGAACAGATAGTAATACAACAAACAGCCATAAACGTTTCAACTTTTGCTTCCCTCCCTACTCCGTATAATACATAAATCCTATCGCCCCTGGCCCTGTATGCGTTGAAATGATCGGGGTAGTGTATACAATCTCAGTTTGCGTCCATCCTGTTGCTTCTGCGATCGACTGTTTTAATCGTTCGCTCAAATCAAGTGCGTCTGCATGAGCAATCCCTACTGCTCGAATTGTTTTTCCTTTCGTATGCTCCACAAATTGATTTGTTAAATACTTGACGATTTGAGACTGGCTACGAACTTTTGTGACAGGAGTATATACACCGTCTTCTAACGAAGCGATCGGTTTAATGTTCAGTAGCGAACCGATCATTGCTTTTCCCCGTCCGATCCGTCCACCTTTCACGAGATTTTCGAGCGTATCGACAACGACAAACAAATGCGTATTCGCACGGATCGCATCAAGACGTGAAACGATTTCGGCCACCGTTTTTCCTTCAGCAGCCATTTTTGCCGCTTCTAACACTTGAAAGCTAAGCGCAAGAGAAATGAAACGAGAATCGATGACTGTAACGTTGGCTTTTGTCATGGCCGCTGCACTTTCCGCAGAACGTACCGTTCCGCTCATTCCCCCGGTCATGTGAATCGAAATCACGTCATATCCTGCTTCTCCTAGCTTATCATACACTTCTAAAAACTGTCCTGCAGACGGTTGTGAGCTTTTCGGTAGCTCATTCGCTTGCTTCATTTCTTCAATAAATTTTTGAGGAGTTAAGTCAATGCCATCTAAGTATGTTTTTCCGTCAATGGAGATAGATAATGGAACAACATGAATGCCCCATGCCTCAATCGTTTCTTTCGATAAGTCTACCGTTGAATCTGTTACAATCTTCACTTTACTCATTTTTTCACTTCCTGTATTTCATTCTAAAATTGTGTACGGTGAAATTATATAATAAACCCCCATGATATGTCGTCGGTTTCATAAAATTTTTTTGCAAAAAAGAGCTGATTTGCACTTTAGCAAATCAGCTCATGCGTTGTTTTTTAAAATTTCAGATTTAAATATTTGTTCGTATACCGGCCACTTCAACACGCGTTTTAAATACTCTTTAAACGAGTATATCTTTTTCGACTTCTCACTCGCATACACTTGTGCAATAAATGTTTGCAACCTAACTTTTACAATAAATTGATAAGGGTTATCGTCCTCCAGTACCGGAATTTCGATAATTTTTACTTTTTGCCCATCTACGTTTTTGAACTCTAGGCTTTTGAATAACAAAATATCAATCCTCTTTTTTGACCGATTTACTTATATTATACACGATTTTTATGCCGAAGTATGTCACATTTCGTCACTCATTTATAAAAAATTTTTGTCAAATCAACAAATGAAATAAACTGCTGTCTTTATTGACTTCTATAAATGGAAATCCTTTTTTCTTCATTCGCTCAACAAGTGGACCGTAATCTTCACGACACTTTAATTCAATGCCAACGAGAGCGGGACCGCTATCTTTATTATTTTTTTTCGTATATTCAAAAAGTGTAATGTCATCTGTTGGTCCTAACACTTCATCAAGAAATTCACGTAAAGCTCCGGCACGTTGCGGAAAATTGACAATAAAATAATGTTGAAGCCCTTCATAAATCATAGATCGTTCTTTAATTTCTTGCATGCGCCCGATATCGTTGTTTCCTCCGCTAATAATACAAACAACCGTTTTACCACGAATGTGATCTTTATATAAGTCAAGCGCAGCAACTGGCAACGCTCCAGCAGGTTCTACAACGATCGCATTCTCGTTATAAAGTTGCAAAATTGTTGTGCACACTTTTCCTTCAGGAACGACTACAATATCGTCAACGAGCTCTTTCGCTAACGTAAATGTCTTTTCACCCACGCGCTTGACTGCTGCACCATCTACAAACGGATCAATCTCACTTAAAGTAATCACTTCGTTTGCTTCAAATGATTTCTTCATTGATGGTGCCCCTTCAGGTTCAATTCCAATCAGTTTTGTGGCAGGGGAAATGCTTTTCATGTACGTGCCTACACCAGAAATGAGTCCTCCTCCACCAATGCTTGCAAACACATAATCAATAGCTTCTTCACAATCATTTAACATTTCAACTCCAACCGTTCCTTGACCAGCGATAACAGCTTCATCATCAAATGGATGGATAAACGTTCGCTGCTCTTTTTTGGCGCAAATAAGCGCTTGTTCGTAAGAATCGTCAAATGTATCACCAACTAAAATAATATCAACAAACTCCCTCCCAAAAAATTGAACTTGTGATACTTTTTGTCTCGGGGTTGTAGAAGGCATATAAATTTTCCCATGCACCCCAAGCGCTCGGCACGAATAAGCTACCCCTTGCGCATGATTGCCCGCACTTGCACAAACAACTCCATTTTTCTTTTCTTCTTCACATAAACTTTTCATTCGGTAATAGGCTCCTCGAATTTTAAACGATCGAACGACTTGTAAATCTTCCCGTTTAAAATATACGTGGCAATCGTAACGCTCTGAAAGCAATTCATTTTTTTGTAGAGGAGTATGGTATACGACGTCTTTTAATGTTTGATAAGCAATTAAAATATCTTCTACATATACACCATGTTTTCGTTTTACTTGTTGTTCCATTTTCTCGTTTCCTTTCCGTTTGTAATTTCGTTGTCAAAATTATGTTATTCTAAAATATATCATATTTTCGAATAAAGAAAAGTAAATTTTCTAAAAATTATCCGAAAAAATAAAGCTCGCTTGTTATTTGCGAGCTATTCGTTCATATATGCAAAATGTATGTGGGTAGCGATTTTTTTCATCTTGTACGCCAGGCTGTACCGAGCAGAGCTCCCATTGCTGTTCATCAATGTGTGGAAAAAATGTATCTCCATTAAACGTTGCATCAATATGCGTAACGTACAATCGATCAGCTATCGGCATCGCTTGTTCAAATACTTGTGCCCCCCCTATAACGAATACATGACCGTATTGTTGTTCGACTTGCTTTATGCCATCAATGGAGTGAATAACTTGACAACGAGAGATGTTCAAGACGGACTTGTCGCGTGTAAGTATGATATTCGTTCTTCCTGGCAAGGGGCGACCGATTGATTCAAATGTTTTTCTTCCCATCACAATCGGATGTCCCATCGTTACTCGCTTAAAATAAGCTAAATCAGCTGGTAAATGCCAAGGCAACGTATTGTTATAACCGATCACTCGATTTCGATCCATGGCCACAATAATAGAAATCAATCGACTCACTTCCTTATATAGACACGTCCGCTTTAATATGCGGATGCGGGTCATAATCAACGATTTCAAAATCTTCAAAACGATACTCAAAAATGGAAGAAGGCTTTCGTTTGATGATTAGCTTCGGAAGCGGGCGCGGCTCCCTCGTTAATTGCAATTTCGCTTGTTCAATATGGTTCATATATAAATGGACATCGCCGCCAGTAAAAATAAGTTCTTTTGGCTCCAAATCGCATTGTTGGGCAACCATATGTGTAAGTAATGCGTAGCTTGCAATATTGAACGGAAGACCTAAAAACGTATCGACAGAGCGCTGTTGCCACATACATGATAACGTCCCGTTTTCTACATAAAACTGAAAAGCATAGTGACAAGGAGGCAATTTCATGTAATCCAACTCCCCCACATTCCATGCATTTACTAAAAGTCGGCGAGAATTCGGGTTTGTTTTTATTTGTTCAATCACTTCACTAATTTGATCAATTGTTCGACCATCGGCCCCTTTCCATGAACGCCATTGCGCGCCATATACCGGTCCTAAATCCCCGTTTTCATCTGCCCATTCGTCCCAAATCGTTACACCATTTTCTTTTAAATAACGAATATTTGTCTCTCCACTCAAAAACCAAAGCAATTCGTGGATGATCGAACGAATATGTAATTTTTTTGTCGTAAGCAAAGGAAAACCTTCACGTAAATCGAATCGTAATTGACGTCCGAATACGGAAATCGTCCCCGTTCCTGTGCGATCGTCCTTATACACCCCGTTTTGTAAAATATCTTCAAGTAATTGTAAATATTGCTTCATAACACCCTCACCTTCTTTTATATACTGTCATTTATTATGACATAAAGCATACAACTAGGAAAGAAAAAACCGTAGGACAATCCTACGGCTAACAAATACGTGGTAACATTAATCCTGTTAATCGATATAATCGTCTTGTTGTCCCGAGCGGCGTCCGCAATAAAAGCTGACCTTTATTTGTTGCCCGAACGGTTCCAATCACAGCAGCATCTTTTCCCTCTGGTTGCGAACGGAGCGCATCAAGCACCGCTTGTTCATCTTCTTTTGGAACGATCATGACTACTTTTCCCTCATTGGCTAAGTAAAGAGGATCAAAACCAAGTAATTCACATGCCCCTTTGACTTCTTTCTTCACTGGGATACATTCTTCCTCTAATTCAATCGTTACACCGAAATCTTCACAAATTTCTACAAGAGTGGTCGCTAGCCCACCGCGCGTTGGATCGCGCATCAGTCGAATGCGCTGACTTGCCTCTAAAGCTTTTGCGACGAGTGGATACAATGAAGTACAGTCGCTCTCAATCGTTGATACAAGCCCTAATTCTCCTCGTGCAACTAATACAGCTACACCATGATCTCCAACCGAACCACTGACAATAACGGAGTCCCCTTCATCCATGTTCCGTTCAAGCGGGTGCGAAATAATGCCAATTCCTGTTGTATTAATATATAATCCATCTGCACTTCCACGTTCAACAACTTTTGTATCCCCTGCAACAATTGCTACATTTGTTTTTTTCGCTTCTTCTGCCATCGATTGAACGACTGTTTTTAAATGACGAATAGGAAACCCCTCTTCAATAATAAAGCTACACGTTAATACTTTTGGGATCGCCCCAACAACTGCTAAATCGTTTATTGTTCCAGCTACCGCTAACTTTCCGATATTTCCACCCGGAAAGAAAATTGGCTTGATGACAAAACTATCCGTTGTCACAGCGAGCTCATGTGTTCCTAACGCAAACGTAGCGGCATCAAACTTTGCATGACGCTCATTACGAAACGTAGAAACAAAAACATCTGTAATTAGTTTGTGAGCTAACTCCCCACCATCCCCATGCGCAAGCGTTATTCGCTCCATTCGTTACTCCTCCCTCATATATTGATAATAAGCTGCACAACTACCTTCCGACGATACCATACATGGACCAATTGGATTGAGGGGTGTACATGCTCTCCCAAACAACGCACATTGAGGTGGATCAATGAGACCACGAATCACTTCACCACATCGACATTTTGTTCGACGTGGTTCGCGTGTTGGAATAGGAAATTTCACCTTAGCGTTAAACTGATTATACTCACTCTTAAAATCCATTCCACTATCAAAAATGACACCGATGCCACGCCACACCTCGTCACATAATGTAAAGTAATGATTCATCCAATATTTCGCCTGCACATTTCCTTGTTCAGTCACAACACTTTTGTAATCATTTAATACAACAGCGCGTTGTTCAAGCGATAGCAGCAACAAATGACGAAGTGCACTTAACATATCAAGCGCTTCAAACCCGCTAATTACTGCAGGCATATTGTATTCTGTTGCTAAAAATTCAAAATGTTTTCTTCCCATTACCATCGATACGTGTCCAGGGAGTAAAAATCCATCTAATGCCACTTCTCCGTCATGAAGCAACTGGCGTAAAATCGGTTCCACTAGCTTCGTGGACATCCACATAGAAAAATTTCTTACTTGTTTCTCTTCCGCTTCTTTTACAGCTGCAGCTAAAATCGGAATCGTCGTTTCAAACCCTATGCCTAAAAAAATAACTTCTTGATGTGGGTGTTGTTCGGCGATGCGAACGGCATCAACAGGAGAATAGACAACTCGTACATCTTTTCCTTCTGTCTTCGCTTGCATCAACGTACCATAAGATCCTGGCACTCGAACCATATCGCCAAATGTACAAATGATTCGATTCACACCATCTGTCAAAGAAATCATTGCATCAATCGTTACTTGATCAGTGACACAAACAGGGCAACCAGGGCCAGAAATAAGACGAACGTATCCTTCAAGCGCTTTTTTCACCCCTGTACGAGCGAGAGCCATGGTATGTGAACCACAAACTTCCATGAAGGAAGGTATTCGCCCGAACGTTTGTTGAAACCGATCGGCTAACGTCTTCACTTCCTGTAACAGCATTTGACTAAGTGTTGAGTGATCCGTCACTTCTAGCATCGACTAACTTCCTCCATTCTTCTAAACTTTCTTGTGCATATTGCTCGTCAATAATAGACATCGCCTGGCCAGCGTGCACAATGACATAATCACCGATTTTCACTTCAGGAACAAAAATGATTCCAACGTTCATTTGTGAGCCCATCACGTCGACTAACGCAGAAAAACCTTCGATATGTAACACTTTTGCCGGCACTCCTACACACATGCCTGTCCCCTCCTATGTGCTGCAATCATTAACTGTCCAAGTGCTAATCCTCCATCGTTGCACGGTACTTTTTGATGTGTATAAACATTGAATCCAAGTTGAGAAAACTCTTGGCGAAGCCGTTTAACGATGTAGCGGTTATGCATACTTCCGCCTGATAAAACGATGTTACGCTCATATGTTGGATGTTGTTGCAAAGCAAGACGAACCATTTCAACAGACGCCTGAACAACTGTTTCGTGAAAACGTCCAGCAACGGTATTCGTTTGTACACCGTCATCGACATCTCTTATGATCGCCCGCCACATTTCTTTTAAATCAATTTCCCATGTTTCACGTCTTTCTACATTAAACGGATAAGCCTCATATATTTTCGTATCATCAATCAATTCGGAAAGCCGAATCGCCGCTTCCCCGTCATATGTGCTATGCGTACAAACATATAAGAAGGCGCTCACAGCATCAAACAATCGACCGCACGTCCCTGCTAGAGGGGAATGTAGCCCTTTTTCGATCATTTGTCTCAGCACATCAACGTCTCTCGCTCGCTCTATAAATCGTTGCTGCGCTAAAGCGTATCCTTCTTCCCCTAAATAGTATCCAAGCATGCCAACTGTTGTACGCCACGGTTCTTTCACACAACGTTCTCCACCAGGAAGTGGGGTATATGTCAAATGTCCGATTCTTTCATATTGCAAAGCGTTTCCGTATAACAACTCAAACCCCCATATATGCCCATCTTCGCCGTACCCTGTTCCATCTAAAATTAGACCAAAACATGAAGTTGAGATATGGTTTTCTTCCATACATGAAACCATATGCGCATGATGATGCTGTACAGCTACAATGTCGGCATCCCATTGTTTTGCGATGTTCCACGTTTCGTAGTTTGGATGTAAATCAACAGCAATAATTTTAGGTGTTACTCCCATCCACGTGCGTAAATGTTCGTATTCTCTCTCAAAATGTTCGATTACTTCTACATGTTCTAAATCGCCTATATGGGGCCCTAAAAAAATTTGCTGGTGTCTCCCGAACGCAAATACATTTTTTTGCTGCCCACCAAGCGCTACAATCTCATGTACATCTTGCTTTGTCCATAATGGATCTGGAACGAAGCCACGCGCCCGTCGAATGAAATGGGTGTTCCCATTTTCTATTTGGACAACAGAATCATCAAGCGGATGTACAATTGGGCGATTATGAACGAGAAAATAATCCGCAATGTTTTGCAAATCACAAAAAGCCCGTTCATCTTCGTATATGATCGGTGCTCCTGAACGATTAGCACTTGTCATGACAATGACAGGTAATTGATCATCCAACAATAAATGATGGAGGGGAGTGTACGGCAACATCACCCCAACCGTTTGTAACCCAGGAGCGACCGACGAAGCAATCATTGTGTTTTTTCTTTGTTTAACAACAACGATCGGGGCTTCCGGCGAGGTTAACAATTGTTTTTCTTCCTCCGTTACGTCACATAATTGTTCTACAATGTCAACAGAAGCAGCCATCACAGCCAACGGTCGATTTGGCCGTTGTTTTCGCATTCTTAATTGTTGAACAGCCCTTTCATTTGTCGCATCACATGCTAAGTGATATCCGCCTAAGCCTTTAATCGCAACAATTGCCCCGGCTTGAATATACGCCCTCGCCTGCTCGATCGCATCCCCCTGTACCATTTTTCCATCACGGTTTCGTAGCATGATAGAAGGACCACACGTTGGACAAGCAATAGGCTGAGCGTGATGACGACGATTCATAGGATCGTTATATTCCTCGTTACATCGTTTACACATTGGAAATGAATGCATCGATGTAAACGGGCGGTCATAAGGTAGCTGTTCAATAATCGTGTAGCGTGGGCCGCATTGTGTACAATTAATGAACGGGTAACGATATCGATGATCATTTGGATCATACATTTCTCGCAAACAATCATTACAAACAGCTGTGTCGATCGGAATAACGAGCGAAGAACTTCCCGTTCGTTCGCTCGGAATAATGGAGAAATCGTTACATGCTTGCCATTGGGCTGCAGTCACAATCATTTCATCAATACGGGATAGTCGCGGGGCTTCTACCGGTAAAGAGTGAATAAATTGATCGACTGCGTAAGCATCCCCTTCAATATGAATAAAGACCCCGTCCATATTGTTTTGTACAATTCCTTTTACGTTATAACGCTTTGCGAGTGCGAAAATAAAAGGACGGAAGCCAACTCCTTGCACTCGTCCTTTTACCGTAATATTGACTGCTTTTTGCATCGGGCAACCCCTTCCCGAATCCAATGTAACCATTCATCCATACCTTCACCCGTTTTCGCAGATATCGTCAATAACCTAGACTGTGGGTTAATACACAATAAATCTTCTTTTGCTTGCTCTACGCTAAAATCAAGATACGGCAATAAATCTATTTTATTTAGTAAAACGAGTTCTGTTCGCATAAACATCGTCGGATATTTCGGTATTTTATCATTTCCTTCTGGTATGCTTAATACAGCCACCTTATGTTGCTGTCCTAAATCATAGCCAGAGGGACAAACAAGATTTCCGACATTTTCAATAAACAAAATATCGAGATGCTGAAAATTAAATTGGGGTAAAACAGCTGCAATCATGCGAGCGTCTAAATGACATCCTCCGTGCGTATTAATTTGCACAGCTTGCGCACCAAGAGCCCGAATACGTTCCGCATCTTTTTCTGTCGCTAAATCACCCTCGATGACCCCAATACGAAATTCACTAGCTAGCGCCTCAATCGTTTTCTCTAAAATCGTTGTCTTTCCTGCTCCTGGAGAGCTCATTATATTGATGACAAGCGTATTCGTTTCTTCGAACAATTGACGGTTAAACGCAGCCGCTCGGTTATTGTTTGTTAACACATCAACTTCCAATGTAATTCTCATGTTGTTAAACTCCCTTCATATGCTATATACATCCAAATTGGCATTTTAACCTCTGATTCACACAGCACACCCCATGCGGCGTAACACCTCATCCGGGTGTTGTAGAACGTACTGTTCAAAGCGAGTAATGGATTGGGCAATGTCATTTT
>NZ_JAHZOE010000037.1:0-14865 GCF_019448545.1 Anoxybacillus sp. ST4 | reverse complement strand
TCAACTGTAAATACAGCTTGTTGTACCGTCAACATGTGATTCACCTCCTTGTCTATCAATATTCACATCATAGACAGGAAAAGCAAAAAATATTCAGCTCACTTTATGATGTGGCTGAATAGTTACCAAGCCATGAAGAAAGCTTCATCCAAGTGAAGATCGGAGAATGTTCGATTGAGGTGAAGCAAGGATTTAATCCTTCTCTTTTTGCTGATGTGGTGAAGGTGTTGAAATCCTTATGTTAAATATAGCGACAGTCAATCATGTTTACCTTGCTCGAGGTAGCACCGATTTACGAAAATCGATCGATGGGTTGGCAGCTCTCGTTCAAGAACAATTTCAGCTCGATCCCTTTTCTTCCAGTCTTTTTGTTTTCTGCAATCGTGGGCGGGATAAATTGAAAATCCTTCACTGGGATCATAACGGGTTCTGGTTATATTATCGCCGACTTGAACGAGGAACCTTTGATTGGCCTTCTGCTGATCATTCCGAACCTTTAAAAATTAGCTCGCGCCAATTACGCTGGCTGCTTGATGGACTATCATTAAGCCAGAAACAAGCTCATTCAGCGGTAATCGCAAAGAAAGTTATTTAAATAGTAAAAATTCAGGGAATTCTGCTGTTTTGTTGTATAATAAGGGCATGAAAACAACAGCGAAATTCCCTCATTCTCATCTTACAACTGAAGATCTCCTTAAACGCTTAGAAATGCTTGAAAAGCAAAATGCGGAATTACAGGCGAAACTAAAAAAACAACAGGAGTTGGAAGCGAAATTAAAATGGTATGAAGAACAACTTCGCCTTCTGCAACATAAACGCTTTGGCGTTTCGAGCGAAAAAATCCATCCTGGCCAATTGGAACTATTCAACGAGGTAGAAAACGAAGCAAACCTTGATTTGCCAGAACCTACTGTTGAGTCTATTACATATCAACGCCGCCGAAAAAAACGTGGACATCGCGAAGCGATGCTTGAAAACTTGCCTGTTGAAACGGTCGAATACCGTTTATCCGATGAAGAACAGGTCTGTTCATGTTGCGGTGGTACCCTACACGAAATGAGTACAGAAGTACGACAAGAGCTTGTTTATATTCCTGCGGAATTAAAAGTCGTCAAACACGTGCAATATGTCTACGCTTGTCGTCATTGTGAACGTCATGAGATAGAAACACCTATTCAAACGGCATCTAAACCAAAACCAGTCATTTCGGGTAGCTTAGCTTCTCCTTCCGTTTTAGCACATATTATGACACAAAAATATGTGGAAGGGCTCCCATTATATCGACAAGAGAAACAATTTCAGCGAATGGGTGTCCCCCTGTCACGACAAACATTTGCCAATTGGATGATTATGGGGGCAGAACGATGGCTCAGTGCGCTGTATCATCGCATGCACGAGCTTCTTTTAGAACGTGATATTCTTCACGCCGACGAAACCACTCTCCAGGTTCTTCGGGAACCTGAGAGATCGGCCACTTCTATGTCCTATTTGTGGCTGTATCGTACAGGAATCGAAGGACCGCCTATCATCCTTTATGATTATCAAGAAACGAGGGCTGGAGAACATCCAAGAATGTTTCTAAATGGGTTCAAAGGTTACTTGCAGGTAG
Organism: Anoxybacillus sp. ST4; assembly: GCF_019448545.1. Lineage (NCBI taxonomy): Bacteria > Bacillati > Bacillota > Bacilli > Caryophanales > Anoxybacillaceae > Anoxybacillus > Anoxybacillus sp. ST4. The sequence continues at coordinate 13,256 of NZ_JAHZOE010000037.1, read as the reverse complement.
ATGGATATGCAGGATACCACAAAGTTCCTGATGTAACTTTAGTTGGTTGTTGGGCTCATGCGCGGAGAGAGTTTACAAACGCCCTAAAATCCATGCCTGCCGGCGTGAAGTCAGTGACAGCTACTGAGGGACTTCATTTCTGTAACCAACTGTTTGCGGTGGAACGCAAATTAAAACATCTAAAACCTCAGGAGCGCTACGAAGAACGCCTTAGACAAAGTAAGCCGATCTTAGATACGTTCTTGTCATGGCTAAAAAAACAAGAGCAGCAAGTGTTGCCTAAGAGTGCACTAGGAAAGGCCATTGCATACTGTCTAAATCAATGGGATAAGCTAGTGGCCTTTTTAGAGGATGGGCGACTTCAGATCGATAATAATCGCAGCGAGCGATCCATTAAACCGGTCGTTATAGGGAGGAAGAATTGGCTTTTTGCCAATACACCGCAAGGTGCTCGGGCGAGTGCTATCATTTACAGCGTGGTGGAGACAGCGATAGCGAATCGACTACATCCGTATTACTATCTCCGCTATCTTTTCGAGCAGCTTCCCAATATGGATTTATCAGACAGTCGTGCATTGGATCAAGTGCTTCCTTGGTCTAAAACACTTCCTGTTTCATGTATTGCTTTTCATCAGCTAACTAAATAATACCCTAAGCCCCGGCCTTCAAAAAGGTGGGGGCTATTTGACGTTTACTGTGTATCTAGGTGAGAGGATGAATGCCTAGAATCTTCGGAGGAGACTCCAGTCCTAGAGCCGCAAAGAGTTGAGTCTATTTGTCCATCAGTTCGATTCGTTGAGAAAGGTCTCTGTTTTTGGAAGAAAAATGTCCAAGCATGAGACACTCACACCCGTCTCTTACGCTTCGCACCCTCTCGACAAACTAAAGTGATAGAATTTTTGTTTCATAAAAAATCTACCAAAAGTGAATAGATCATGGGAAAACGTTGACGATAATAATGTTGTCAACACTTTCGTTGCTTTATATACCCATTACCGGTATAATGTAATCAGAGAGGTGATATTTCATGAACCATTGCGAAGATCATAATATGGATAAAAAAATGGTTCCGCGTACAGAAGAAGAGATCGAAAGCATTATTAAGCGCTTGAAGCGTATTGAAGGACAAGTGCGCGGGGTGCAAAAAATGGTCGAAGACAATCGGTATTGCATCGATATTTTAGTGCAAATTTCTGCGATTACGGCCGCGTTAAATAAAGTCGGATTGAATTTGTTAGAACGCCATGTCAGCCATTGCGTTTCCAAGGCGATCCGTGAAGGAAGCGGAGAAGAATCCATTCGTGAATTAATGGATGTCATTAAGCAATTCTCAAAGTAAGGGAGGGAAAGGTGGATGGATGAACAAAGAACCGTGACACTGAAGGTAACCGGCATGACATGTGCCGCGTGTGCCAATCGGATTGAGAAAGTACTAAATAAGATGGATGGAGTAGAATCCAATGTCAATTTGGCGATGGAAAAAGCGACGATTAAATATGATCCATCGAAACAAACAATCGCTGATATCGAAACGAAAATTGAGAATCTGGGGTATGGCGTTGCGACAGAAAAAGTGACGCTCGATATTGAAGGGATGACATGCGCGGCATGTGCGTCACGGATTGAAAAAGGGTTAAATCGTATGGAAGGTGTGACAAGCGCCGCTGTAAACTTGGCGACAAACAGTGCTGTTGTAGAATTCACTGAAGGCATTGCATCTGTCGAAGACATTTTAGAAAAAATCAAAAAGCTTGGGTACAAGGGGCAGATCCGAAACGAAGAACAAGATGATGCTAGTCGGAAAGAAGAGCGGTTGAAACAAAAACAACGGCAACTCGCAATTTCCATCATCTTATCGTTGCCACTGCTTTATACGATGATTGCCCATATGCCGTTTCATATCGGCTTGCCGATGCCGAAACTGTTGATGAACCCGTGGTTCCAGCTTCTTTTAGCTACACCCGTTCAGTTCTACATCGGTGGTCCTTTCTATGTCGGGGCGTACCGAGCGTTGCGAAACAAGAGCGCAAACATGGACGTCCTCGTGGCGCTTGGAACATCAGCCGCATACTTTTACAGCTTGTATGAAGCTTTTCGAACGCTTGGGAATCCTGCATATATGCCAAGATTATATTTTGAAACGAGTGCCGTCTTGATTACGCTTGTGCTTGTCGGCAAATACTTTGAGACTCTTGCGAAAGGGCGAACAACAGAAGCTATCTCTAAGCTGTTGAGCCTTCAGGCAAAGGAAGCGACTGTCATCCGTAACGGGGAGGAAAGAAAGGTTCCGCTCGAGGAAGTGGTGATCGGCGATACGATTCTTGTCAAGCCAGGAGAAAAAATCCCGGTAGACGGTACGGTCATCGCCGGGGCATCTTCCGTAGATGAATCGATGATTACTGGTGAATCGATTCCAGTTGATAAGAAGAAAGGCGACTATGTGATCGGATCAACCATGAATACAAATGGGGTACTGACCATTCGCGCAGAAAAAGTAGGGAAAGATACAGCACTTGCCAATATTATTAAAATCGTTGAGGAGGCGCAAGGATCGAAAGCACCGATTCAGCGGATGGCGGACACGATTTCTGGCATTTTCGTCCCGATTGTTGTAGGAATTGCTGTCGTTGCATTCATTATATGGTACTTCTTTGTTGCGCCGGGGGATTTGGTAAAAGCGCTTGAGGTGGCTATCGCCGTTCTCGTCATTGCGTGTCCTTGTGCGCTCGGTCTTGCCACGCCGACATCGATTATGGTCGGCACAGGTAAAGGGGCAGAACAAGGGATTCTCTTTAAAGGAGGTGAGTACCTAGAGGGAACGCATAAAATCAATGCCGTATTACTTGATAAAACAGGAACAGTGACAAAAGGAAAACCGGAAGTGACAGATGTATTGTCATTCCAAGAAAACATGATCGATTATGCTGTTTCGGCCGAGAGCGCTTCAGAACATCCATTGGCACAAGCGATTGTGGCTTACGGAAAAGAAAACGGAATTATCGCGCAGCCGTTGACGCAATTTTCTGCGCTTGTTGGACATGGAATTGAAGCAACGGTGAATGGAAAACATGTACTCATTGGCACACGAAAATTAATGAACGAACGAGGGATCGAAATCGCCGAACATGAACTAGCCATGATAAAACTTGAAGATGAAGGAAAAACAGTCATGCTCGTTGCGATCGAAGGACAGCTTGCTGGAATGATTGCTGTTGCTGATACGATCAAGGAGACATCAAAACAAGCGATTGCGACATTAAAACAAATGGGCATCGATGTATATATGGTGACAGGCGATAACAAACGAACAGCCGAAGCTATCGCCAAGCAAGTAGGTATTGAACATGTGTATGCGGAAGTGCTTCCAGAACAGAAAGCAGCGATCGTTGAACAGTTGCAAAAGCAAGGGAAACGAGTGGCGATGGTCGGTGACGGAATTAATGACGCACCAGCTCTTGCGAAAGCGGATATTGGGATGGCGATTGGCACAGGTGCAGATGTCGCAATTGAAACGGCAGATGTAACGCTCATTGGTGGTGACTTGATGCATATTCCACAAGCGATTGAACTGAGCCGACAAACGATGCGCAACATTCGACAAAACTTATTTTGGGCATTATTTTATAATAGCGTTGGCATTCCAGTCGCTGCAGCTGGGTTATTACAACCATGGATCGCTGGTGCAGCGATGGCATTTAGCTCTGTATCGGTTGTGACAAACGCGCTTCGTTTGAAACGCGTGAAAATATAAACATTTAAGGAGGAATAGATGATGACGATTACATTACAAGTACAAGGAATGACATGCGGACATTGCAAAGCAGCGGTGACAAATGCCCTTCAAGAGCTAGATGGCGTCAGCCGTGTCGAAGTACATTTGCAAGAAGGTACAGTCGATGTAGATTATGACGAAACAAAAGTGAGTGTTGAAAAACTGAAAGAAGCGATTGAAGAACAAGGATATGATGTGAAGTAAGGGAGAAAGGGTGCCCACACAATGTTGGACACCCTCTTTCTTATTCCCCTTTATTCACTGTGTCATTCGGATCTGGGGTATAATCCGATTTGTAATCGGTATATTTGACTTCTGTGACCATTCCTGCTGAAGCATGGTGCAATTCATGGCAATGGAACATCCAATGTCCTGGATTATCTGCCCTAAACGCGACGACATATTCTTCACCAGGGTTTACATTTAAGGTATCCTTCATCAATGGAGCGCCTGTGACTGGCTTGCCGTTTTTACTTAATACTTGGAAGAAATGGCCGTGTAAATGCATCGGATGGACATCCATCGGCGAGTTGTTCACGAATTTTACTTTGACGAGATCGCCTTTTTTCACGTTGATCGGCGCTGTGTCAGGATACGTTTTGCCGTTAATCGTGAAAATCATGCCATTTTTGCCCATGGCGGTTCCTAAATCCATTGTGTATTCAACATCATATGTTTGGTCTAACGTAAATGAACCTACTTCATATTTTCCGTATGTTGTTATATCCACAACAGGGAGGTTTTCTGTTGCGTTTACTTTGTCCGTGTTGCTTGCTTGTCCTTCATATTGAATTTTTACTTTCATGCCATCGATACCTTTCGTATCTCCGTGACATTCTAGTAACCACTCACCCGGGTTATTGGCGATAAACTCAATGTCGTAGCGCTCACCCGGAGCGATATTCAACAGTTCATCTTTGATTGGTTCTGGATCGTTGATCGGTTGTCCATCCATTGCGACAATTTTAAACTCATGTCCATGCAAATGAAGCTTGTGGGACATATATCCTGCATTAATGAGACGAAGGCGCACTTTTTCGCCTTCTTTTACTTTGAGTGGCTCAATGGCCTCACCACTTTTTCCATTAATTGTAAAAAGATCGTACATGCTCATGTCATGTGTCATCGCACCGCCACCGTGATGTGTATCGGAATGATGTGCATGGCCATTTGTTGCTGCGCTCTGTTGTTGGCTAATCCATTCGTCCAATACGAGTGTATAATCTCGATCTATACGTTCTTCATCTTCAGGTTCAACAATAAATGTCCCGTATAATCCTTTATCCACTTGCTCGGCGCTTTTTTGATGTGAATGATACCAATATGTCCCAGGTATCGTTGCAGTAAATTCATACGTAAATGTTTCACCAGGTTTTACTGCGTCCATGGTGACGCCGGGGACGCCATCTTGGCTAATTGGAACAGGATAGCCGTGCCAATGAATCGCCGTTGGTTCGGGCAGTTCGTTTTTAAAAATGATTTTTACTCGTTCCCCTTGTTTTACCCGAATTTGCGCGCCAGGTACAGAGCCGTTATACGTATACACAGGAACCGTTACGTTATCATTTATTTGCCATTGTGCCTCTTTAGCAACGATGTGAATTTCTTTTCCGGATAATACGTCCGGTTGTTTTGCCTTTCGCTTATGTTCGATAGAATGTTGTGACGAATCATTTGCGCATGCGGCGGTGAATATAGTAAGTGTAACTAACATAAGCAGTTTTCGTAGCATAGTATCTCTCCTTTCTCATTCGTACTGCCGTTATTGTAAAATAAAAGTGTGGAGAATGTGTGGATGTAGATAAGAGTCATTTAAAATAAAAAGGAGAATGTGCATGAAGAGATGGATTGTTGTGCTTATCGGTTTATTTCTTTCTGCTTGTAGTGTATCAAAAGCGGAAGAAACATATGAAGAAAGTGAGAACGTAGTGTACCATGTTGTAACAGAGGAACAGCTTCCACAACATGTAAAAGCGTTATATGATCGCCAGCATAAACAATTCAAAACGTATACGGTTCAGCAAGATGGAGTGATGTACATTGTCACTCATCTCGGTGAAAGAAGAACAGGCGGATACGATGTTGTCATCACCAATGTAACGTACGAAAAAGGGAAAATCGTCGTCTATTATGAGGAGCGAAAGCCGGCACCTGACGCCATTGTGACGCAGGCATTAACGTATCCGAAAATCGCAATAAAAATAGAAACAACGATACCGGTAGAAGTAAAGAAAAAATAGCTCTATGTTTTTCGTGCATAGAGCTATTTTTTTACGTCAATCGCGTCAGCAACGATCCACCCTGATAACGCACAACTGATTGAACCAGCACCCGGAAAAACTGTATCGCCACAAAGCCAAAGTCCTTCCACGTTTGTTTTTGGTGAATACGTAGACAGCAAGCTCAAAGCACCGTTTGGAATATACCCCCCAACTTTTCCGAGCGCGCGATGGGTAAAGCGAGAAAATGTTACAGGTGTGCCGATGAGCTGGACATGTATGTTTGTTAAAGGGAATGTGTCATGAACTCGTTGCAATATGCGTTCTGCAAGCATATTTTTCTCTTTGTCATATGCATCGCGATTCCACCAACGAAGCGGGTCAGTATGTGTTGAAATCGTGATTGAACGTTTTCCGAAAGGTGCCATTTGCCGATCGAACGGTGCTGAAACAGACAATAAAAATTGGTTTCCTTCGCTCATCGGTTTTGTTGCATCAACGATAAATTGGTGATACAAGCTATCTGTTTGTAAGTCGTCGTCCGTCCCGATATAAATTGTAAAAGCCCCCCAAGCCGGGCGTTGTTTTTCTTTTTCTTCACGAATAGAAAACGTTCGTTTTATTGAATCGTCTAAAATGGAAAAGATACTATGGACAGAGCCATTGAATACAACGTGTTTTGCTTCATATGTTTGTTTTCGATTTGTCGTCACGAGCCAATGGTGCTGTTTGCGAATGGACACAACTTTTTCCCGCATGATTAGCTCACCACCGAGCTGCTTGTAACGTTCAGCAAGCGCGTGAACGACAGATGCGAGCCCTCCCTCAACATAAAATGCTCCCCGATGAAATATGCTTAACGCAACGGCACCGAGCAAAGCGGGACAACGTTCAACTGTCGTTTGCACACTATCAACGAGCTGACCGTTTAAAAAGGCGATGAATGTCTCATCACGAATGCCGTAATGTTGCAGACGTTTCGCAACCGATTGGAATAAAAACGGTGTTGCGCTTATTAGTTTGCGATCTACTTTTTGCATGACATGAAAGGTGTGCGTTACCGTTTTTGGCGGAATGATCGGTCGTTTATATACAAAAGAAAGCATCGTATCTGCAAGGGAAAACATTTCTTCAAAAAAGCGAATGATGGCTGCGCTATCTCTCGGAAACTGTTTAGCGATTTCATCAAACCACCGTTCTTTTTGCTGATAGTAGCGAATGGTTCGTTTAGAAACATGCACATCCATTACCGTATGCAATAAATGTACTGGCGGAGGAGACGTGTCGAGTTGTCGAAAGAGCTGTGAAAATACGCCCCCTTCTTCAAACCCCATACCGAGCGTCGCGCCTGCTTGAAAGCGAAACGACTGCCGTTCAAATTTTCCTGCGCATCCACCGAGTTCATTTGCTGCTTCGAGTGTAAGCGTACGATAACCTTTTTTCGCAAGGAGCGCGCTAGCGGTTATTCCTCCAAAGCCTGTGCCAACAATAATAACATCGTACAAGATGGTCACCTTCTTTTTCTTTTTATTATACAATCATTAAACAAATATTGTACAATAAGAAGGTGTAGAAGATGAAAGGATGGTATGAATGCATACAGCTGTTGTTTGGTTTCGACGGGATTTCCGTCTATATGATCATACGGCGCTCGTTCAAGCGCTTCATTGGGCAAAGGAAAGGCAAGGGAAGCTTCTTTTTCTCTTCCATGTCGACCCTTATTTCGCAAAAGAAAGAACGTATCATCATGCATATTTTTTTCAAACGGTTGAGCGATTTCGTCAAACGTTACGTGAGCGTGGCATACATATGCATATTTTATATGGGGAGATCGATCATGTATTCGCTCGGCTGACGAATAAAGTAAATATAAGCGCCGTGTTCTTCAATAAAGATGAAGTCGGACGAGGGAAAGAGCGAGATAATTACGTGAGGGCGTTGCTAGAAAAGCGAGGAATTGAAGTGCATGAATACGACGATGCGCATATGCATGGGGCGTTTGAGGTGTTGAAGGCAGATGGTTCGCCTTATAAAGTATATACTCCATATTATCGCGCGTGGCGCAAGCTTCCTAAACGACCGCCGCTTTCGATTGATATAAATGAACTACGTGCCTATATGTTACACATCACTCCGCTTGCCGAGGACGATGAGCGTGCTTTTTCTATGTGGCTTGCCCAATGTACGAAACGTTGGGAAAATATAGGGGAACAAGATGCGTTACATGCTTTGCGACAGTTTATTGATATCGCTCTCCCGTGTTATCATCGTCAGCGGGACATTCCGAGCGTTTTTGGCACGAGTCGATTGTCTCCACATATAAAAACGGGGACGATTTCGATTCGTACAGTTTTTCACGCTGTTGCGCAACAATTCGGAAACGGCTATGATGAAGCGATTGAAACGTATATAAAAGAGCTTGCTTGGCGTGATTTTTATCATATGGTTTATGCGCATTTTCCTTTTACGAAAACAGAAGAGTTCATTGAAGCATACCGCCATCTGCCTTGGTCACGTGATGAAAAACGATTTGAAGCTTGGAAAGAAGGAAGAACAGGTTTTCCGTTTGTTGATGCGGGCATGCGTCAGTTAAAAGAGGAAGGATGGATGCATAATCGCCTTCGCATGATCGTTGCGTCATTTTTAACGAAAGACTATCTCATTGATTGGCGAATGGGGGAGGAATATTTCCGACAGATGTTAATTGACTATGACGAAGCATCGAACATTGGGGGATGGCAATGGGCTGCTTCTGTCGGAACGGATGCCGTTCCATATTTTCGCGTATTTAACCCAATCGAGCAATCTAAAAAGTTTGATCCCGACGGCACATATATTCGCACATATGTGCATGAACTTGCCTCCATGCCGTCAGCACATATTCATGAGCCGTGGAAAAGCAGCATAAAGGTCGATTATCCTGAACCGACAGTTGATCACCAATTACAACGTCAACGCGCCATTGCGTTATTTCGGATGAATAGATCGTTATAAAAAATGTCTTGTACAAAAAAAGTTATCAATATAAATAGGAAAATTTTTCAATTAATGATAGAACTAGAGTGCAAGTAGCTCTAGTTCTTTTTTTATGATCATGGAATTTTTCACCTAACTTTCACTAAAGTGACGTATGATGTAGCCAGGATCCCGGGCTCCCCTTGTTAGAAAGAGGTAAGATGCATCGTTTTGGACAAAGAAGGAGGATTTTTAATGGGGAATAATAGGAAGAGAGATTGGTGGCTAATAGCCATCATTGGCTTGGCTTCATTATTATATTTTTATAACATCGGAAACGCTGGATCGAATGAGTATTATACAGCTGCGGCGAAAAGTATGACCGCGAATTGGAAGGCATTTTTCTTCGCTTCCCTTGACCCGGCTGGATTTATTACAGTTGACAAACCACCAGTGGCGCTATGGTTCCAAGCTTTGAGTGTTGCTTTGTTCGGAGTAAGTGATTGGAGCGTCCTACTTCCAGAAGCGCTTGCCGGTGTGATATCTACGATGTTACTGTACTTTATCGTTCAACCATTTTACGGCCGCGTCACGGCGCGGTGGGCGAGTTTCATTTTTGCGTGCACACCTATTTTTGTTGCGGTTACGCGCACGAACAATTTAGATACGATTTTGATTTGCACATTGTTAGCTGCCACGTGGGCATTGATGAAGTCCGTTCATACGGAAAAAGGTGTATGGCTTTTTATCAGCTTTTCGTTAGTTGGGATCGGATTTAACATGAAAATGCTGCAAGCGTATATGGTTCTGCCTGCGTTTTACATATTTTACTGGTTAGCAAAAAATGAAGCTCGGAAACGAAAACTGAAACAGCTAGCAGTGGCAACGGTTATGTTGCTTATAACTTCGCTGTCATACGCTGCGATTGCGGACCTTATGCCGAAAGACAAGCGTCCGTATATCGGAAGTAGCCAAACAAACTCGGTAATGGAATTGGCGCTTGGCTATAATGGCATCGGTCGGCTTACCGGCAGCGCAGGTCCAGGTGGGAATCGTATGATGGGAGACCAAGATAGAGCAAGAGGGGAAATGTCGCAACCTCCAAATGGAGTGCCAAACATAGAACAACTACCGAATGGCGCACAAAGTACAGGGCAACAGCCAAATACCAACAACACCCCACCGCAAATGCCGGAATGGAAAGGTGGGCAACTAGGTGGCATTGGTATTGGAGAAACAGGAAATCGCGGGATATTTCGCTTGTTCAACCAACAGCTTTCTGGACAAATTAGTTGGTTATTACCGTTTGTTCTTTTTAGCACAATTGCGGTTGTTTTATCGGTTCGAAAACAGCGTGTATTTACTCTTTCGCATAAAGCTGCGGTATTTTGGTTGGCATGGCTCGTTACAATGATGGTGTTTTTCAGTATTGCTGGCTTTTTTCATCGTTATTATTTAAGCATGATGGCGCCAGCGATTGCTGTGCTTGTGGCGATTGGTAGTGCGCTATTATGGGAATTTTACAGAGAGGGCATCCATCAATGGCTACTACCAACCGCATTTTTGGCGACATTTTTATTAGAAGCGTATATTCTTTATCAAAATAAAGCTTCAATTTCAACCTTCTGGATCTTGTTTGTCGGTTTGTTAGGGCTTGCTTCGTTCGTGCTGCTTCTTGCGTTTCGACAGAACGCACGAATCGCCTATTATGTAAAAGTCGCAAGTTTGTTTGGGCTTCTTCTTATGCCGTTTTATTGGGCGCTCACCCCGATCTTGTACGGCGGCAATAGCATGATTCCAGCAGCCGGCCCACAATTCACTGAAGCACAGGGTGAGGGAATGATAAGAAATATCGAAAGAAGTGAGGAGAATGACAAACTCATTGAATATTTAGAAAAAAATTACGATGGAGAAACTTATTTAGTAGCGACATTCCGTGCAACAGAAGCAGCCAAAATCATGTTAAAAACTGATAAAGCGGTCATGGCAATGGGTGGATTTTCTGGAAACGACCCAGCGCTAACGGTCGAAAAGCTAGAGACCTTAGTCAAAAACGGGGAAGTGAAATATTTCCTTATTTCTGGGTTCGGCGGCGGCCAAAGCAATAATGAAATCATCCAGTGGATTCAAACAAACTGTAAAGAAGTGCCGCAAACCAAATGGAAACAATCCACCGACACACAACCGTCGTTCGGTAGAGAAGGGGAAGGAAAGCTATATCAATATGAAGGGTAGGAGGAGGGGAACATGGTGAAATACTCGGTCGTGATTCCTGTCTATAACGAAGCGCTTGTGATTCGTGAAACGTATAAACGGCTAAAAAGGGTGATGGAACAAACAGACGGGGCGTACGAGCTATTGTTTGTCAACGATGGTAGTAAAGATGAAACACTTGATCTTTTGAAAGAGCTTGCGGTCAGAGATGATACAGTGAAATACTTGAATTTTTCTCGCAACTTCGGCCATCAAATCGCCATTACAGCAGGAATGGATTATGCTTCTGGAGAAGCGATCGTCATTATTGACGCGGATTTGCAAGACCCGCCAGAGTTGATTTTGGATATGATTGAGAAATGGAAAGAAGGATATGACGTCGTCTATGCAAAGCGAACGAAACGAAAAGGGGAAACGTTCTTTAAAAAAATTACTGCATACGCTTTTTACAGGTTATTGCGGGCGGCGACGGAAATTGACATTCCACTTGATACAGGCGATTTTCGCTTAATTGACCGAAAAGTGCGTGATCAGTTGGTAGGAATGAGAGAGCGGAGTCGATTTGTACGTGGGCTTGTCAGCTGGGTCGGGTTTAACCAAACAGCGATTGAATATGAGCGGGACGAACGGTTTGCAGGGGAAACGAAATACCCGCTAAAAAAAATGATCCGGTTTTCACTTGACGGCATTACCTCTTTTTCATATAAGCCGTTAAAGCTAGCCAGTTTATTAGGTTTTTTGCTTTCCGTTGTTAGCGTCGGATGGATGGCGGTTGTGTTATATTTAAAACTATTTACGGACGCGACGGTCACCGGTTGGTCGTCGCTCGTGATGGCGGTTCTCTTTTTCAACGGTGTTGTCCTTATGATGCTTGGCGTTATCGGGGAATATATCGGCCGCATTTACGACGAAGTGAAACAGCGCCCGCTCTATATCTTAAGGGAGAGTTGGGGAGTCGGTTACGAAAAGAAGAAGGTACCATATTATGTGGAGTGAAAGAGTAAAATTTGTTCGTTTTACTGTTGTTGGTTTGGGAAATACAATTGTTGATTTTGTTGTGTTTTTTTTGCTTACATTGATAGGAGTATCGAATGTATTCGCGCAATTATGTTCATATAGCGCAGGTGTCATTAATAGCTACGTATGGAACCGAACGTGGACGTTTCGAGTGCGGGAAAAAGTATCGGCACAGCAACTTTTTCAATTTATCGTTGTAAACATGACATCGCTAAGTGCTACAATGATCTTATTAACATCATCACAATTAATGGATATAGGATTATTTATAAGTAAAATGATGTCAACAATTGTTGGAATGGCAATTAATTTTGTTGGAAGCTGTTTTTGGGTGTTTTCAACTGCACAGAAAACAGCGGAAGGTAGTAGTACAAAAAAGAGAGCATGTTGCTCAAATGAATCACCTCGATATTAGTTATACAGTTATATCATGGAAGAGAAGCGGGGAGTTGTAGCGTACTTGTATGAAAGATGCTGATCTGCCAAAAAACAAAGAAGTGAGGGATGAGGTGCATTGTTCATCGTTAGGAATGTCGATTGAATCCATTTCACATGAAAAAAGAGCTACGGCGATGGGAATGTATCAAGCTCTATATGCAATTGGAATGTTTGTAGGCTCGTTCCTTGCGGGGGTGCTTAATTCACTAGTTGGAATCGCGGCAGGATTTTACTTTTCAAGTGTGCTAGGAGTCATAGCAACGTGGCTTACATTGTTTTGGAATAGTAGAGATCGTTCTTATGATCGTCATCCAGTTTTAGGAGCGGGTGAAAATAATATATAGGGCTATAAAGTGCGTTAGGAAGAGGATATTGGAGCCCCCTAACTCTGAGCTTTCCTCTTCCTTTTGCTTATTATTGCATGATTTTTAGACAATCCTTCCAAACAAAGCAGAAAAAAATTTTTAAAAATATTCAAAAAGACATCATTTTTTCATCACATATAAGTGCTACATTTTTTGTAACTATTCACCCCAGTGCTAGTGTATAAAAAAGCCCAGCACAAATAGGGCATTTCGGTCATAGAAAATGCCCTAGGTAGCGGAAAGAACTCGATCGATCGTTTCGCCTGCCAACAGAAG